>NZ_JBSICF010000005.1:0-295823 GCF_056156705.1 Acinetobacter sp. Li1LvA2
GCAATCGACGGCACAGTGGTGAATGTTAATGGTGTGAACTACACCGTGACAGCAGCGGATATTACCAACGGCTTCATCACAGCGACTCTTGCCGCAACAGCAGCAGATCCTGTGACTGGTCAGATTGTGATTCATGCTGAGGCTGTAGATGCACAAGGTAACGTAGATGTTGCTGATGCAGATGTAACGGTAACTCTAGATGTTACTCCACCTGATATCACTACAACTGTGTTAGCAATTGACCCAGTTACTGCTGATAACATTCTAGATGCGACAGAAGCTGGTGGACCAGTGACCTTAACAGGTACATTGACCAACATCCCTACAGATGCCGTAACAACAGGTGTTGTGGTTACTGTAAATGGTGTTGACTATACAGCCACAGTTGATGCCGTAGCAGGTACTTGGACAGTTGATGTAGCTGGTAGTGGTCTTGCAGCAGATTCAGACTTAACTGTTGATGCTACTGCGACATTCACAGACCTCGCAGGAAACACTAGTACACTTCAAGATACGCAAACTTATACTCTTGCAAGCTCTATCATTGCCTTTGATAACACTGATACAGCAGTACTTGCACCTCAACCATTGCTTGTACAAGATGATGCAGCTCTAGGTAGCAAAACATACTTAGCTCTTGTGTCACTTGCTGGACTTGATTTGCAACTTGGTTCTGAAGCGATTGGCTTTACAGTTGGTGCAGGTGATGAAGGTAACGCAACCTTTACGTACAGTGCTTTAATTGGCGTAGATGCATTATCTGATTATTCTCTAGTCCTTCAGAAATTTGATACAACAACGGGGCAATGGACTTCTGTCTATGGTGGTGGCCAAGCAGACATTCTTGATCTTACTTTATTAGGTACAACTCCTAGTGTAGTGATTGATGGTTTAGAAGAAGGTCAATACCGTGCATTCATGACTTATAACGGTCTTCTAGGTATTGGTTTACTTGGTACCTTAACTGGCACAATGGATGTTTATGACACGACGCAAGTAGGTGGATACTACACTGAAGTTGCTGATGGTAACGTCATCACAGAAGTGAATGGTTCAGGTGAAGTAGACATCGTGACTCCAACAACAGTTGTAAGTGCAGTTAACGGTCAGCCTGTTGTAGCAGATGGCACGATCATTAATGGTGCTTACGGTACATTGGAAATCAACCTTGATGGTTCATATACTTATACACCTACTGCAAGTGCAGCTGGTGTTGGTCAAACAGATGTGTTTGTCTACACATTAACCGATCCTGTAACTGGGGACACTGCTCAAGCAAATCTCAATATTCAATTGAGCTCTGTGAAAGCTGCAGACAACCTAGCAGTTGCTGAAATTAATCCAGAATCGTTGCTTGTTGCAGATGACGTAGCTCTTGGTAGTGCAAGTTACTTAGCAGCAGTTTCTCTCGCTGGTTTGAACTTACAATTACTAGGTGATGCAACCATTGCATTTAATGTGGATGCAGACCGAGAAGGTACAGCTACATTTACCTTCAGTGGATTACTCACTGCGAATGTATTAAGTGACTACTCACTAGTTGTTCAAAAATACGATGCAACTACTGGACAATGGGTATCTATTGGTGGAACTAACCCAGAAGCTTCGCTCATTGATCTATCTCTGATTGGTGGAGTAGCAACTGCTGTAGTGGATGGCTTAGAACCAGGTCAGTACCGTGCATTTATCGGTTATGACGGATTGTTAGGTGTAGGTCTAGGCGGAACATTAACTGGTACGATGGATGTCTATAATCCATATATCGTGGCTGGTTACTCTGTCGAGCCAATTTCTGGCAACGTTATTAAAGATGTTGGTATCAACGGTGCAGTTGATGCTGCAACCCATGACGCTATTATCTCAACAGTTAATGGAAATGCAGTAAGTGCAACTGGTACAACTACGATTGCAGGTACTTACGGTACATTGGTAATTGATCAAAATGGTAACTACACTTACACACCAAATGCGAATGGACTAAATCTCGGACAAGTTGATGAGTTTACTTATACGTTACTCGATCCAGTTACGGGCAATAGTTCTCAAGCGACTCTATATGTTCACTTGGATAGTGATAGTGTGGATATGACTTGGAACGCTAATGATCCATCTCAACCAGCTGTTATCACAAGCCCAGTTCCTGTTGATGCAATGGATAACGTTGCTTCAGCAGCAATTGACATGGTTTATCCAACGACACAACAAGTCTTTGATAATGCAATTAGCTATAACTGGTTACTTGGTGTTGGTGGAGTTGTTATCGGTACTAAACAAGGTACTGCGACATTTACAGTTGATCCAGGCCATATTACTGAAGCAATTATCTCAGTGAACTTTGGTTCAGTTGCAACGATTGTTGATGGTTTACATGTGGTATTAACACGAGTTAATCCAGACGGCACTCGTACAGTAGTAGCAGATAGTGCAGATACAGGGGTACTTGATTTATTAGGTATCTTTGGGTCTGAGGTGAAATTCAAGGTTGATAACTTAGGTTCTGGTACTTATGAGTTGTTTATGGAGAGCAATACGCTTCTTACAGCTCTAGGTAGTGTCACTGCGGATATTACTTTGAATAATGGCGATATTACTCAAGTACCTAGCTTAGTAGTGGATCCTATCATTGGTAATGTTCTGTCAGATGATAACTCTGCTGTATATGGACCAAACTATACGCCAGATTACATTACGACAACTTCAGTTGTGACTTCAGTGACTTCTGAAAATGGTAATACATCAGCTGTGAGTGTAGGTTCATCAGCAACAATTGTAGGTGCTTATGGTACTTTAACAATTAACGCGGATGGTACTTATAGTTATCAGGCTACAGCTAACACGTTAAATATAGGAAAAGTAGATAGCTTTACCTATACCGTGACAGATCCAGCAACTGGTAGAACAGACACGGCAACATTGCATATCCAAATTGGTTCACCTGATGTGGATATCACTTGGGATACAGCTAACCCAGGTGTAGATGCGGTAATTCCTGCACCAGTAGCCAATGCGGATACTAGTGATGCAACAATCAGCATGAAACAGGTAACTGATGCTGTTGTTGATGTACCAAGTGGTAACGTATCGCTTAGTACATTACCACCAGTTTTAAGCAGTACAGTGACATCGAACCAGTTTGTTGTTGCTGCCAATACTGTAACTGATGTACATGTTCAGCTGAATTATTTAGCATCTTTAAGTCTATCTGTTCTACCGACGACAGGTTATAAGATCCAGCAGTTTGTAGGCGGTGTATGGGTAGATACAGTTTATTCAGGTTCTTCGACAGCCTTGGCAGGTGTGTTGGGTGCTCCAGCATACTCGGCTGATGTATCTCACTTATCTGCTGGTACTTATAGAGTTGTGTTTAGCTTATCTAGTTTGCTTCCAATTGGTAATATGTCACTTGATTCGGTTGTGACTACAAAAACAACTCATCTAGATCAATACACACCTGATGGTTTAACAGATTGGATTCATGGCAATATCTTGGTAGGTGATACTACTGGTGGAGTTGCAGACACTACAGTTGCTTCTCAATTGTATGTTGAAGTTACACCAGGAAACTACCAAATTGCTGCTGGTCAAGCGATTAATACTGGTGAAGGTACCTTGTACCTCTACAATGATGGTTCGTACTATTACAAACCATTAGATAGTGCAGCAAATGCTACGATTGATACGATTAACTACAAACTTGTATCAGTTACGGGCGCTGAATCTACCAGCACATTAACGATTGATTTGAGTCAAGAGTTGAACAGCCTTGCTGTAAGTACCAGTGCGAACGATACATTTACGCTTGGTAATGGCTCGGATACCTTGATTTACAACACATTAACAGCTGCAAGTGTAAATAGTGCAACTGGTGGTAATGGTGTAGATGTATGGAATGATTTCCATGTAGGTAATACGGCAACTGATACTCAAGCTGATAAGATTGATATTAGTAACTTATTACTTGGCAATCCAAACAGTTTAACCATTGGACAATATGTATCTGTAAGCTACGATGCTACGACTCAAAACGCTACAATTAGTGTAGATCGTGACGGTTTAGGTCTTACTTATTCAAATACTCAATTGTTGACAATTCATCTAGATGAATCTCGAACTTCATTGACCCTCAATGATCTTCTCAACAATGGTCAAATTATCTATTAATAGATAATTAACCAAGTAAAAAAAGAGCCTTCGGGCTCTTTTTTTTACATCTAAACAATACGTTAATCTAGCTTTTAGCTTGTCCGTGCTATGATGTATTGAAAACTTTATAGAACAACAAATAACGGATAGGGACTAAATTCGAGTGACGGCATTTTTAAAATTCCAAAGACAAATGAACCTTTGGTTAGAGCAAATTGTTCAACACGTTCCGAGTCTTAAACAGGATATTATTTTATTTTTATCTTATGGCCCTAAAGATCAAAGATGTAGTGCTTGGCACAGTGAGAAAACAAATTTAGAGCAGGCTAAAAAACAACTATTAGATTTTATTGATGACCAGTTTGCACATGAACCACTTTCTGATTATATAAAAATTGATGTGGCATACAACTTAACGAAACAAGCTTGGAAGGAAGTAGAGCAGCAGGTTCACCATCAATTTCACAACAACCACTACCGTAAAGGGATTGGTTTTGATGAACACTGTTCAGTGGCTTTTCTTGAGCAAGAGATTTATGGAAAAGCAATCATTCGAGGCTTGAGCTACGACAAACCGAACTTTTTTGATGAAACAAACCTAAATTATGCCGTTAAGCAAAAATATAACGCTCCAAAACCACAGATTAAATTACAAGAACTGCAAGACATTTGGACTTTTGATACCTACGCAGCATTTTATGAAAATGAGGAATTTATTAACTTAGCGAGTGGTTATGATGTAAATGGAATTAGAGGAATTTCAAGCAATAAAAAACAGCATTTTCAGCATCTAATTGAGCAAAATTCGGAATTTCTGCATAACCAGATTCAAGAAAATGGCAAATTTATATATGGCTGTTTTTCTGCTTATGATCGTGACATTCGTAACTACAATACGGTGCGTCACTGTACCTCGGTATATGCCTTAGTAGAAACATTTGAAGTGCAAAGCAAGCCAGAATATTGGCCCAAAATATATGCTGCCATTCACTATGCACTGACCAACTTTTATAAAGAAAAAGACTCAGAAACTGCCTTTATGATTGATGGTAAAGAAGGGGAGTTTGAAATTAAATTAGGTGCCAATGCGGCTGCTATTTTAATGTTAACAAAATATCAAGAAATTACTCAAAAAAGTGATTATCAAAAATATGCAGAGAAACTCGCAAATGGTATTTTAAAGCTAGTAGATTCAAGTGGCTCAACGACACATGTATTAAATTATCCAGATTATAGTTTAAAAGAAAAATTCAGGATTATTTATTATGATGGTGAAGCTGCTTTAGCATTATTACGTTTATATCAAATTAACCAAGATTCTAGATTATTAGAAACTGTTAAATTAATGTTTGAATGTTTTATTGAAAAGAGATATGAAAAATATCATGATCATTGGTTAAGTTATTGTACAAATGAACTCACTAAAATATGCCCTGAAGATAAATATTTTATTTTTGGTTTAAATAATTATTTAAAACATTTTATTTTTATTAAAAATCGAAAAACAACCTATGCAACTTTATTAGAAATGTTAATGGCTGCTTATAAAATGGTGAACCGTTTAAAAGAGCAGGGGCGAACGGTACTTTTTGAGCAGGCTTATATCTTCGAGCTTCAAAAGCTAATTGAGTTTAGAGCTGATTTCCAAACGACAGGCTTTTTTTATCCGGAAATGGCGATGTATATGGCGCGGCCAGATAAAATTTTACATGCGTTTTATATTCGCCATGACCGTTTTCGAGTAAGGATTGATGATCAAGAACATAACTTATCGGGTTACATCGCTTACGTTAAAGACTACAAAGGTGATGAGCCATGAAGTATCAACCCGTTGAGATCAAGCTATTAGCACATATCGATACGACAAGTTTTGATGAAGCTATATGGCAATTCGAATTTGATAATGATATTTCTACATTACTGCTAATCGACTATGCACTAGAACAATTTCAGCAAAAAAAAGTACAGGCTCAAGACGTCTATGTTGTGCCACAAAAAATGAGTGAGCAAATTGGACAGCAAAATTTAGGTTTAAAAAAATCGGAAAGTTATACATTTACCGAACTATTGCAGTTCTTAATTTTTACTCAAGCAGCAGATGTAAAAGATGCTTTAAGTAAGATGCTCTGCGGTACAAATGAGCAAGCCTATTTAATTTTGTCAAAAAGAGCTGTTACCTATAATTTAAATTTGAAAAAAGAAAATATACAAAACCAGTTAAAACATTTGTTTTTATTAGTTAAAAATATTTATAGCCAGCCAGCTGAAATTAGAAAACTTTTCTTTATAAAAGAGCTGAATTTTAAAGGAAAGTCTTATCTACCACAGACTCTATTAATGGCACAGAATGTAGTAGAGGTTTTATATCTTACAAATTCATTTAGAAAAATTTATCTGACGTTCTTTGAGGAAAACCAGACTATTGGTTTCTTTTCTTTTTTAGATGATATTTATCGTGCTGAGCACTTAATTCCTTACTATCATTGTTTTCAAGCACAGAAGGTAACATCTAAAATTTGTTCCACCCCCAGCGGTATTATTAACATTTTAGGGGATACCTACTTTGGGGAAATCTACACTGAAAAGCGTAAGGCGAGAGGACAAACGGATGCTCTGCAACAGTATGGATATGACTATTCATTTGAAAAAATAAAAGCCTTTTTAGGGGAACATGACGTAAATATCGCTAATTTTGAAGCAGTCTTTTCTTTAGAAAATCAATCTCCTTTAGTACATAAAAAGCTATTTATTCTTAAAGCTGATGCCGAACAAACATTAGCAGAGTTCAAAAATATTCACCTTAACCATGTGGTATTGGCAAATAACCATTTAAAAGATTATGGGGATCGTGGATTAACTTATACATTACAACAATTTGATCGGGCCAATATTTCTTATATTGGGGCAGGCCTAAATCAAAAAGATGCTCATAACTACTTTGAAATCACTTTTAATAACAAGCATTACGCTATTTTTAACGGCTATTGGCACAGAGACACGGCCTATTTAGATTATGATTTTTATGCTTTAGGTCATAAAAATGGAGTTGCGTGTTTAAATGGAGTTTTGCTTGAACAAATAGGCTGTTATAAGCAGACTCACCCTGTGCATAAAATTATTGTTATTTGCCATTGGGGTATCGATTTTAAGCCAATTACAAAAGAGCAGAACAAGCTTGCTGATATTTTGACTCAAGCTGGTGCGGACCTCGTTATCGGTCATGGAGCTCATACCATTCAACCGATTAAAGTGATTAATCAGAAGCCTGTGGTATTTGGTATTGGCAATGCGGTTTTTAATAGCAATGGTGAATATACAGAGCAAAATGCTTTACCGTATGGATGTATAGCACGGCTAGATTTGTCAAAAGATCGACTGCGTTTATATCCAATCTATACCAATAATTTGAAAACATTTTGGCAACCGCATCCAGTCAATGAAGACGATTTTTCAGAGGCCAGCAATTATATGACTTCATTACTGACTCCTGAAAATTATTATGCAGCACAAGATGATTTAGGTTTTTACGTCGAAATGAGTTTTTAAAATCTTTATGGATAACGTTGGTAATTTTCTAAAATTGTTTGAAGTTGGACCGGTGTAAAACCTAAATTTCTAAGTCCACCGCTGCCACGTTTACATTCGGCACTCGCCATGATGTTGGTTGGTGTACGTTTTGTAGCATTCGGCGCGCAGACATGTTTTAGTCCGAACACATGCCCCATTTCATGTACGCTACCAGCCTGAATATTATAATTGAGTCGGTTCCAATCTAATAAAACAAAAGGTTTACCATTATTACGAAATGCTCTACTTGTTACATCTTCAAATTTCCATTTAGTAGAATAGGCATCATAAATAAAAACGATGACTTCCTTGCTGGCAGTTCTTTTAGGAAAGCAGGTGTTTACACTGGCAGGAATAGTTTCAGTAGAGATCGGGTAGGGTTGATTGATCTGCTGCTTTAAATCGCAATGTAATTTTGAAAACTCCTCAAAAGGGATATAACGGTGTAATTTGAATTTAAAAATCTTATTATTTTTATCATCTACATAATATTTATTTAATATTTTGATTTCTTTACGCATCTGTTGGTAATTATCAAACTTCGTAGCTTCTGGAGAATTAGTGGTAAATACGAATGTGACAGGAACGATAGGGCGGCCATCTATTGATACTTTAGGTACTTCTCCTGAAGGAATAGGAGGGCGAGTAGTACAAGAAGCGCACAGTAAAGTCCCAGTAACCACCAATAATATTTTTTTCATGCAGATTTCCCTCAAGCCCACCTTGGATTGCATTTAGTTTTAGTCAAAAATTTTTATATGATATGAATTATGTCAATTTTTATGGAGTCCATTTTGACGACTCAGTATGAACTACATCGGCAGATTTTAGAAGTCATTGCTTTGATTCCTTACGGAAAAGTCGCAACTTATGGGCAAGTGGCTCGTATGGCAGGGTTACCTAAACATGCGAGATTAGTTGGCTATGTTTTGAAACATCTTGAAGCGGATCATCAAGTCCCTTGGTATCGGGTTATTAATTCTCAAGGCAAAATTAGCCTAAGTAAATTTAATGACAAGGGTGAAAATGTTCAGCAGTTAAAGCTAGAAGCTGAAGGAGTCTATTTATTAAACGGTAAAGTAAACTTAAAGCAATTTGCTTGGCAGCCTTAATGTTCAGATTAGAGCGTAATTACACATGAAAAAGAGTAATAAACGGTTTAGTGGAGCAATATTATTTTTAAGTTTGCTGGCACAGATGAGTTATGCATAAAAGAGGGGCTTCAGCTCAATCTCTTAAGAAATAAAAGCCTATCTTGCTCAATTTAGCGAAGACAGGCAATCTCACTTTAGCGCACAATTAAAACAGGAATATGGCTTTCACCTAAGACTTTTTGTGCCACACTTCCTAATACAAGTTTTCGGACCCCAGTGCGGCCATGAGAGCCCATAACAATCAGATCTGCATTTAAGTCTCGAGCGGCCTGAATAATTTCTTCATGTACAACAAAACCTTCCAGCAGTTTAGTTTCAACAGTGATGCCTTCATTAGAAAATTGTTGTTTTGCTTGCTCTAAAATATCGAGTAAATAAGTTCGTGTGCGTTCAATCAGCTCATTGGTTTGACCAGTTTTTACATAGGCGTCAGCAATAAACGGATCAAGAGCCATAACTTGCACAACCGTAATTTTGCTATTTAACGCTTTTCCCAGTTTGATTGCCTCTTTCATGGCAATTATAGAAGTTTCAGAACCATCAATTGGCACAAGAATATGTTGATATAACATGAGTGTTTTCCTTATTGTAATGATGCTTATTTATTCAATACTTTATACTTATTTTTTGACGATTTAAATTCAAGCACGTAATCATTTGTGAGTTTATAACAACAAATTTTTGTAGATATATTTTTATAGATTCCGCAAATTTTCCATATGTGTAGATAAAGCATCTATATCTTCAGTTTGTAGATACTCACGTATTTTTAAAAATTGCTTCTCATTCAAATCATAAAGTTTTAAAGCAAGCAGTTTGTCGATTTGTTCTTGAGGAAAGCGATATTTAATAATTTTAGCAGGTACACCACCGACAATTGCATAGGGTGGAACATCTTTAGTTACCACAGCTCCAGTTGCAACCACTGCACCTTCACCAAGTTTTACCCCTTGCATAATCATTGCACGGCTACCAATCCAGCATCCATCGGCAATTACAGTATCACCAGCTGCTAAAAAACTACGGGTATCAAAAGGGAAAGTCGAAATCCAATCTGGTCTATGAAGTTGGTTGCCACCCATCATAATGACGCATCCAGCGCCAAAACAAACAAAATTACCAATATAAAGTTGGTCAATTGGTTTGTCTGGTGTCGAGGCTTTATCATGTAAATAACGCACGACACAACGTTCAAAACCTTGATCCCAATAAGCTGAATAATATGAGTAATGACCTTTAATATGGATATTTGGGTTTTTAACAGTTTTATGGATAAATTCAAATTCACACCAATGACGAACTGGAGAGTTAATTAAAGAGTTATCCATGTGTGATTTCCCAAAAATATATTAATAGTATTGAATAAAAACCCCTCATAAAGAGGGGCTATTTGTGCATTATCTTAGAGATATTCTACACTTACGATTTCATATTCGACTTCGCCTTGAGGAGTCACGATTTTTACTTCATCGCCTTCACTCTTACTCAAAAGACCACGTGCGATTGGTGAGTTCACCGAGATTTTATTAATTTTAAAATCTGCTTCGTCATCGCCAACAATTTTATAAGTTTTACGTTCTTCAGTATCAAGATTTTCAATTGTTACTGTTACACCAAAAACAACACGGCCATTTTGCTCAAGTGTTTTAACATCAATTTCTTGAGCAGCGCCTAATTTACCTTCGATATCCTGAATACGGCCTTCACAGAAACCTTGCTGTTCACGTGCAGCATGATATTCAGCATTTTCCTTTAAGTCGCCATGTTCACGTGCTTCTGCAATAGCTTGAATAATACGTGGACGTTCAACAGATTTTAAATGTTGTAATTCTTTCTCTAAGGCAATTTTACCTTCAGGGGTCATTGGATAGCGTTGCATTTTGGTCCCTCTTAATTTGAGAAAACACAGTTAAAAAAAATGAAAAAATCCCGCCACCGATAAGGTGACGGGACTTATCGGTAACAAATTAACCTACAGTTAAATCTTGCAAGCGGTATACATCCATTGGCAATTTCACATCAAAAGCTTGGCAAACAGCTTCTGCACCATTGATAGTCGTTGTGTAATACACTTTGCCTTGTAGGGCAGCACGACGAATCATTGCAGAATCATATTGAGCTTGTTTACCTTCAGTGGTATTGACAATAAGGTGTATTTCACCATTTTTCAAGCGGTCAACAATATGTGGACGACCTTCAGTCACTTTATTCACAGATTCGCATTCTAAACCTGCTTCTTTAAGCACTTGGTATGTACCACCTGTTGCAATAAGCTTGAAGCCATATGCAGCTAATTTCTTAGCGATATCTGCAATATATTTCTTGTCAGATTCACGTACAGATAAGAAAGCATGTTTTACTTCGCCTTCAGTTGGTAAACCTGGTAAGCGATCATTTGAGCCTAAAACAGCTTTATAGAATGCTTCACCAAATGTTTTACCAACACCCATTACTTCACCTGTAGATTTCATCTCAGGTCCAAGCATTGGGTCTACGCCTTGGAATTTAGCGAATGGGAAAACAGCTTCTTTAACAGCAAAGTGTGTTGGAATGATTTCTTTAGTAAACCCTTGAGATTCAAGAGATTGACCAGCCATACAACGTGCAGCTACTTTTGCTAAAGAATCACCAATACATTTCGATACGAATGGAACTGTACGTGAAGCACGTGGGTTAACTTCAAGAACGTAAACATCATCGCCTTTAACTGCGAACTGAACGTTCATCAAACCAACCACACCAAGTTCTTTTGCCATCGCAACAGTTTGACGACGCATTTCATCCTGAATTTCTTTAGATAAAGAATAAGGAGGAATTGAACATGCAGAGTCACCTGAGTGAATACCTGCTTGTTCGATGTGCTGCATGATGCCGCCGATCACAACGTCTTTACCGTCAGATACACAGTCAACATCAACTTCAGTTGCATCATCAAGGAAACGGTCAAGAAGAACAGGAGCTTCGTTAGATGCCTGAACTGCTTCACGAAGGTAACGTTTAAGTTCTTCTTCGTTGTATACGATTTCCATTGCACGACCACCTAATACATAAGATGGACGAACAACTAACGGATAACCTACTTTCGCAGCTTCAGAGATACCTTCTTCAGCAGATTTTACAATGCTGTTGTTTGGTTGACGAAGCTGTAAACGTTGGATCATTTGCTGGAAACGTTCACGGTCTTCTGCACGGTCAATTGCATCTGGTGATGTACCAATAATTGGTGTACCAGCTTCTTCTAAAGCACGTGCCAATTTAAGAGGTGTTTGACCACCGTACTGTACGATCACGCCTTTTGGCTTCTCTGTACGTACGATTTCAAGTACATCTTCAAGTGTTACAGGTTCGAAGTACAAACGATCTGATGTATCGTAGTCAGTAGAAACAGTTTCAGGGTTACAGTTAACCATGATTGTTTCATAACCATCTTCACGCATAGCTAATGCAGCGTGTACACAGCAGTAGTCAAATTCGATACCTTGACCAATACGGTTTGGACCACCACCAATAACCATGATCTTGTCACGATTTGATGGATTTGCTTCACACTCTTCATCGTAAGTTGAATACATGTATGCAGTACCAGATTCAAACTCGGCAGCACATGTATCAACACGTTTGTAAACAGGATAAACACCTAAGTTCCAACGTTGTTTACGGAATTGCTTTTGTGAAATACCCATGAGGTGCGCAATACGAAGGTCAGATAAACCTTTGCGTTTGAAAGCACGGATATTGTCAGCGTTTAAGTCACCAAAACCTAAAGCTTTTACTTCAGCTTCAGTTTTAACGATGTCTTGAATTTGAATGAGGAACCAACGATCAATTTTGGTTGCTTCAAACACTTCATCTAAAGAGAAACCATGACGGAAAGCGTCTGCTACATACCAAATACGCTCAGGGCCTGGAACTTTAAGCTCTTTTAAAATGGTTTCTTTTGCATTTGTTGCGCCAGCTTCGATTTTTTCATCGAAACCGCTTACACCAACTTCAAGACCACGTAATGCTTTTTGTACAGATTCCTGGAAGTTACGGCCAATTGCCATGACTTCACCAACAGATTTCATCTGAGTGGTAAGAACTGGTTCAGCTTGCGGGAATTTCTCGAAGTTAAAACGAGGAATCTTCGTTACAACATAGTCAATCGATGGTTCGAAGCTTGCAGGAGTCACGCCACCAGTGATGTCATTTTTCAATTCATCAAGGGTATAACCAACAGCAAGTTTTGCTGCGATTTTTGCGATTGGGAAACCTGTTGCTTTAGAAGCAAGAGCAGATGAACGAGATACACGTGGGTTCATCTCAATGACAACCATACGTCCATCTTTCGGGTTAATACCGAACTGAACGTTAGAACCACCTGTTTCAACACCAATTTCACGAAGAACTGCAACCGAAGCATTACGCATCAATTGATATTCTTTGTCTGTTAATGTCTGAGCAGGAGCAACGGTAATTGAGTCACCCGTGTGAACGCCCATTGGGTCAAAGTTTTCGATCGCACATACGATAATACAGTTGTCGTTTTTGTCACGAACAACTTCCATTTCGTATTCTTTCCAGCCAATTAAAGATTCATCAATCAATAACTGGTGAGTAGGAGAGAGGTCAAAACCACGTTCACAAATTTCAAGGAATTCTTCGCGGTTATATGCAATACCACCGCCCGAACCACCCATTGTAAATGATGGACGGATAATTACTGGGAAACCAAAGCGTGACTGGATTGCTAAAGCTTCTTCCATTGTTTCAGCAATGGCAGCTTTTGGACATTCCAATCCAATTTTACGCATAGCGATATCGAAGAGTTTACGATCTTCGGCTTTCTCAATCGCTTCTTTGCTTGCGCCAATTAACTCAACATTATATTTTTCAAGAACACCATGCTCATCAAGTGCGAGGGCACAGTTCAATGCAGTTTGACCACCCATAGTTGGTAATACTGCATCTGGACGTTCTTTTTCAATAATCTGTGCAACTGTTTGCCAAGTAATCGGCTCAATATAAGTTGCATCAGCCATTGAAGGATCTGTCATGATGGTAGCTGGGTTAGAGTTAACCAAAATAACACGATAGCCTTCTTCACGAAGTGCTTTACATGCTTGAGCACCTGAGTAGTCAAACTCACATGCCTGTCCAATCACAATCGGGCCAGCACCAATAATTAAGATGCTTTTAATATCCGTACGTTTAGGCATTATTCGCTCCGTAATTACTGTTTAGATGCTTCGATAAGTTCGATGAAATGATCGAACAAAGGTGCACAATCATGTGGACCAGGACTCGCTTCAGGGTGACCTTGGAAGCTGAAAGCTGGTTTGTCTGTGCGGTGAATACCTTGTAAGGTGCCATCGAACAATGATTTATGTGTTGCTTTTAAGTTAGCCGGTAAAGTTTCTGCATCTACAGCGAAACCATGGTTCTGTGAAGTAATCATCACTGTACCATCTTCAAGATTTTGTACAGGGTGGTTAGCACCGTGGTGACCATGGTTCATTTTTACAGTTTTTGCACCAGAAGCGAGTGCCAAGATTTGGTGGCCTAAGCAAATACCAAATACAGGTAATGTTGTGGTTTCAACAATAGTTTTTACAGCTTCGATTGCGTAATCACAAGCAGCTGGATCGCCAGGACCATTTGAGAGGAATACGCCATCCGGATTAAGTGCCAATACTTTTTCAGCCGGAGTTTCTGCAGGAACAACGGTTAGTTTGCAACCGCGGTCTGCAAGCATACGCAAGATGTTGGTTTTGACACCGTAATCGTATGCAACTACATGATATTTTAATTCAGGTTGAGAGAAGCCTTGGCCTAAGGTCCATGAACCTTCAGACCATTCAAAACCAGTTGGATCACAACATTCTTTTGCAAGGTCTAAGCCGTTTAAGCCACCAAAAGCACGAGCTTTTGCAATTGCTTCTTCTTCAGTAATATTTTCACCAGCAAGGATGCATCCGTTTTGTGCACCCGTCTGACGTAAAATACGTGTTAATTTACGCGTATCGATATCTGCGATTGCAACAACATTGTGTTCTTGCAGATATTCACTCAATGACTGCTCAGCACGGAAGTTACTGTGTAGTAGAGGAAGGTCACGAATAATTAAACCATTCGCCCATACTTTATGGATACGACCAGATTCAACGTCTTCCGCGTTGCAACCAGTGTTACCAATATGTGGGTAAGTTAATGTCACAATTTGTTGTGCATAACTTGGGTCAGTCAAAATTTCTTGATAGCCTGTCATGGCTGTGTTAAAAACGACTTCTCCAGTCGTATTTCCCGTTGCGCCGATTGACGTTCCTTTAAAGATCGTTCCATCTGCGAGGGCTAAAATGGCGGGGATGCTCAAACCAAAGCTCCTGAATTTCGGCTGTAAAAAAGCGAGTAGACCCAAAAAAGATCGGCAATGTTTGGATAAAACATGCCCTCCCTATCGGTCTGCCCGCTTGTAACTTAACAGCGCATTATACGCATGGAACCCTCTAAAGTCTATTTCTTTTCTGCTAAAAAATATAATTCATTGCTTGCTTTTTACAAAAAAATATCCGCTTATCTGAATTAGATACTTTTGATAAATTGTCTAACAATTTGCAAGGAGAATTCTTGGAACTGGATTTATTGTATTGCTAGTTAAAAAATAAACAATATGAGGAAATAGTATGAGCAATAATGAAGTTTCAAAAGATGTGAGTGAAAAAACTCAAGCAGTAGTGGAGTCGGTAAAAGCTGAGGTTGCTGAAGTGAAAGAAGCCATAGCTGCAACTACAACTAAGGCTAAAAAAACAGTAACTGCTAAAACTGCACAGGTAAAAGAAACTGTTGCTGAAAAAACTGAGCAAGTTAAAGAAGTTGCTACTGAAGCTAAAGCTCAGGTAAAAGAGGCAATTGCTGAAACTCAAGAACAAGTCCAAGAAGTTTTAAGCGAGGCTCAAGAGAAAATTGAAGCTGAAACTCACGAGTTAAATAAAAATATTCAAAATCAATTTGTCCAAATTAAACAAGATATTTTACAACGTCTTGATGTGATTAAGGCTCAGTTTAGTACTTCGCAAGAAGGTTTATCTGATCTTAAAAATGCTTTGAAAGCAGAAATTAATGCGCTTATTGAAGATTTAACAAAAGTGAGCAAAGAGCTTAAAGGTGATATTAGCCAGATTTCTTTGAAACACAAAGATTCTCTAAGTGAAAGTATTAAACGTACTAAAAATAATGCAGTCGAAGCTTGGAATAAAGCACGAGACAATTAATGATCTCTGCTTTGGTCCAGCTATAAAAAAGCGAGAATTAATTTCTCGCTTTTTTATTTTTAGAACTGATGTAACCAGTCACGTTTATTATGGAAATCTGCACTTTTTCCACTATGCTGCATTGCATAGTACTGCATACCTTCTTTGGTTTTTAAAACTGTAGTTAAACCTAAATAAAGGTTTGCCCATTTCAAGCGATGCTGTTGCATAAATTGCCCTAAATCGAGACTAACATTTAAGCCATAGTGAGTACGCTTGAGATGATTCAGTTCAATATCATAAGCAGCAAGGGGAGGTATACTTTCTGGATAGCGATATTCTTCAAACTGATATGACTGCCATGCTTGAGAAGGGGAAAGATTAATCTCCCGATAATAATCTTCATCATGCACGCCAACAAAAATTTCGAAACAAGTTTCTTCCCACAAAAAATCTTGACGAGGATGAGCCGCGACTTCTTGAGGCCAGATAATAAGTTGATTTGGATCACGAATCCAAAAACCGATATTTAAAGTATAGGGTGCTTGCTGTTCAATTGCGCCAACAACGGAAACAGCATGAAAACGATCAAAAGCTGAAAGTTCGTAACTTGCCATAGTTTGTCAAATTAAATTAGTTTGCTAAGTGAGCGTGACGAACAAGATTAGACAAGTGCTGGTTTTGTTTAGCAGCTTTTTTGTAAAGCAAAACAATTTTACCAATTTTTTGCACAGCTTCTGCCCCAGTTGCTTCTACAATTGCTTCAATTGTTGCAGTACGCGCTTCACGGTCTTCACCAGCAATCTTAACTTTAATAAGTTCATGGTCGTTTAAAGCACGAAGCGTTTCTTCGATTACCGCGTCTGTTAAGCCTTGTCCACCAATCATGACAACTGGATTAAGCACATGACCAATTTGACGTAAACGTTTACGTTCATGGATAGATAAAGCGGCCATTAAAAATACCTGATTTTAAAAACGGCTTAGTATAGCAAAAAACTTAAATCCAGATGTACGAAAAACTGTATAAATAATCGATCAACATTATTGGAAAAAAACTGTAAAACTTAGTGAGATTACGCTACATCCGTACTGTAATGAGAGTAATTTTCACGTACAATGAACGATCAGAAGTTTTTTTGATATTTAGTGAGTTATGGCAACACGCATTACAAACCAGAAATTGTCGAAAAGTAGTCGTGCGTGGATGAGAGAACATCTAGACGATCCTTTTGTTAAAAAAGCTCAAAAGGAAGGGTATCGTGCTCGAGCGGCCTATAAACTTCTTGAAATTCAAGAAAAATATAAGCTGATCAAGCCAGGCATGACGGTAGTAGATTTAGGCGCGGCTCCTGGTAGTTGGTCTCAAATCGCTGGGAAACTTGTTGGTAGCAAAGGTTTAGTGATTGCTTCCGATATTTTGCCTATGGATGCTTTGCCTGATGTCACTTTCTTACAAGGCGACTTTAGAGAAGAAGATGTATTTGAAAAATTGTTAAATATTTTAAATGGGCGACAAGTAGACATTGTAATTTCTGATATGGCCCCCAATACATCTGGTAATAGGGCTGTTGATCAACCTAGACAGATTTACTTGTGTGAACTGGCTTTAGATTTTGCTCAAAAGGTTCTTGGTCCTAATGGACAACTTGTGGTTAAAGTGTTCCAAGGTGCAGGATTTGATGAGTTTCGTAAACAAGTAGTTGATAGTTTTGATGTGTTAAAAACAGTAAAACCAGCAGCTTCTCGTGCACGATCTAAAGAAGTTTTTTTGGTTGGACAAGGGCGTAAGAAAGCATTGCAATAAAGTTTACTTGCCAAGCTCCTAAAAATTGTGCATTTTGTACTTTTAGGTTATCCGCAAGCAATACAGTTGCTGCTTTTATGACGATCGGCCAAGATTGGGCATGATCAAATTAGATCGATATGGGAATAAAGCTTTGAGCGATTACTTCAAGAATGCCGTATTGTGGCTAATAATACTTGGTGTTCTGATTTTAATTTTCAGTAATATCAGTGACCGCAACAAGCCTACTGCGATGAAATATTCAGATTTCGTTGCAGCGGTGAATAGTGGCCAAATTAAGCAAGTCACAATTGACGGTTTAAATATTAATGGTGAAAAAACTAACGGATCACAGTTTGAAACTGTTCGTCCGCAAGTTGAAGACACTGAGCTTATGCCAAGCTTAAATAAACAAAATGTTGTTGTTGAGGGAACAGCTCCACAACGTCAAGGCATTTTGATGCAACTTCTCATTGCTAGTTTCCCTGTACTGTTAATCATTTTGTTATTCATGTTCTTTATGCGTAACATGGGTGGTGGTGCAGGCGGAAAGAATGGACCGATGAGTTTTGGTAAATCGAAGGCAAAAATGCTTTCTGAAGACCAGATCAAAGTCAATTTTTCTGACGTCGCCGGCTGTGATGAAGCAAAACAAGAAGTTGTTGAAATTGTTGATTTCTTAAAAGACCCTGCAAAATTCAAACGTTTGGGCGCGACTATTCCTCGTGGCGTACTTATGGTTGGTCCTCCGGGTACTGGTAAAACATTATTAGCTAAAGCAATTGCTGGTGAAGCGAAGGTTCCTTTCTTCAGCATTTCAGGTTCTGACTTTGTAGAAATGTTCGTGGGTGTGGGTGCGTCCCGTGTCCGTGATATGTTTGAGCAAGCGAAGCGTCACGCGCCATGTATCATCTTTATTGATGAGATTGATGCAGTTGGTCGTCACCGTGGTTCGGGTACAGGTGGTGGTCATGATGAACGTGAACAAACCTTAAACCAGATGCTTGTGGAAATGGATGGTTTTGAAGGTAATGAAGGCGTAATCGTTATTGCTGCAACTAACCGTGTTGATGTGCTTGATAAAGCATTATTACGTCCAGGTCGTTTTGACCGTCAAGTAATGGTTGGTTTACCTGATATTCGTGGTCGTGAGCAAATTCTGAATGTACATTTGAAAAAATTACCTTCAGTTACAGGTGTAGACATGAAAGTGTTAGCACGTGGTACGCCAGGTTTCTCTGGTGCACAGTTGGCTAACCTTGTTAATGAAGCTGCATTATTTGCTGCACGCCGTAATAAGAATACGGTCGACATGCATGACTTTGAAGATGCAAAAGACAAAATCTACATGGGTCCAGAGCGTAAGTCGATGGTTCTACGTGAAGAAGAGCGTCGTGCAACTGCTTATCATGAAGCTGGTCATGCAATTGTTGCAGAGATTTTGCCTGGTACAGATCCAGTTCATAAAGTAACGATCATGCCACGTGGTTGGGCTTTGGGTGTAACTTGGCAGTTACCTGAACAAGACCAGATTAGCCATTATAAAGACAAGATGCTAAATGAGATTGCGATTTTGTTTGGTGGTCGTATTGCTGAGGAAGTGTTTATCCAACAGCAATCTACTGGTGCTTCAAATGACTTTGAGCGAGCTACTAAAATGGCGCGAGCAATGGTTACTAAGTACGGTATGTCTGACAAAATGGGCGTAATGGTTTACGAAGATGAAAACCAGAATGGGTTCTTTGGAAATGTAGGAAGTCGTACGATTTCTGAAGCAACTCAACAGTTAGTTGATGAAGAAGTACGCCGTATTCTTGATGAGCAATATAAAGTTGCGCGTAATATCTTAGAAGGTAATAAAGATATTGCCCATGCAATGGTAAAAGCTTTGATGGAATGGGAAACCATTGATCGTGATCAAATTCGTGACATTATGGAAGGTCGTGAGCCACAACCACCTAAAGTCTATGTTGCTGAAAATCCAGTGGCTGCATTTGAACCACCAAAAGATGGTCCATCTACACCACCACCATTACCAGCAATGAACTAAAAATTAGTTAAGCAAAAGAGCCACAGTCATGTGGCTCTTTTTTTATGCATGTATGTTCAGACAAAGCCGAAAAGAAATCAGCAGTATATTGATCAGAGTCTTGTTAAAATGTTGCCGAATATTAAATTGGAGCTTGTCATGCAGTTAATGCCTTTACCTCAGCAAATTTTACAATGTGGGCAGCTTCAGTTGGATTTATCACAGCCTCATGTTATGGGTATTTTAAATGTCACCCCAGATTCTTTTAGTGATGGTGGAAAACATAATCAAGTGCACCAAGCTATTGCACATGCGCTAGTCATGATAGAGCAGGGTGCTACCATTATTGATATTGGTGGGGAATCTACCCGTCCAGGGGCATCTGAGGTAAGTGTAGAAGAAGAAATTAGAAGGGTTGTGCCTGTAGTTGCAGCTTTAGCTAAACATGATGTGATTTTATCAATTGATACGAGTCAGCCAGATGTTATCCGTGCAGCAAAAGAAGCGGGTGCTCATATTTGGAATGATGTACGTGCTCTTACTCGACCAAATGCTTTAAAAACGGCAGTAGAGTTGGATATCCCTGTGGTGATCATGCATATGCGTGGTGAGCCAACCACAATGAATCAGCTAGATCAATATGCGAATGTGACACTGGACGTGATGCAAGAGCTTCAGCAGCGTGTTGAAGAGGCTTTAACTGCGGGTGTAAAAAAACAGAATATTATTATTGATCCTGGGTTTGGTTTTGCAAAAAATGCGCAGCAAAATTTAAGACTGTTAAATGAATTCTGGAAGCTTAGTGAAATGGGTTATCCAATTTTATCAGGTCTTTCCCGTAAACGTTTTATTGGTGAAGCTTTACACGGCGTAGCTGCAGATGAGCGTGCAGTAGGAAGCGTTACGGGGCATTTGCTTAGTATTCAGCAAGGAGCATCAATTGTTCGTGCACATGATGTAAAAGCCATGCATGATGCAATTCTTGTTTGGAAAGCGATGACACAAGCTTAAAAAATAGACTTTTATAATCAGGCCATGATTGATTAATTTCATGGGGTAGATGATTGAGTCAGGGAAAATTGTCGTTATTATTTTGAAAATATGTTATAAGCGGCAGGTTTCTGCTGCTGTGTAAACTTTTGTATGTTCGAAGACTTACTTCTCCCAATGTTTGATGATGAGTATTATCCAGATATTTTAGTCGCTGAACTCAAGCAGTTAATTGAACAATTTGCCAAAAAAGTTCAGAAGCCTGCTTTAGCTGATCAGGATATTTATCGATATGCTCATCAAACTGTAATTGAAATCAATGAAATGAAACCTCAGTTCGAAGATCTAGATTCTTCCTTGGATGATAGTGCTGCTGACTATATTGCTGAAGCAATGATGATGGTGGCACAGGATGCAGGATATTTAGACCTTGAAATGGAAGAGCTGGTGATGAATCGAGAGTGGTGATTACTCTCGATTCTCAATACCTTCAAAAGCATCTAATAAATGACAAGATGCTTTTAAATGAATTTCATCTATTTTTTTAATTTTTAAAACTAAAACACCATTCTCTTGATAATTTGCATCTGCTAATAAACTGACCCAATAATTTTCTCGTTTTTGTTCCAATTCTTTAAATTTATCTAGAATCTGTTCAGGTGCTTTAATTAAATAATCGTCTTGGGTAATAGAGCAACGTGAAAAATACCAATGGTTATCTTTAAAAGAAATGGTGCCTGAGAAAAGATCTGTAGCATAAACGTTTGTTATAGAAAGGGTGGTACACAGAAGTAATAATATTCTTATCATAAAATTCATTTTCATTAGACATAAAAAAACCAGCTTACGCTGGATTCTTTGTAGCACCAAATTCAATATTTGAAAATGGTGCCCGGGGCCGGACTCGAACCGGCACGCTTTGTGGGCGGGGGATTTTAAATCCCCTGTGTCTACCTATTTCACCACCCGGGCATGTGCGCAATAATAGAGGACAAGTTCGCGATTGGCAAGAGAAAATCAGATAGTTTGCTTTATTTTCAATCAGTTCTTGTTGGTATTTATATAATTTAACCAATTTATGTCATGATTTATTCATTAAACTGAGATCACTTGTTCATCTTATCTACTTAAGTTTAAGACACTCATTGCTTAAAACTTAGGTAATTTTATGTCAGAGAAAATTTCACGCCGAGAATTAATTCAAAAAAGTCTGTTCGGTTTTGGGGCGCTATCTTTGCCGGTAGCTTTTACGGGTTGTAATGATGGTTCCGATGAAGAAAGTTCGGAGGCACAAGCAGATTTTTTGCATGGCGTTGCAAGTGGCGACCCATTGCAGGATAAAGTAATTTTATGGACGCGTTTAACACCGGTAGATCTTAGTGCGCGCCTTAAGGTCACTTGGGAAATTGCTACCGATGACCAGTTTAAGCTGAATTTAAAGACTGGTGTGGTTCAAACGACTAAGACAGATGATTTTACCGTGAAAGTAGATGCAACAGGACTACAGGCGGATACCATTTATTATTACCGTTTCCATTTTGGTAATAAAACTTCACCTGTTGGTCAAACTAAAACTTTGCCTGTAAGTACCAATAAGGTCAGCTTTGCAGTATGTTCTTGTTCTAACTATCCTGCGGGTTACTTTTACGTTTATCGTGAAATAGCAAAACAGAATGTGGATGTAGTTATTCATTTAGGAGATTACATTTATGAATATGGGGCTGATGGCTATGCAACGGAAGATGCTGCAAAACTGGGCCGTACTTTGCCATCAGATAATAATAAAGAAATTATTAAATTAGATGATTACCGCAAGCGTTATGCGCTGTATCGTCAAGATAAAGACTTACAGGCAGCTCATCAGCATCATCCTTTTATTGTGATTTGGGATGATCACGAGTTAGCAAATGATACTTGGCGCGATGGTGCGGAAAACCATCAAGATAATGAAGGGCTTTTTTCTGATCGTAAGTTAGCTGCTCTACAGGCTTATTTCGAATGGATGCCAATTCGCCCTGTTTCTAATACAGATCATCTCAATATTTATCGTCAGTTTAATTTTGGATCACTGGTTGAGCTAACGATGTTAGATACACGCATTATTGCGCGAGATAAACAGCTTGAATACAAAGATTACATGACAGCTTCTGGTTTAGATGCACAAAAATTTCAGGTTGATTTAACAGATTCAAAGCGTACTTTAATGGGGTATACGCAAAGAGATTGGTTGATTGATAAATTAAAGCAATCTACAGCAACCTGGAATGTGGTTGGTCAGCAAGTCTTAATGAGTAAAATGTGGGTTCCTGCTGAGTTGTTGGTCTCTCTGGGGCAAATTACTTCAGGTGGAACTTCGCCAGATGCGTTAGCTAAAATGAATGCGCAAATTACAGAATTAGTCACATTGAAATTGCGATTAGAGCAGGGTGATCCAACTTTAACTATTCAAGAAAAAGCGCGAGTCACAACTTTAGTTCCATATAATCTCGATGCTTGGGATGGGTACTATGCTGAGCGAGAGTTTGTGTATGATAAATTGGCAGAGTTTAATAAGAAAATTATTGTTTTGGCCGGCGATACTCATAATGCATGGGCATCTTACTTGTATAGCCAAAAAGGGAAGTATGTCGGTGTTGAACTGGCGACAAGCTCGGTTTCTTCACCGGGTCTTGAAAAGTATTTAAGTATTCCTTTGGATCAGTTACAAAAGTTTGAATTTGCCTTTACTACGCTTATCGATGAATTGACGTATTGTAATTTAAATCAACGTGGTTATTTGGTGGTTACGCTCGATGATACGCAAGTGCAATCGGATTGGATTTTTGTAGATTCAATTAAAAATGCAGAATATAAAGTAGATTCAAGTCGACACTATCAATTAATGTTAGATGCGAATTTAACGCCTGAACAAGATAAGCAAAAAACTGCTTAAATATATGGCTGGGAAAGGGGTACTAATAAGTATCCTTTTTTTAGGCATAAAAAAACCAGCTTACGCTGGATTTTTTATTGCACCAATTTCTATACTAGAAAGTGGTGCCCGGGGCCGGACTCGAACCGGCACGCTTTGTGGGCGGGGGATTTTAAATCCCCTGTGTCTACCTATTTCACCACCCGGGCTTTACCAAATTTGGAGGCGGAGGTCGGAATCGAACCGGCGTCCACGGAGTTGCAGTCCGCTGCATGACCACTCTGCCACCCCGCCTACATTTGGTGATGCACATATTAGCAACCTTTAGAAAAAAAACAATACTGTTTTGAGATAAGATGAACATAAAAGCAACATCTAGAATAAATTTGTCCAAATAATCATGTATTATTGGCACATTAAATTCATGTCTACCTTGGAGATGTGCTGTGGCATTGGTTTTAGACGGTCGTGCATTAGCAAAGCAAATTGAAGAAAATTTGTCAGTACGTGTTGAAGCTTTAAAAGCTAAAACAGGTCGTACCCCAATTTTAGCGACTATTTTGGTTGGGGATGATGGCGCATCTGCAACTTATGTACGCATGAAAGGAAATGCTTGCCGTCGAGTAGGCATGGATTCTTTAAAAATTGAGTTATCACAAGAAACTACAACAGAACAATTATTAGCTGAAATCGAAAAGCTTAATGCTAATCCAGATGTTCACGGTATTCTTCTACAACATCCAGTTCCTGCACAAATTGATGAGCGCGCATGTTTCGATGCGATTTCATTAGCTAAAGATGTAGATGGCGTAACTTGTCTTGGTTTTGGTCGTATGGCAATGGGTGAAGCTGCATATGGTTCAGCAACTCCAGCTGGCATCATGACCATTCTAAAAGAAAACAACATTGAAATTGCGGGCAAACATGCAGTTGTGGTTGGTCGCTCAGCAATTTTAGGTAAACCAATGGCAATGATGCTTTTGCAAGCGAATGCAACAGTAACGATTTGTCATTCACGTACTCAAAATTTAGCTGAACTTGTTAAACAGGCTGATATTATTGTTGGTGCTGTGGGTAAGGCTGAACTTATCCAAAAAGACTGGATTAAACAAGGTGCAGTGGTTGTCGATGCTGGTTTCCATCCTCGTGATGGCGGTGGTGTAGGCGATATCCAGCTTCAAGGTATCGAAGAAATTGCTTCTGCTTATACACCAGTACCAGGTGGTGTTGGTCCAATGACAATTACAACTTTGATTCGTCAAACTGTAGAAGCTGCTGAAAAAGCTTTAGGTTAATTTAATTTATTCACGACGGCGTCCTACCATTTAACGCAAATGTTAGGAGCTCGTATGTTACTTTTCTTTCGGGAAAAGTAACCAAAACCATTTGTCATCCGCAAAACTCGTCAGCTACTGGATAGCTATAGATGGGTCGCAGAAACATTTTAGTCTAATGTAGTGCTGCCTCGAACAATTGCGGATGACGTTAACGCGTATCAAATAGTAATTATAAATTGTTGAGCTTATTTATGAGCTGCACCTTTCAATTTACCAAAGCCCCTGAACATTTACTTCAAGCCTTGCATGAAGTCATTCCTCATTGTGAGTTGATGGTACAGCAGTTACCAGAAACACCTATTTCCTTGTGGTTGATTCCACCCGTTTTCCCAACCGATCGCTTAGATGATGAGGTTATTCGCCGAATCTGGAATGACACGCCATATTGGATTTTTTGCTGGGCATCTGGTTTAGCAATGGCGCAGTGGTTACTTGCAGAGCCACATCATGTTAAAGATAAAGTTGTTTTGGATTTCGGAGCCGGTTCGGGCGTAGTCGCAATTGCAGCTAAAATGGCTGGTGCTAAAAGAGTAATTTGTTGTGATATTGATCAAGTTAGTCTTGCTGCCTGCCGTGAAAATGCTTTGTTGAATGATGTTGAACTGGAATATCTGGACGATTTATATAAAGCAGAGCAAGTTGATGTTTTATTGGCTGCTGATGTGTTGTATGACCAGTGCAACCGTTTCTTTTTAGATGAATTTTTGAAATTTGCGCCAGAGGTTTGGGTCGCAGATAGCCGTGTTAAAAACTTTAGTCATCCAAAATATCAGAAAATTGATGAAAGAAGTGCATCAACATGGCCAGATCTTGATGAGGCTAAAGAATTTAGAAATGTAAGTTTTTATAAGACGCTGTAAAAGAACAGCGTCTTATTTATATTATGAGCAAGTATAACGAACTACTTTTAACGTACTTGGACGTGCTTCAAGTGCTTGGCGAGTCGCATAATCTTCACCATTGTTTAAGCTTGGCGTATTCGATAAACCAAATGAGGCACGAGTTTCACCCAATTGAACACCATAATGTTCTTGTTGAGCTGGGTTTGAAATCTCATTAATGCTTAGAACTGATAATTTATAAACTTTTTGAGCGCCTAATACATTTTGACAAGCACGTTGCAATTTACGTTCATCTAACTGCTGATTAGTGCGGCTAGCTAATGTGTAAGCTAAAGTTGCCGAAGTTTTTGTTTGGTTTTCAATCTGATAGCCAGTTGAACCATTGTATTGTCGAGGGGTGGTCTGACAAGCGGTTAAAACAAACATACTGCTTAATGCCAAACATAAAATACTTCTATTCATCAGTATCATCCTTATATTCTTATCTCTAGTATCTCATAAAACACAGTGATTGTTGGGGCTTAATCGCATGATTTAAGCTAACATCGGCTGGCGATATTAGCTCTTTTGTTAAAATATTAATGTTCTTTAATTTTTGAATGATGCTTAGTATCTTTCATAAAAATATAAATAATAAGTGAAATGAAGATCATAATACTCACATAAATAAAGTACCAAGATTCATGTCCAGCTTCTTTAAAACTTAAAGCAAAGAACTCTGCTGTACCGCCAAATAATGTATTGGCAATCGCGTAGGGTAAAGCTACCCCTAAAGCCCGAATATGTGCAGGAAAGAGCTCTGCTTTAACCACAGCATTAATTGATGTATAACCCGTTACCATCACTAGACCTGCCAAGCACAACCAGAACGCAGTCCAATAGTTATGTGTGGTTGCAAGGGTATTAAATAAAATATAAGTAAATAAAACCCCAGTTACACCAAAGGCAATCATAAGGGGTTTACGTCCGATTCGGTCTGACAAAGCACCTGCTACAGGTTGTAAGCACATGAAAATAAATAGCGCTAACGTGGTAATTTGAGTGGCTTCGGGTTTTGTAAATCCGGAGGTATTCACTAAATATTTTTGTAGGTAAGTAGTATAGGTGTAAAAAGCTAAAGTTCCGCCAGCTGTTAAAAATAATACTGTAAAAGCTTCTTTAGGGTAGTGTTTGAATAAAGCAAACATGCCTGATTGTGGTTGGTCTTTTTCAGCTTGAGCATTTTTAAAAGATTGTGTTTCTAATAAGCCACGACGAATACGGAACACAACAATGGCAAGTAAAGCGCCAATAAAGAATGGAATGCGCCATCCCCAATCATGCAACTGTTGTTCGGTTAATACCATTTGTAATATTAAAAGAACACATAGGGCTGTCAGTTGTCCTGCAATTAAAGTTACATATTGAAAGCTTGAGAAAAAACCACGTCGATTTTTTTCAGCCATTTCACTTAAATAGGTGGCGCTGGCACCATATTCACCGCCTACACTCAAGCCTTGAATTAAACGAGCGACAACTAATAAAAGAGGTGCAAATACACCAATACTTTCATAACTTGGCGTCACAGCAATAAGAAGTGAGCCTACACACATCAAAGTAACGGAAAGTGTGAGACCTGCTTTACGTCCTTTGCGGTCTGAATAGATTCCCATAATCCATGCACCGATTGGGCGCATTAAAAAACCTACAGCAAAAATTGCAGCTGCTTGAAGAAGTTGAGCTGTTTGACTTCCTTTTGGGAAAAATGCATGAGCAAAATAGAGCGTAAATGCGGCATATACGTACCAGTCGTACCATTCGACAAGGTTACCCGCGGAACCGCCCAAAATTGATTTTAGCCGGGTTTTTGTATCTAAATTAGAATGCGGAGTTGTTGCGGTAGAAGGTTGATCAACCATGAGTCGCTCCATGTTTCGCTTGGGTTGAATGCTAAAAAAGAGAAGTTTTATTCCGTTTTTACATATTATCCAGAGGAGTATTTCACTTTATTTTTTTTATGTCTGTAAAACAATGTTTATTATTTAAGCAAAGGAATACGTTGAATATTCATGTGATTTCAAATTAGCCGATCAGCTCATTTTTATAGTCTTGCTCCAATCTTTGACATACTATTTTTTCCAAGTAGTAAAAAGTGATAAAGAATGCGTAATGTTTAAGCCAAGAAAACCTATATCTCTTAAAAATAATGATATATTCCAAAGAAAATTTTAAATAAATACAGTTAGGCATGATGTCTTGGCATTGTGGACTAGATGTGTGTGGATAATGAAAGGGACATTCAGATGTCAAATTGCCCGAAAAAATATATTGTTGCTTTTGATCAGGGAACAACAAGCTCAAGAGCAATTGTTTTAGATCATGATGCTAACGTTGTAAGTATTGCTCAAAAAGAATTTACTCAGATTTATCCGCAGCCAGGTTGGGTTGAGCATGATCCTATGGAAATTTGGGCCACACAAAGTGCTGTTTGGGTAGAAGCTTTAGCTCAAGCTGGCATCAAGAGTGAACAAGTTGCAGCAATTGGGATTACAAACCAGCGGGAAACCACAATTGTATGGGATAAGAAAACAGGCAAGCCGATTTACAACGCGATTGTTTGGCAAAGCAGGCAGACAACTGAAATATGTAATCAATTGCATAAAGCGGGTTGGCAAGAATATATTCGTAAAACAACTGGCTTAGTTATTGATCCTTATTTTTCTGCTACCAAAATAAAATGGATTTTGGACCATGTAGAAGGAAGCCGTGAGCGCGCTGAGCGAGGAGAGTTATTGTTCGGTACGGTGGACACATGGTTAATCTGGAAATTAACCAATGGCGCAGCCCATGTCACTGATTTTACCAATGCTTCGCGAACCATGCTTTTTGATATTGAAAAGCTCGAATGGGATGAAAAACTTTTACAAGCCTTAGATATTCCTAGAGCAATGTTACCTGAAGTTCGTAGTTCATCTGAGGTTTATGGATACACACATACCATCAGTGGGCAAGAAGTAGGGATTCCAATTGCAGGAATTGCAGGTGATCAACAAGCTGCACTTTTCGGGCAAATGTGTGTAGAACCCGGGCAAGCAAAAAACACTTATGGCACAGGCTGTTTTCTACTCATGAACACGGGTAAAAAGATTGTTCTTTCAGAGCATGGCTTGCTGACGACGATTGCATGTGGCGCAAATGGTGAAGTGAACTATGCTTTAGAGGGCGCCGTGTTTAATGGTGGCTCTTGCGTACAGTGGTTACGTGATGAGTTAAAAGTGATTAAGAACGCTAAAGACTCTGAGCTTTATGCAACACGTGTAAAAGACAGCAATGGTGTATATGTTGTACCTGCTTTTACAGGTCTAGGCGCTCCCTATTGGGATCCGACAGCACGTGGGGCAATCTTTGGGCTTACTCGTGGAGCCAGTATAGAACATATTATTCGTGCGACTTTAGAATCAATTGCCTACCAGACAAGAGACGTACTTGATGCCATGCAGCAAGACGCAGAAGAAGAGCTTCGCACACTTAGAGTCGATGGCGGGGTAACGGAAAATAATTTCTTGATGCAATTTCAAGCCGATATTTTAGCGACCCCAGTAGAACGCCCAATAATGAAAGAAACTACTGCTTTGGGTGCAGCTTTTCTTGCAGGATTGGCAACGGGTTTCTGGCAGGATCTTCATGAGTTAAGAAATAAGTCTACGATAGAAAAAGTATTTGAACCCAAAATGTCTTCTGAGCAATCTGAAGTCATTTATAAAGGTTGGTTGAAGGCAGTGAAGCGTAGTCAAAGTTGGGCTGAGGATTGATCTGTTCTTTAACTGGTTAAATTCAATAGTAGGGTAATCAATTAACGGTAAATACTTGGTTATTTAAAATTGATTATTCTACTTTTTTGATTGTTGTTTTATCAATTTGATGTTTTAATTTTTATAAGATCAACAATAAAAAGAAAATGAGAAATGATAGTACAGCCTAATGATTATTCAAAAATATATGACATTGCCGTGATTGGTGGCGGTATTAATGGCGTCGGTATTGCTAATGATGCGGCAGGCCGTGGCTTATCAGTATTTTTATGTGAAAAAGATGATTTAGCTAGTCATACCTCATCTGCGAGCAGTAAATTAATTCACGGCGGTTTACGCTATTTAGAACATAAAGAATTTCGATTGGTTAGAGAAGCGTTGGCAGAGCGTGAAGTCTTGTTGGTTAAAGCTCCGCATATTATTAAACCAATGCGTTTTATTATGCCTCATCGACCACATTTGCGTCCTGCGTGGTTAATTCGGGCAGGCCTATTTTTTTATGATCATTTAGGAAAACGAGAAAAATTATGGGGGTCAAATCTTATTTATTTCAAAGAAGATAGTCCCCTAAAACCGGCTATAACGCGTGGCTTTGAATATTCGGACTGTACTGTAGATGATGCACGTCTTGTTGTGTTGAATGCGCTACAAGCTAAAGAGAAGGGTGCCAAAGTTGTAACACGGACAAGATGTGTTAAGGCTTATAGACAACAAGAACTGTGGCATTTGGAAATACAAAGCGGGGCTGAGTCTTATCAAATACGAGCAAAAGCCTTAGTGAATGCAGCAGGTCCTTGGGTCGAAGAAATTATTAGTGAAAACTTACAATTAAAATCGCCATATCAAATTCGGCTTATACAAGGAAGCCATATTGTTGTGCCTAAACTCTATGATTGTCATAAAGCTTTTATCATGCAAAATGAAGACAGACGCATCGTGTTTGCCATTCCTTATTTAGTACAATACACATTAATAGGTACGACAGATCAAGAATATATAGGTGATCCACAAAAGGTAGAGATTACCGATGTAGAAATAGATTATCTTTTGACAGTCACAAATTCACATTTTAAAAAGCAGCTGACCCGTACAGATATCGTCAGTCAGTTTTCTGGAGTCCGAGCTTTATGTGATGATGAGTCAGATAATCCGTCTGCAATTACACGTGACTATACTCTGGCACTACAGGCTGAACATAAAAAAGCACCTTTGTTATCTGTATTTGGTGGCAAGATCACGACTTATCGGAAACTGGCAGAGGCTGCTTTAGAAGATCTATCCCCGTTTTTTAGTAATATGGCAGAGGAGTGGACTGCAAATGAAGTATTACCTGGGGCGGAGAATTGGACCACACTTGAAGATTTAGTTATAAAGATTCAAAACCAAGTTGAAGGGGTAACCGAGCAGCTTGCTACTCGTTGGGCAAATGCCTATGGTTCTAGGGTTTGGGATATTTTGCATGAGCGAAAAGCTCTTGAGCAGTTAGGGCAAGATTTTGGTCATGGTTTATTTGAATCTGAAGTTCAGTATTTATGTGAATATGAATGGGCAAATACGGCAGAAGATATATTGTGGCGTAGAACTAAGTTGGGTTTGGCATTTGATGAAAAACAAGTAAAAAATTTGGAAAGTTATTTGGCTGGACGTCGACAAAAAGATGATGCCGCATAATAAAAAAGGCCGCACAAGGCGACCTTTTTTATATTTAGCAATTAGAAGCCAGTTTTTACAGCTTCAAGTAAAGCTGCTTGACGTTCTTTTAATGCTTTTGGTAAGCGCTCACCAAGTTTATTGAATAACTCAGTGTGGCTTTCAATTTCAGTAACCCACTGATCTTTATCTTGAGCTGTGATAAGGTCAAATTCTTCTTTAGAGAATTCAGTACCTTCCCAATTCAAGTCATCGTAAGTTGGAACAAGGCCAATTGGTGTTTCAATAGCGTTTGCACGACCTTCACAACGGTCAATGATCCACTCAAGAACACGCATGTTTTGACCGAAACCAGGCCATACGAAGTTGCCTTCAGCATCACGACGGAACCAGTTTACATTGAAGATTTTTGGTAATTTATTACCAGCAGCTTCAGCTTTTGTACTTACTTCTTGACCAAGGCTTAACCAGTGATCGAAGTAGTCAGCCATGTTGTAGCCAGCAAACGGAAGCATCGCGAATGGGTCACGACGAACGATACCTTGTTGACCAACAGCAGCTGCGGTAGTTTCAGAACCCATAGTTGCAGCTTTATAAACGCCATCAACCCAATCGAAAGCTTCAGAAACTAAAGGAACCGTATCTGCACGGCGACCACCGAAGATAAATGCAGAAATCGGAACACCTGCTGGATTTTCCCAGTCAGCATCGATAGAAGGGCATTGACCAGCAGCAACAGTGAAGCGCGCATTTGGATGAGCGGCCTTTTCACCATTTACGTGAGGTTGACCTTTCCAGTTAGTTAAGTTAGTTGGAATTTCTTTAGAAAGACCTTCCCACCATACTTGACCGTCATTAGTTACCGCAACGTTTGTATAGATAACATCTTTGTGAAGAGTTGCCATACAGTTAGGGTTAGTCTTGGTATTTGTACCAGGAGCAACACCAAAGAAACCAGCTTCTGGATTGATTGCGTATAGACGACCGTCTTCACCTGGTTTGATCCAAGCAATATCGTCACCTACAGTCTCAATTTTCCAGCCTTCATAGCCTGCTGGTGGAATTAACATTGCGAAATTTGTTTTACCACATGCAGATGGGAATGCTGCAGCGATATAGTGTTTTTCACCTTGTGGGTTAGTCACACCAAGAATAAGCATATGTTCAGCTAACCAACCTTGTTCGCGACCCATAACAGAAGCGATACGAAGTGCTAAACATTTTTTACCAAGTAATGCGTTACCGCCATAACCAGAACCGTAAGACCAGATTTCACGAGTTTCTGGGTAATGAACGATGTATTTTTCAGGGTTACAAGGCCATGCAACGTCTTTTTGCCCTTCAGCAAGTGGAGCACCTACGGTATGAATACAAGGAATAAATTCGCCGTCTGTACCTAATACGTCATAAACTGCTTTACCCATACGTGCCATTTTACGCATGCTAACAGCAACGTAAGGAGAGTCAGTTAACTCGATACCGATATGAGCAATATGGCTTCCAAGTGGACCCATAGAGAAAGGCACAACGTACATTGTACGACCTTCCATTGATCCTTCAAACAAACCATTTAACTTTTCACGCATAACAGCTGGTTCTTCCCAGTTGTTTGTCGCGCCAGCATCTTCTTTCTTTTGAGAGCAGATGTAAGTACGATCTTCAACACGCGCAACGTCAGATGGGTCAGAATTTGCAAGATAAGAACCAGGATGTTTTTCTTGGTTTAACTTCTGCATGGTGCCGTTAGCGATCATCAAGTCGATTAGACGTTGATACTCTTCTTCGCTTCCGTCACACCATTCGATTTTTGCTGGTTTGGTTAAGTTTGCAATTTCTTCAACCCATGCGATAAGCTTAGGATGACGAACGAATTCTGGTGCGTTCACTGTGGTCATGGTGAGGCCTATTCAAAATATGTACAACGTACAAGTCATTCATTGAGGTACAATGAAAGATCAAATAAAAAAGTGGCTGTATTAAAGCACAAAATCATAAAAAAAATAAGACTAAAGAATAAGAAATAAATATTTTGATTTTTTATTTTTTTTAATTTAAATCATATGCTTATTGTTTTTTGACGTATTTTATTCTTTACATTTTTATGTTGTATGTGTGTTATTTATATTATTTATTTTTTTTAAAATCAATAACTTGATGTTTAAATTTTTCTTGAGAATTATTATTGATTAAACAAATGATCATCATTCGAAATTTACATAAAGAGACTTTTATTAGGCGATTTTCTATACAAAATACAAGGTGAATCCTCTTTAAGATAATAAAAATGCGGACTTTAAAACCTCTCTCTATCATCTATAACCAGAAGTCGGGTTTTCATGCTTCAAAACATGAAGATATGTATGAACAATTAATGACTGTACTCACCGAATTTGGTTTTGAAATACAAGTTTTTGAATTAGCGGAAGATATTTCATTTGATGATTTAATGGATAAAGTGATTCATCGGCATAGTCAAAACGCGAATTTAGGCGTTGTGGTAGCAGCAGGTGGGGACGGGACGTTAAATGCAGTAGCATCAAAACTTCGACATACCAATATTCCTATGGGAATTTTGCCTTTGGGGACTTTTAACTACGTCGCTAAAGTTTTAGATATTCCTTTAGATTTGTTAGAGGCGGCTGAAGTTATTGCTACAGGTACACCCCGTTCTGTACATATTGCGACTATTAATGACCATGTTTATTTGAATAATGCGAGCCTAGGCCTTTATCCATTGTTTATAAAAAAACGTGAGCTCTACAATAAATACTTAGGACGTTTGCCTTTACATGCGTATACCTCAGCTTTAGATGTTTTATTAAGAGAAAATAAATCTATGAAACTTTCCGTCACAGTTGATGGAAAAAAATATCCAGTCAAAACCCCTCTAATTTTCTTTGGTAATAATCAACTTCAACTATGTGATATGAAATTAAGAATTGCTGATTGTGCTGCACAGGGGAGAGTCGCTGGAGTAGTTATTACAAAAAGTGATAGGCTTAGTTTATTACATATGCTTTGGCAATGGATTCAGGGAAAGGTTGAAGAGACAAAAGATGTTTATAGTTTTTGTGCTGATCATGTCATTGTTGAATGTTCAAAAAAATCAAAACTTACTGTAGCTTTAGATGGTGAAATATTAGAGATGAAAACACCATTAAATTTCACTGTAGAAAAGAATGCTTTAAATATTATGGTGCCTAATGTTATTACATCTGTCTGATTTGCATTTTGGAACAGAAATTGAGGCCTGTTTAGATGCAATTCGGCTTTTTTGTACCGAACATAAACCTGAAGTTATTATAGTGAGTGGAGATATTACTCAGCGAGCCAGATATCAACAGTTTTATAATTGTCGTCAGTTTTTAGATAGTCTTAATATTCCTTATCTTGTTGTGCCTGGTAATCACGATATTCCGTTGTATCATGTCTGGAACCGTTTTTTCTCACCATTTACTCGCTATCAATATTTTTTTGGCCAGCTTGAGCCAACTTTAGAAACTGAACATTTCTATATTGTTGGCGTAAACAGTATACGCCGCCGTTACCATACTCGTGGACATATTTCGATTGAGCAAATTCAAACTACATATGAGCGATTACAGCAAGGACCAGAGAATAAAATCAAATTAGTGGTTTTTCATCAGCCTTTTTATACCCCGCCTGATGATGAGCATGGTATTAAAGATTGTCCCGTATTAGGGAAAATGGCTCTCGAAAAATGGAGTAAGACAGGGCTATTTGGTATGTTACATGGGCATCTTCATAAAACAGCCGTATATGATTTAACGCAAATTTATCAATTAGAAATAGATCATCCTATTTATGATATTCATGCAGGAACAGCGACATCTAGCCGTTTGCATTATCATGTTCCAAATAGTTTTAATGTCATTTCAAATGAAGGAAGAATTAATCATTATTGGTTTAATGCACAGCTGGCTGTATTCACTTCTGATTGATTTGGTTTAGATGAGTTTAATTATTTGATTGTTTAAAAAATATTCGAAAAAGATAAGTTTTTTTTCATTTTCCCCTTGAAGCCTTTTTTTTCATCCCCACAAAAGTGACATCTAAATATTTTGTTATTGCTCTGGATTAAAGCAATAACGATTAATCAAAAAGACTTAGTCTGATGGAGTTAATTATGAGCAACATTCGTCCATTACATGATCGCGTTGTAATTCGTCGCGTAGAAGAAGAAACCAAAACTGCTGGTGGTATTTTACTTCCAGGTTCTGCTGCTGAAAAACCATCTCAAGGTGAAGTAATTGCAGTTGGTAATGGTCAAATCACTGAGAATGGCGTACGTGCTTTGGATGTTAAAGTTGGTGACAAAGTATTGTTTGGTACTTATGCAGGTACAACAGTGAAAGTAAGTGGTGAAGAACTCTTAATCATGAAAGAGTCAGACATTTTAGCTGTGTTGGAAGGCTAATCAATCCATAACTCAATTCATTATCAGATTCAGTATTTAAAAAGATTCGGAGTTTAATATGTCAGCTAAAGACGTAAAATTTGGTGATTCAGCTCGCTCAAAAATGATTGCAGGCGTAAACGTACTTGCAGATGCGGTTAAAGTGACTTTAGGCCCTAAAGGTCGTAACGTAGTGATTGACCGTTCTTTCGGTGCTCCGCACATCACTAAAGACGGTGTAACTGTTGCTAAAGAAATTTCTTTAAAAGACAAGTTTGAAAACATGGGTGCTCAACTTGTTCGTGAAGTTTCTAGCAAAACTAACGACATCGCTGGTGACGGTACTACAACTGCAACTGTACTTGCTCAAGCAATTTTAAATGAAGGGATCAAATCTGTAACTGCAGGTATGAACCCAATGGATTTAAAACGTGGTATCGATATCGCAGTAAAAACTGTAGTTGAAAATATCCGTTCAAATGCAAAACCTGCTGATGATTTTAAAGCGATCGAACAAGTTGGTTCTATCTCTGCTAACTCTGATACTACTGTTGGTAAACTTATCGCTCAAGCGATGGAAAAAGTAGGTAAAGAAGGCGTAATCACTGTAGAAGAAGGTTCTGGCTTCGAAGACGCATTAGACGTTGTAGAAGGTATGCAGTTTGATCGTGGTTATATCTCTCCGTACTTTGCAAACAAGCAAGATACTTTAACGGCTGAGCTTGAAAACCCGTTCATCCTTCTTGTTGACAAGAAAATCGGCAACATTCGTGAATTGATTTCTGTTTTAGAAGCAGTTGCGAAAACTGGTAAACCACTTCTTATCATCGCTGAAGATGTTGAAGGCGAAGCGCTTGCTACACTTGTTGTAAACAACATGCGCGGTATTATCAAAGTATGTGCTGTTAAAGCTCCTGGTTTCGGTGACCGTCGTAAAGCAATGCTTCAAGACATCGCAATCTTGACTGGCGCAACTGTTATTTCTGAAGAAGTTGGTATGTCTTTAGAACAAGCAACTCTTCAAGATTTAGGTACTGCACACAAGATCACTGTTTCAAAAGAAAACACTGTAATTGTTGATGGTGCTGGTGATGCAGCTGCTATTGCTGAGCGTGTTCAGCAAATCCGTGCTCAAATTGAAGAATCTTCTTCAGAATACGACCGTGAAAAATTACAAGAACGTGTTGCTAAATTAGCAGGCGGTGTTGCTGTAATTAAAATCGGTGCGGCAACTGAAGTTGAAATGAAAGAGAAGAAAGACCGCGTAGACGACGCACTTCATGCAACTCGTGCAGCAGTTGAAGAAGGTGTGGTTGCTGGTGGTGGTGTTGCGCTAGTACGTGCTGTAAATGTATTAGACAACCTAAAAGGTGCTAACGAGGATCAAACAGCGGGTATCAATATTTTACGCCGCGCGATTGAAGCTCCACTTCGTCAAATCGTTTCAAACGCTGGTGATGAGCCATCTGTAGTGATTAATGCAGTTAAAGCGGGTGAAGGTAACTTCGGTTATAACGCTGCAACTGGCGAATATGGCGATATGTTAGAAATGGGTATTCTTGACCCTGCTAAAGTAACTCGTTCTGCACTTGAACACGCTGCTTCTGTAGCTGGTTTAATGTTAACTACAGAATGTATGATTACTGACATTCCAGAAGATAAACCAGCTGTTCCAGATATGGGCGGTATGGGTGGTATGGGCGGAATGATGTAATAACGCATCAACGCTTTAACCAAAAAATCCCTGCTTATGCAGGGATTTTTTATTTTTAAGTGATTTTAAGAAATAGTTAAGTTCAATAACTTATATTAAAAAACAGGAACAGCAGCTAGAAGTTCCTCTTTGTTACAGCCATGCTTATTTACTTATAAGCATGGTTTTTTTTATCCTAATAAAATAAACAACCATGTAATCGCAATGATAGAAAGTGCAACAAATTGAGCTGCACTTCCCATATCTTTTGCATTTTTAGAAAGCTGATGTTTTTCAAGAGAAACTCGGTCAACGACTGCTTCAATAGCCGAATTGAACAATTCAACGATCATTGCAAATAGACATACAATAATGAGTAAGACGTGTTCACTGCGGGTTACGTCAAGAAAAAAACTAACTGGAATTAAAATAAGATTAATCAAAACAATTTGACGGAAAGCTGCTTCATTTTTATATGCTGCTTTAAATCCGGAAATCGAGTAGCCCGTTGCATTGAGTATGCGTTTAAGACCACTTTTACCCTTATAAGGAGAATAGCTATTCATTTACTTATATTTCTGACACATTTCATGCATTATATAATTTGGGTCTTAAAAAATTATTAAATCTTTTTAAAGATTTTGACTTTATAACTGAATAGAGAAGAAGAGATGAAAAAAATTTGTGTAGCTTTGAGTCTTGCATTTTGTAGCATGCATGCTGCGTATGCCGAGCAAACTCTTACTCAACAAGTACCTGGATATTATAAGCATCAATTCGGAAAATACCGGGTAACGTCTTTACTTGATGGCACGATTTATCTAAATCCTAACTTGTTTAAAAATTTAAATCAGACTGAGAAAACTAAAATATTAACTAAATATGCTGCTGTGAATGAGAAGGGTATTCAAACTTCGGTCAATGCATTTTTAGTAGATGATGGTAAGAGTTTAACGCTTGTTGATAGTGGGGCAGCAAGTTGTTTTGGCCCACAATTGGGTTCGATTGCAAAAAATATTGAATTGGCAGGTTATCAACTTGCTAATGTAAAAACAGTGTTGCTCACACATTTACACCCAGACCATGTATGCGGAATTGCTCAAAATGGGAAAGCCGTATTTCCTAATGCAACCGTTTATGCACATGAACGCGAAGCTGATTATTGGTTAAATCCTGCTTCTGAAAGGATAGTACCAGCAGACAAAAAAGAAAATTATTTGGGTACTGTTAAAAATGTAAAAACTGCTCTTGCTCCATATCAAGCAAAAAAAGCATTCAAGACATTTAAAGATGGTGATGTTATTCAAGGTTTTGAAGTGATCGATACGCGCGGTCATACACCTGGGCATCATAGCTTTCGCTTAAAGAGTAATGATCAGCAAATTATTTTTGTTGGAGACATTGTTCATTCACATTCTTTGCAGTTTGATGCTCCAAAAACTGGTGTGGATTTTGATGTAAATTCTGAGCAGGCGATTAATACCCGTTTAAAAATGTTTGCTGAAATTTCAAATAAGCAGCAATGGGTAGCAGCACCACATTTACCATTCCCAGGTATTGGTCATGTTTACAAAGTAAACGCTGAGCAATATCAGTGGATCCCACTTTATTTTGATAATGTCATAGAGAAATAAAAAAAAACAGGGCATTTATTGCCCTGTTTTTTTATTAAAAACTTTAATTATTTTGCGGCTTTTTCATAATTAATAACAGCTTCACGACCAAGTGCTGGGTCATCTGTAAAGACTCCATCAACACCAGCTTTGAAATAGGCTTCAAACTCTTTTAAAGCACCAGTTAGGCAGCGCTCAGCTGGTTTATCTTGACTGCATTTTAAAGGCGTTGGTAAGAAATTATTTTCTGGACGGAATGTATAAGGATGTACTTTTAAGCCAGCTGCATGAGCATCAGAAATAAACGAAGTCGTTTGAACTGAGCCATTGTCATTAAAGTTTAGAATATAACCTTTACTTGGTCCTACACCGTTTGCATATTTAGCAACCTCTTTTAAGCTTTGTGCTGTGGCTAAATCTGCATAAGTTTTAGTTTCTCCAGATTCAACAAAGTCGGCTGGTTGCGAAGTCTTAGCATCATAAAGTTGAATGATTTGTGCATGTTTAATGGTTTTATGAAGATCCAACTGATCTTTTAAATATTTTAAATTACTTACTTCAAAAGACTGTAAATAGACAGGTGCAATATCACGTGTATATTCATATTTCGCTAATGTTTTAAGAAGGGTATCTTCCATTGCCAAATTATGGTTTTTAAAGTAAGTCGGATGTTTGGTTTCAATATATAAACCAATAATTTTTCCTGTTTTTTTATAATTTGCTTCAGCCAGCTCAATCACCTGTTCTAGAGTCGGGACAGGATAAAGGTCGTTATAGGCTGTGTTTGCAGGTCGGAACTCTGGAATACGTTCACGCGCTTTAAGTTGCTGTAATTCATTTAAAGTGAAGTCTTCTGTAAACCAGCCTGTTAAGTCTTTACCATCAATATTTTTTGTTGTTTTACGATCTGCAAACTGAGTTAAAGTGCTTACATTGGTTGTTCCACCAATCTCATTTTCATGACGAGTAACCAATACACCGTCTTTTGTAGACACTAAATCTGGTTCAATAAAATCTGCACCATCATCAATAGCTTTTTGATATGAAGCTAATGTGTGCTCAGGACGTAAAGCGCTAGCGCCACGGTGCCCAATCACTAAAATCTTAGGAAGTTGATATTCTGGTGTAGTAGGCGTGTTTTCGGTTTTATCATCGTCATTACAACCAACCAAGCTAATTAAACTTAAGCATAAAATTGCTCTTTTAAACATAATTCTACTCATATTGTTTTAGTTGAAACGGCTCTAGTCTGCCCATTGAATTTGACGTGAACATGAAGAATTCATGAATTTTCAGTGACACTTGTTAAAGCCTTCTTTATGGCTTTGTAGGAAATAGCCATTCCTGCTTTGTTTTTGTCCTAATTGCATTTATTGTGTTAATTCTACTTGTCTTTTATATGTCGCTCGTTGATGATCAAGAGGCCAAATTTGGCAGTGCCATATGTTAATTGACGACCTAATTCTGAGCAGCCATGCTATCTAAATTTTTTATTCAGCGCCCTATTTTTGCCAGTGTACTCGCAATTATTGTTATGGCATTTGGTATTTTCTCTGTGCTTAATTTGCCCGTAGAACGCTACCCCGATATTGCACCACCAAAAATTACAGTATCGGCAAGTTATAGTGGGGCAGATGCACAAACAGTTGAGCAAAGTGTTACTCAGATTTTAGAACAGCAAATACAAGGTATCGATCACTTACTTTATTTTAGCTCTACCAGTGACTCGTCGGGACGTAGTCGAATTACCATTAGTTTTGATAATGGAACAAATCCAGATACGGCACAGGTCCAAGTCCAAAATAGTATTAGTGGCGTGATAAGACGTTTACCCGATGAAGTACAACGCCAAGGGGTGACGGTGAGTAAGTCACTCGGCGATACTTTTATGGTGTTAGGTTTATATGACTCATCTGGTAAATCGGGAAATATTGAGCTATCGGACTACTTAACTACACATGTGGTCGATAACCTGAACCGTATTGAAGGGGTGGGTGAATCTGATGTTTTTGGTTCGCAATATGCAATGCGAATCTGGTTAAATCCAGAGAAATTAAAACAATATAATTTAATGCCAAGTGATGTTGCCAGCGCAATCACCGCTCAAAATACCCAAGTGGCTGCGGGTGCAATTGGCGATTTACCTGTTATTGATGGGCAATATTTAAATACTAAAGTTACAGCTGGTTCTCGACTAAAAACAGTTGAAGATTTTAAAAATATTGTGGTGAAAGCCAATCAAACAGCGAGTTATGTCTATTTAAAGGATATTGCTAGAGTCGAGTTGGGTGCAGAAAATTATCAGTCTTTTAATACCATTAATGGCTATCCAGCCGCTGGTTTAGGTATTTCGTTATCTTCGGGCGCAAATGCCATTCAGACCTCTAAACTCATCCATCAAACTCTAGATCAGCTGACAACTAAATTGCCTGCGGGTTATAAAATTGTTTATCCACGAGATAACACGCCGTTTGTTCAAGAGTCGATTAAGGAAGTCGTAAAGACCCTTATTGAAGCCATTATTTTAGTTATTTTGGTAATGTTCTTGTTCTTGCAAAGCTGGCGCGCGACACTCATTCCGAGTATTACCGTTCCAGTTGTTATTTTAGGAACTTTTGCTGTTTTATATGTGCTCGGTTTTAGTATTAACACCTTAACCTTATTTGCATTGGTACTCGCCATTGGCTTGTTAGTGGATGATGCGATTGTAGTCGTAGAAAACGTTGAACGGCTTATGCATGAACAGCACTTAACACCCAAAGAAGCAGCTATTGAGTCAATGGGCGAAATTAGTGGTGCTTTAATTGGGATTACATTGGTATTAACTGCTGTTTTTATTCCAATGTCTTTTTTAGGTGGCTCAATTGGGGTGATTTACCGCCAGTTTTCCATTACCTTAGTTGCCGCTATGGCGTTATCGCTCGTCGTTGCCTTAGTGCTTACACCTGCGTTATGCGCTTTAATTTTAAAGCCTAATCCAGAGCCTATGCGTTGGGCGGTTTGGTTTAACCAAAAAATTGATCAACTTAAAAATCAATATATAAAAATTGTCCAAACAAGCATTCGCTACAGTAAATCGGTTGTGGTTATTTTTGTGGCTTTGATCGCTGTGTTTATGCTGTTTTATAGCGGTTTAAAAAGTGGATTTATTCCCAAAGAAGATCAAGGCATTTTAAGTGTTCAAATTAAGCTTGTTGATAGTGCACCAATTTCGCAAAGTCAGAAAATTGGAGAACAAGTCCGTCAATACTTCTTAACCCAAGAAGATAAGAATGTGGATTTGGTTTTAATCCGCTATGGTCGAAATTATTCTGGTACAGGGCAGAACTTGGCACAAGGATTCATTGCTTTAAAACCTTGGGATGTACGTACTGGTAAAGAAAATTCGGCTGACGCTATACAAAAGCGTGCGATGAAATATTTTAGTCAATTCAATAATGCACAAATTAATGTGACATTACCTGCTTCGGTTAATGGTTTGGGTCAAACCGATGGTATGGATTTATGGATTCAAGATTTAAATGGCCAAGGACAAGATTTTCTAGATAGCACCTTCCGTCAGTTGCAAACTCAAAGTAAAAATTATTCAACTTTTGAAAACTTTGATAAGCAATCAACCAATAGTAAAGCAAATCTCAATATCAAAATTGATCAGAAACAAGCGTTAGCAAATGGTTTAGAACTCCCCGCAGTTAACAACACTTTGTCGAGTGCATGGGGTGGAACATATGTGAATGACTTTATTGACCGTGGCCGTATTAAGCGTGTCATGATTCAAGGTGATGCCGCGTTCAGATCGAAACCTGAAGATTTATATAACTGGTCTGTACGTAATAACCAAAATGAAATGGTGCCTTTTAGTTCATTTGCTAACTTTAGTTGGGGCGGCGCTCCTGAAATCGTAAAACGCTATATGGGTTATAGCGCTTTGCAGTTACAGGCAGATGTTGCGAGTGGCAGCAGTTCAGGTCAGGCAATGAAAGATGTTGAACAACTTGTAAATCAGCAAAAAGATGTTGGTTTAGCTTGGACAGGTTTATCTTTTGAAGAACAGAAGTCGACAAATCAGGCCGTCTGGTTATATTTAATTTCGGCAGGCTTTATTTTCTTATGTTTAGCCGCTCTATATGAAAGTTTGAGCATTCCAGCCGCTGTGATGACCTCTATTCCGCTAGGCGTCGGAGGAAGTGTCATTTTCTCTTATATTTTTGGACTGCCCAATGATGTGTATTTCCAGATTGCACTATTAACCACAATTGGCTTGTCATGTAAGAACGCAATTTTAATTGTTGAGTTTGCAGCTTTGGCTCAGGAAAAAGGTAAGACTGCAATTCAAGCAGCTCTAGAAGGCGCAAGCTTACGGTTAAGACCGATTTTAATGACCTCTTTGGCCTTTGGTGCAGGTGTAATTCCTTTGGTCTTTGCACAAGGAGCAGGGGCTGTGAGCCGTCAAGAAATCGGTATTAGTATTTTAGGTGGCGTGATGTTTGGTACGGTGCTGGTTTTATTCTTTATTCCAGTTATGTATGTGTTATTGCGTTCACTATTTAGATCGAAAGCATCTAGTTAAAAGTAAACAATTTAAAAAGAGGCATTAAATCAAGTATATTAAGTTTAACTTCTCTTCATATATTTGATTTAGATGCCTCAAGAAAAAAAATTAACAGAGCAACAGGTCATCGCGTTAGAACGAGACCTTGCCAAGTTTGCCACCATGATGGACAGCGCAGTGCGTATTCCTTTTACAAAGCAGGGCATTGGTGCCGATGCTGCACTGAGCACGATTCCGATTGCTGGTGATGTCGCAGGTTTTGTGCTGACGTGTTATGCGATTTATAAAGCTAAACAGATTGGTGTACCACAACATAAGTTAACTCCAGTTATCAAACTGGCAGTTGTAGATGCTGTCGTAGGTTTTGTTCCAGTTGCTGGGACTATTTTTGATATTTTTATACGCCCTAGTAGAAAAGCATTAGATGTGGTTCATACGCACATACGCGAAGAATATGCGATTCAAAGTGATATTCATGTTGTTCATCCATATTTGCATGAAAAACTCGAAAAGAAGCAGCAGCATTCAGCTTTTTGGCGTAATCCTGTGGTGAGTTGGTTATGGTTACATATACCCGATTTATTAGGTACGTTTGTGCTGCTTTTAATTGGCTTCGCTGTTTGGTGGGGTGCAAGTTACCTATGGGGTCTCTATCAAACCATGTAATAAAAATAAAGCCTCCAGTTGGAGGCTTTATTTTTTCACGTTAAACGTTTTATGGGCAATCTAATTGATGTAAAGCTGCCACACGTTGTTCAATTGTTGGGTGGGTTTGGAACAAAGCAGCTAAGCTAAAGCCTTGTTCTTTACCTTCCGCAATCGCGAAAGCTTTCATTTCTTTTGGCATTTGATCTGGCATTTCTGTCTCAGCTTGTAGACGTAATAATGCAGAAATCATTGCTTGTTTACCTGCTAAACGTGCACCTGCTTCATCAGCACGGTATTCACGATAACGAGAGAACCACATTACAATCGCAGAAGCGAGAATACCAAAGACGATATCCAATACCATGGTAATAATGAAGTAACCCATACCTGGGGCTTCATCGTCTTGACGACCAAAAACATTACGGTCGATAAAGTCACCGACTACGCGAGCAAAGAACATAACAAAGGCGTTCACGACACCTTGGATGAGTGCTAGGGTAACCATGTCACCATTCGCAACGTGACCAATCTCGTGCGCAAGCACAGCACGTAGCTCATCTTTGTTCATACGTTCAAGTAGACCAGATGAAACGGCAACTAAGGCATCATTCTTATTCCAGCCTGTTGCAAAGGCATTGGACTGATATGATGGAAAAATACCAACCTCTGGCATGTTAATACCAGAACGTTGAGAAAGTTCAGCGACTGTTTGCAATAACCAGCTTTCAGCTTGGTTACGAGGAGCATTCGGGTCGATCAGTTCTGTACCGGTCGTTTTCTTAGCCATCCATTTTGACATGAATAACGAGATTAACGATCCCACCATACCAAACACAAAACAGATCACTAAAAGGTTGCCTAGATTCAAGCCACCCGCGCCATGGTAACTACCGACACCGAAGAGTGACAAAATAATGCCAGCTACAACCAGTACCGCGAGGTTGGTAAGCAAAAACAAACCAATCCGCATCATTGAGAAAATCCTCTTATAAATAAAATGTTATCTGATTTACAAATTCTAAATCATGCAGCTAATATGCGGGGCTTAGGGGAAAAATTCAAGAAAAAAATAAGGAATTGATACATTCTTTCACGAAGTAGAATGTACCTAAATTTAAAGAATAATTGGCTAAATTCGCCTAAATGGTAAGGATCAGGTAATAGATCATTACAATTTAAAGGACAAAAAATTGACAGAATAAACTGTCAGTAAATATTCTTATTCTATGCGGATATGTGCAATTGCTGTGGCATTATTTGTGACATAAGTACCTGTAGGCGCATCAGTAAATGTTCCATTAGATAAAGTCACAATTTGACGAGAATTGGAATATTTAGGAGCTGGTGCTGCTATTTGAGCTGTTGTGTTTTCCACCGAATTAGAAGATTGAGAAGTGACTTGCGCTGAAGTATTCGTAAAAGATGAAAAACCTGAACCAGATGAATATAAGTTTTGGTATCGGCTCGTTACACGACGCACGTAGTCTTGTGTTTCACGAAAAGGGGGAATACCACCGTATTTATCAACGTTTCCTTCACCAGCATTATAAGCAGCGAGCGCCATTTGAGTATTGCCCCCAAAACGTTTGAGTAACCAGCTTAAATATTTTGCACCTGCAAAAATATTTTGCTGAGCATCAAAGGCATTGGTCACGTTAAATCGACGTGCAGTCGCAGGCATAAGTTGCATAAGACCTTGCGCACCTACTGGAGAGCGGGCATTGACGTTAAATCCTGACTCGGTATGCATGACAGCCTTGATTAAGCCTTCAGATACACCATGCTGTAGAGCAGCTTGTTTAATAATATGGTCAAAAGCATTTTTATTTTTATTGTAGCTTGGCAGAACAGAAGCTTCTGATGCTCCCCAGTTTGTATAACTGTGAATATTACTATCAGGGTAGTAAGTCACTTTTACTTTTTTAAGTGATTGATCATAACTTTTTCGGTTGGTGAGCAATGTACTACCATTTTTATCTTGGTAAATATACATTTGACCTGCTGAACTCGAAGTCATGCCGACCGTAAACGTGGTCATCCCCAGCAAACAAGAAATAAGAAATTGAACCGAATTTTTCATTTTATGTTATTCACAATTTTAACGTATTTAAAACTTGCAAAAGAGTTTATCAAAAAATATTACTTAAAGAAGATTTGTGTAATTTTTTTTATTTCGACTCTTTCAAAAAATCAAGCTGTTTTGTTCGAATGCTCATCAAAAAAAATTAAAAATTATTTTTAAAATGATTCTATTGACTTGAATAACATGTTGATATTAAAGGGTAAAAAACATTGGTTAAAAAATGATCAATTTAAATAAAACCCTTAACAGAAGGTCAAAACAGTTTGTCAAGTACGAAGAAATCCACAATTTTATCCACAGGTTTTGTGGAAAACTGTGGAAAAGTCCAAAAAGTAAGCATTTTGCACATTTTTTGAACGCTTCAGTCAAAAGTAGAGCATCACTTTTGCATCATGCATGAGCAATGTTACGGCTTCAAGAATTGAAACTATTCTTTTGATGCGATTCTCTTCCGAATCATATAAAATTGCGCGGTATTTTTATTTATGGGTATATCTCGTCTATGTACGCGCCAGTTGAGTCCAATCAGGGATTTAATTTTAAGCCTGAACTTCCAACAAGCTCGGCCTATTACCGTTTGCTCAAGAAGCTTCGCCGTCAAGTTGGGCATGCTATTCGTGACTTCAATATGATTGAAGAGGGCGATAAGGTCATGGTGTGTGTGTCTGGTGGTAAAGACAGTTATACCTTGCTCGATATCATGTTGCAGTTTAAGCGTATTGCACCAATCAATTTTGATGTTGTTGCGGTTAACCTTGACCAAAAGCAGCCGGGCTTTCCTGAAGATGTGTTACCTCGTTATATGGAAGAGAATAACATTCCATATTACATTTTAGAAAAAGACACCTATACCATTACTAAACGTTTAACACCGGAAGGTAAAACCTACTGTGCAGTATGTTCACGTTTACGCCGTGGTTCTTTATATGGCTTTGCACAAGAAATTGGTGCGACTAAAGTTGCTTTAGGACATCACCGCGATGATATTCTTGCAACGTTCTTCTTAAACCTGTTTCATGGCGGAAGTTTAAAGGCGATGCCTCCAAAGCTTTTATCATCGGACAAGAAGAATATTTTGATTCGTCCATTGGCATATGTTGAAGAAAAAGACATCATCAAATATGCAGAATTGCGTCAGTTCCCGATCATTCCATGTAACCTTTGTGGTTCGCAGGAAAATTTACAGCGTGCCATGCTCAATGAAATGCTACGTGATTGGGATAAACAATATCCGAAACGCTTACACAGTATTTTCGGTGCGTTACAAAACGTATCACCGTCTCAGTTAGCAGACCGTGAATTGTTCGATTTCGAAGCTTTAGATTCTCAGCGCGAGTTAGATTTTAAAGATCCGGAAGAGCTTAAAAACCGTTTAGATGTCGTGAACTTAAGCTTTGCTGCTGAATAAACGCTAGACATAGACAATGTTAAAGGCACTTTATAAACAAGTGCCTTTAATGTATCAAAATACTAAAAAATGAATGTTCCGTACAAAAAGTCATAGCCCTAAATTTAAATTACATGCTATAACAACGCTCAAGCAGAATTGCTTCACATGATGTTGTCTGGATAGACAACTAGAGAAATTGAACAAATAAATTTGAGGAAGAATCATGCCTGCATTTTTAACTGAAGATTGGTTTGCTACTGTCGAAAAATTAACTGCTGAAGCAGGGGATCTTAATTTGCCACCTGCTCTTGCGAATTTGGCAATTAATTTAGTAGTTACAGATGCTTCTGGAAATACCGAATTAGCTTTAGATGGGGGTAAAATCCAAAAAGGTTTGTCTTCAAATGCCAAAACAACTTTAAATATGGATGCTGAAACTTTACGTAAAGTATTCTTAGAGTTTGATATGGCTGCTGCTATGCAGGCATTCATGACTGGTAAAATTAAAGTTCAAGGCGATATGTCTCAATTAATGGCTTTACAAACAGCTAAGCCAAGCCAAGAACAAAAAGATTTGTTTAAGAAAGTATTAGAGCATACTGCTTAAATCTAAAAGAATTCATATAAAAAGCTTACCCTAAGAGGTAAGCTTTTTATTCACACAAACAAAGAATTTATCAACTTTTAAATAATAAAATTAGATATTTATTCGTGTTTGCGCTGTTTTGATATGTTCAAGATAAGCACGAATACGAGTGACATATTGAACCGCTTGCTTATATCGACCATTACGCGTTTTATTACTTTGCAAATAATCGTAGAGATTAACCCATTGGTTCGGGTCTTTCCCTTGTGCTTGCAAGCGCTTCTGAATCTGGTTTACCGCACCTGGTCCCATATTATAGGCCACCAGCGCATACCAGTTCCGATCAGGGAAAGGAATATCATCATATTCACTTAACATCTGGTCGTAATACTTCGCGCCACCTTGAATGCTTTGAGCTGGATCACTACGATTGCTCACACCCATTGCTCGAGCGGTGCTATTGGTCAGCATCATTAAGCCACGAACACCTGTGGGAGAAACAGATTCTGGCTTTAAATATGATTCTTGATAACCAATTGCGGCAAGTAAATGCCAGTCGAGATCGTATTTAGCTGCACTTTGTTTAAAGCTCGCTTTATAAATCGGTAAACGCGTCGTTAAGTCACGTTGAATGGTTGACCAAGCTTCTGGTTTCACCACATTACGATTATAGAAAGAAGCGAGTTGCTGAGTCACACCATTTTGCTTACTTTGGCATACAAAGCCACTAGCGGTCTGGGTGAGGGGGTCATCAGCTTGTTTAAACACCCAGCTTAACTCAGGATTTAAACCGTTTTTTTGCAAATCGGCTGTGTCACCACAACTTGCAGAAAAAGACATTAAACCTTTGTTCTCGATGGTACTTAAACCAGCGCTAGTCATCGCAAAGTTTGCTTTACCTTGCTGAACCCATCTAAGGGCAGTGGCATTGTCTGCCACGATTTTAAAGTCCAGCTTTACATTAAGGCTTTGTGCATAGTTACGGGCTAAGTCGTAACCAAAACCATGTAAAAACTGATCTTCTTTGAAAACGGTTGTAGGGCTTTCTACCGCAACAACAGTTAAAGTGTTTGTATTTACTACAGTATTGTACTGTAGGGTTTTTCCTGCATTAATACTATGAAATGGAAAAAGCATAGTACTGAGTGCAAGTGCTTTTAACGGGAGAGAAGAAAATAAAGAGTTAAGGCAAAGCCTCGACCCTGAACTTGAATTACTGTGCATGTTGTCTCCGCTACAGGTAATTTATGCCCCAAAAGTTAGACAAAAAGCTGCCATAACTTCTAAAAGTTGATAAATTCAATAAGGGGTGGGCAGTCATGACGTCATTCAAAATGACATGAAATGAAAAAAACAAACTGTGTAGAAAATCTACATAGTTTTCTAGAAGGTTAAAAATTGCTCAACATTTAATCTGCGCGCATCATAATATTGAAAAAAAGTATTGTCAAATTTCGTACAATTAAATATTCGATATATCATCATAAACACATGAATTTCTTAAGGAAGAAAATTTATACACTTCTGATATGAGAAAATAGGGTATAAAATGCTACATCTTGTAAGCGATATGTTGTTGAACAGTGGTTTTTAATCATGAAATCTAACTTAATCACTCGATCTGGGCATGACAAATTAGTTGCTGAATTAAAACAACTTTGGCATGAAGAACGACCGGAAATCACAAAGAAAGTGAATTGGGCTGCAAGCTTAGGTGACCGCAGTGAAAATGCCGATTATCAATATAATAAGCAGCTACTTAGAAAAATTGATCGACGAGTACGTTATTTAGGAAAACGTTTAGAAGAATTAAAAATCATTGATTACGCACCTGAGCAAGACGGTAAGGTTTACTTCGGCGCTTGGGTAGAGATTGAAAACGAAGAAGGCGAGCAAAAAACTTTACGTATTGTAGGGATCGATGAAATTTATGACCATCACCCGCAGCATATCTCAATTGAATCGCCGATGGCTCGCGCACTGCTCGGCAAAGAAGTCGATGATGAGATTGAAGTACACACGCCATCTGGAAAAAAGCTTTGGTATATCAATACAATTCGCTATGAAAAGAATGAAAACCCAGAAAACTAAATTAATTTGTATTTATTTTGAGCATTTGAATTAAAAGTTAAATAAAAGGTTTGCCAACTTGAGTTTTTGTTTATATTATAGCGCTCGTTGGAAGCGTGGCAGAGCGGTTTAATGCACCGGTCTTGAAAACCGACGAGGGTGTGAGTCCTCCGTGAGTTCGAATCTCACCGCTTCCGCCAAATTCTTAAAAAGCCCTTGTTAATGACAAGGGCTTTTTTTTATACCTATTATTTTATTGCTCTGCTTATATCAATTTTGAATAACGCTATTTAATTTTTATAAAAATATGTGCTTATATTTTTCCTTATTGTCATTTTAGTTTGATTTATAAGTAATAAAAATCGTTTGTTCTTCTCATTTAATAGTTCACTCTTCATTTTTAAAATAAAAACTTTAATCTTCATTTAAGTTCAACTCTTTAATTTATTACATAGCAATTGATTTCTTTAATAGGTCAGAAAAACTCAAACATGACTTTATTTTAGCTAAATCAAAAAATTAAAGTGAGTTATAAAAAATGAACCAATTCGTAACAAGTTCGAAGAATATTATTCGTGGTAAATTTCACCCCGAATTTTTGCAAGATGAAGTACTCGCCGATATTTTTATTCAAACTGCTCAAAATCTCTCAGATAAAACAGCTTTAATTGAAGCAAATAAAACGCTGAGTTATGGAGAGTTATATCAGCAAGCTTTAGTAATGGCGCAACAACTGACTTTAAATGGGGTGAAAGCAGGGAATATTGTTGGGTTATGGCTGCCGAGAGGTATTGAACTTTTAAAAGCGCAACTGGCCATTTGTTTGAGCGGCGCAGCGTGGCTTCCTTTTGATATGGATACACCTGCCGACCGTATTGCGGTTTGTCTCGAAGATGCTGAAGCTGTAGGTATGATTACTACAGATGAATGGTATGAACATTTAGCGGAAGTGCCGCAAACCAAATGGACAAACACTGAGCTGCAACAGCCGGTTATTAAAGAAGTTAGCTTACCGAAAACCACACCAGATCAACCTGCTTATATTATTTATACTTCAGGCTCAACTGGAAAGCCGAAGGGTATTGTGATTACCCAGAAAAATATTTGTCACTTCTTGCGTAGTGAAAATAGTATTTTGGGTATTCAAGAACAGGATAAAGTTTATCAAGGCTTTTCAGTCGCTTTTGATATGTCGTTTGAAGAAATCTGGCTCTCTTATTTGGTTGGGGCAACTTTGTGGATTGCTCCTAAAACTTTAGTGAGTGACCCTGAGCGTTTATGTCAAACGTTAAAGCAGGAACAAATTACTGTTTTACATGCAGTTCCAACATTACTGGCTTTATTTCCTGAAGATGTACCTAACCTAAGAATTATTAACTTAGGTGGGGAGATGTGCCCAGACTCACTCGTGGACCGTTGGGCATTACCTCACCATCAAATGTTTAACACTTATGGCCCAACTGAGACTACGGTTACTGCAAGCCTTGAGTCGTTAGAACGTGGCAAACTTGTCACGATTGGTAAACCTTTACCAAACTATGGCATGTTGGTCATTAACGCTGAAAGAGAGTTACTGCCTCAAGGTGAAACAGGTGAGCTATGTATTTTCGGCCCGAGTGTAGCACCAGGCTATTTAGGTAGACCTGATTTAACTGCTGATAAGTTTATTGAAAACCCGTGGGCAATGAGTTCGGATGAAGAATTGCTTTACCGTACGGGTGATTTGGCAAAAATTGATGAATTTGGTCAAGTCCACTGCTTAGGGCGTGCTGATGATCAGGTGAAAATCCGTGGTTTCCGTGTTGAACTCGGTGAAATTGAAGCGGCACTTTGTGATATCGACGGCATTGGTACCGCGGCTGTAATTCTACGTCAAGAAGACGGAATTGATCAGCTGATTGCTTTTATTGCAGCTGAGCTTGATGCCAAACAACCGATAGAAATTAAACAACTTCGACATACTCTAGCCCAACGTTTACCACCTTATATGGTGCCGAATCGTTTTGAGATTATTGAAGAAGTACCGCGTTTATTATCTGGAAAAATTGACCGTAAAGCGTTAAAAGTAAGACCACTTACGAGTGTGATTGACCGCAGTGAATCAGATCAGCCGCAAAATCCAGCCGAAGAAATTTTATTTGAAATTTTGAACCGCTTGTTTCCGAACATGCCGATTAAATTAGATTCGGATTTCTTTGATGATTTAGGTGGACATTCGCTTTTAGCAGCCGTTTTAATTTCAAACTTGCGCGAACATCAAGAATATAGCCATCTTACAATTCAAAGCTTATATCAAGCGAGAAGAGTGGGAGCAATTGCTGCTTTAATGTTGGAACAACCAGAACCAACATTATTTGATAGCCAGATTGGGCAAGACAACCCACGTAATCAGACTTATAAATGGTTATGTGGTATTGCACAGCTTGTGACCATTCCAGTTTTAATTTCGATTAATATTTTGCAGTGGTTGGCACCATTCTTTACTTACCATTATTTTACTGGTGGAACTCGAGACAGCATTCCATATGCAATCGCGTTGTCTCTACTGGTTTATATCAGCGTAATTGTTAGTAGTTTTGTGCTTTCAATTACAGTAAAACGACTATTAATGTTGGGTATTGGCGCAGGACGTTATCCACTTTGGGGAATGACGTATTTCCGTTGGTGGTTAGCAGACCGTATTAGCAATATTTCACCAGTTTATTTATTGTCAGGTTCAACTCTACTTAACCTCTATTTAAAAGCACTGGGCGCAAAGATTGGACATGATGTCACCATTAGTTCAGTTCATATTCGCATGCCATCTTTATTAACAGTTGAAGATGGCGTGAGCATTGGCTCTCAAGTGAATTTAGAAAATGCCAAAGTCGAACATGGTCATTTGGTGTTGGGTTCAATTCATCTTAAAGAAGAGAGTTATGTGGGTTCATATGCTGTATTAGAAGAAAATACAGTGTTAGAAAAACAAGTTCATGTAAATGCCTTAACTTCAATTGAATATGACACCATTGTGCCAGCTGGAGAAATTTGGGATGGTACGCCAGCTAAAAAAATAGGGCATGTCGATGAACACGCTAAAATGCCAGAACGTCCTAAATTATCGTTTATTCGTAAAATTGCTGAATATGGATATTATGGTGTTAGTGCGTTAATCATTGCTTGTCTGTTCTTTATTCCAATTTTCCCAAGTTTCCTTTTGGTCGATTGGTTAGATGTAAACGTATTTAATATCAATCCGAATAACCACCTGCAAATCGCGCTTTATTATTTTGCTTTAGCGATTCCAGCGAGTGCAATGATGATGATGATTACTGCTGTTATTTCTTCAGCAATACGCAAAATTGCATTGCCTCGTCTTGAGACTGGAACGTACGCTGTTCATGGCAGCACGTATTATCGTAAATGGTTTGCATCTCAAATTTTAGAAACAAGCTTACAAACATTGCACGGCCTGTTTGCTACGATTTATGCGCCTACATGGTTCCGTATGTTAGGGGCAAAAGTAGGTAAAAATACCGAAATTTCTACAGCAAATGGTGTTATTCCTGAAATGCTGACTTTGGGTGAAGAAAGCTTTATTGCCGATGCTGTAATGTTGGGTGATGAAGAGATCAAAGGCGGTTGGATGACATTAAAATCGACCAAAATCGGTAACCGTAGCTTTGTCGGAAACAGTGCTTATATTGCTGATGGAACTGTTTTACCAGATAACGTTTTAATTGGCGTACAATCAAAAACACCAGATAACCTTGAAATGTATGATGGTCAAACTTGGTTTGGTTCGCCGCCATTATTATTGCCTGCACGTGAAGCTGCCGAAAAATATCCTGATCACTTAACGTTTAAACCAAGCTTCAAGCGCCGTTTCATGCGTGGTTTTATTGAAGGCCTTCGCGTTGTATTGCCAGCTGCACTCGCAATTGGTGTGGGTTATATGATTGTGCTTGAGATTATTGATGTTATTAATAAATATAACATTATGACTGGCTTGTTGGCTTTAACGCTTGCTGGTTTACTCTATGGAGTAGGCTGTTTCATTATTGTTGCATTGATGAAATGGACTTTAATTGGTCGTTATCAACCGCGTTCAGCGCCAATGTGGACCATGTTTGTGTGGTTAAGTGAAGGGATCACGAGTTTATATGAATCAGTTGCCATTCCAAACTTCTTAAATTACTTAAGAGGAACGCCAATGCTGCCATTCTTCTTGCGTATTTTGGGTGTTCAAATTGGTAAAGATGTTTACATGGATACGGCGGATATCACTGAGTTTGACTGTGTAAGCATTGGTGACCGTGCTGAGTTTAATAGCTTCTCAGGCCCACAAACCCACTTGTTTGAAGATCGTATTATGAAAATTGGACAAGTAAATATTGGAAATGATGTGGTTGTAAATTCACGTAGTATTATTTTATATAACGCCAATGTTAGCCATCATGCAGTGTTAGGGCCATTAACATTAGTTATGAAAGGTGAAAATATTCCTGCTAAATCTGCATGGATTGGCTCACCAGCTGTGCCTTGGGTTCATAAATAATTGAAACTGAGTTTAACTCCCTAATTTAAAAAGCCTTTGTGAAAACAGGGGCTTTTTTTTATGCATAGGACATAGATTACAGTCATAGTTAGCTTAAATATTGCTAACAAATCCTGAAAATTTCATATAAATCAAATAAGTACACATTTTAATCAAAACTGTTTTATTTATATAATATGTTTTTTATTATCAGTACCTTACCAAGAACACCTCTATATATCAAAATCGAACAAGTTATTTGTAGAATATTCACTTATTGATATATGATGATCCAATATTTAGAAACTGATTCAAAACATAATTCTGTTGTTCAGCGAGCAAGATCAAGGAAGAAATAAGGCTGAATTCAGGCTTCTAAACCCTTATATATCTGGAATTACTTCCAGCCAAATATTGCATTTCGACCCAATGGTTGGGAATGCCGCGCTCTTTTGTAGAGTAGGCGTTTCCTATTTTAGGATGTATCTATGAAAAAATTATTTAGTGTCCTGTTCAGTGCATCTGTACTCACACTGACTGCATGTAATAAACAACCTGCACAAACTGAAAATTCAGCACCAGCTAAAGACAAAACTGAGTCAGTACGCACAATTAAACTTGTTTCAACAGGTTCAGACACTGACGTATGGAAATATGTTGCAACGCTTCCTGAAACTAAAGAAGCGGGCATTAAACTCGAAGTGACTAACTTGACTGACTACGTTGTGTTGAACACATCTGTAGCAAGTGGCGAACAAGATGTAAACGCGTTCCAGTCATTTAACTATTTAGCAGCTTACAACGCTTCTAATACAGCTAAAGTTGCTGCTGTTGCAACAACTTACTTGGAACCAATGGGTCTTTATGCAGATAAAGTTAAAACTGTTGATGAGTTCCCACAAGGCGCTACAATCGCGATTCCAAACGATACTGCTAACGAAGCACGTGCATTAACATTATTACAGTCTGCTAAACTTATTAAACTTAAACCAGACTTTGACCCTGTAAAAGGGACAACGAATGACATCGCTGAAAACCCTAAAGGTTTAAAATTAAAACCAATTCAAATGACAACAGCAGTTCGTGTTAAAAACGACGTTGATGCAATTGTATTGGGTAATACATTAGCACTTGAAGGCGGCTTAAACGTTCTGAAAGATTCTATCTTCCGTGAACCTATTGACCAGTCTACAAAGCTTTATGTGAACTTATTAGGTGTGGCTGAAGCGAATAAAAATGACCCGATCTATACGAAGTTAGGTGAACTTTACCACTTACCTAAAGTACAAAAGTTTGTGAGCGAAAAATTTGCAGGTACAAAAGTTGAAGTTAACAAACCTGTTTCTGAGTTTACTGACATCAAATAAGTAATTTTAATTTAAAATTATTTTAAAGCTAAGCCTCGGTAATCGGGGCTTAGCTTTTTTATTTATTAGTTTAAGAATATTATTCTCTAGAAAAATAAACTGCTAACATAAGCATAAGAGTAATTAAGACTCCCACACCTACGCTGATAGTTACTAGTTCTAAATTAAATATCTCTTTCCATAAGCCATGTGCTCCCCAATCACCATCTATTCCTCGATTATTAGATTTACGGCCATAGATAGCTGCTACACCAAAACCTAAAGTGGAAAACAAGAAACAAGCTAAAGAAAGTTTTAGGGGGTTAAACTTTAAAAATAAAGGCATTAATATTGTTGCAATAATAGTCAGAACAAACGCGGTGATTATAGGCTCCCAGTTATCCATAACTTCTCATTAAATTTTATTGTTTATAGCATGTAAGAGAGAACTCTCTCCTGCATATCGTTATATTTTATCTTGTACCAGTGGCGGAATATATAACAGATGGTTGGATAAAAAACTCTATGGCATAGAAATAGGAGTATATTTTCCTATTGGAAAGTTCCATTTTTTTAGATATGTGGTATAGCTGCACCATTCCTCAAAGCTAGATAATTTTACTTCTAGCCCCATTCCATCTTTCTCACAGCGATAGACAGCCCAAGCCATATTTCTAGATTTATCAAATTTGAGTTCAACAAGCTTTGCTTCACTAAAACAATTTTTTAAAGGAATCTGTAAAAGTCCATATCCTGATTGATCTAGATGAAACATATTAAGTTTTTTAGCTTCTAATAATGCTTCTTTTAATTCAGGGTATCGAATTACTGAGTAAGCGGTAGGGAAGCAATTTCTTCCTGGTCCACCGTTCGGTGAGTTTTTCATTCTTTCCCCCCCAATTGGTAACAAATTCTTTTGGAGATATCTCAGATTCTTTTTTATTAATGAAATAAATAGCTGTAAGTGCTATAAGTAGGCTACTCAACACAAATAAGACTATTTTCACCTACTTTGACCTTATCTTTATAATTTAAAATTTTCCTGAAATACAAATACAGTTTATATGAAATATGGCTTAGCTTTTGTTTATTTAGAGCTTTCGAAGTTCTAATAGTCCTTATAAAACAGGGCCTCTCATGTATTCATTATCATATAATGAATAGAGTTTATAACTTTATATTTTTAATAAAATATTATGAAAAATTTAGATGGCTTACTTAACCGAATTCAAGCAGAGACATTGAGTTTAGTTACTCACAGAGATGGAGCTACTGTATACAAAGCACAAACTACTCAAGGAGAGGTTTTTGTAAAGGCGTATACACGAAAAGTAGATAATGACAGATATTGTGAAATATTGAATGAGCTTAATACATTTTCCCTAGGCCCAAAATTATTAAATAAATTTGAATGGGAAAATTATTCTATTGTTGTAATGAGTGCTTTAGAAGGGCAGTCAGTAAACAATATTTTAAAAAATTGCTCGAGAACAGAAAAATTATTATTGCTAAAATCCGCGGGATCATCTCTAGGAAGTTTTCATCGAGCAATTAATTCTTCTCGCTTACTTAAGATGAATTTCTGGAAGGGACGAGATAATTCTTATGAAGCCCCAACTTTATGGAGCGAACATCTAAAATTAATGACATCAAAGTGGATGTCCCGTATTGATCCATCTAAAGCTGACTATCAAGAATTTAGTTATGAGTTGAATGTATTGCTTTCATATTGCAAAGATTTACGAGAACCCGCCCAGTTGAGTATTTTGCATTGTGATTATATTGGTCGGAATCTTCTGGCAACTAGCAGTAATAAAATCTCTGGTATTTTAGATTTTGAGGCTGCTCGTATAGGAGATGCGGTTTATGATTTAGCGAAGATGGTTTGGGTAGATATAGATTTCTCTGATTTAGAATTAAGAAATTCATTTCTACGAGGTTGGGAAATGACTTATGGAGAAGAAGTTCCTCAAAGGGAGTTCTTATGCTATGTCGGTATTCAATGTCTTGCAGCAATAGCGTGGACAGATAAAAATAAGTCTATGGAAGGTAATACTATATTTAGATCTTCAGCCGTTAAAACATTAAAAAAAGTATTAGAAGAGTTGCAGGTATAGTTTTAGTAAATTTTTAGTTTCATTAATAAATATTGCTAATGTATGGTAAGTAATCTTATTTTGATTTTAGAAAAACACCTATCTAATAAATTACTATAGAACTTAACCTATTGTCTCTTTATCTGAAAAATTTTTAAACCTTAAATTTTTACCATACAATCAAAAATCACAATAAAATTAAGGTGAAATAATGAAAAAAAATATATTGATTCTTAGCTTATTAATTGTCAGTGTACAGAGCTGGGCTGAATGTAAAATTGGTGATCTAGAGATTGATCCAAGTGCTTCACAAACACCAGAAGGGACACCAAATCCAAGCAACTATATAACAATAATTGGGCAGAAAGTGTTAACTAAGGCTTTGGCTAATATAAACATAGGAACACTGATAAAAACTAAATCTGATACCAATATTGCTCAGTCTAATGTGATTGCTTTTGAATATATTTTCAAGAAACCAATAAATCTAAACTCAAATGAACTGGCTTCAGGGTTTATCACAGGAACAAGTAATTATGACGGTATTGTTTTTGCAGCTCCAAGTTTTGGAAGTGCATATGGTTCACAGCAAAATATATTTATGAGTTCTATTTCTGGAAACATAACCCCAACTCAAACACAAAATGAAGTTTTAGCAAATGAAACAGTGAGAGTTGGGATTTATTACAATCAAATCAGCAAGAAAATTGGCTATATTGTAAATGGCGTAGATAGAGGATACACATGGAGTTATACAACTCCGTTAAGCAAAATGAAGTTTGCTATTGCAATTGAAGAGGGATTCTATGCTTCCAACTCTAGTGCCCTTGGTAAAGAAATATCATATGAAATAGTATCTGATCATTCGAAACTACAATTTACCTATCCAGTAGGCACCACAGATATTTGTGGCACACCTCTTTAAAAATAAATTACATATTAAATATACTGCCTTACTACTTCGGTTAGGCAGTTTTTATTAACTACTTATATTTAAATAGAGGACAGTGCTAATAAGGGATTTACTTTTTCAAAAATGTTTTGTCCAGGCATTGAGCTAGAGAAATACCCTTCAAATACTAATAGCACTCTTTCTCTCATCTCATAAAGTTCAGAGCCTTTCAAATTCTTTATTTTAAAATAGTCATTTTGATCTAAATGAGAGCTAATACAAAGTATAATCACGCTAAAAATCCTAAAAATTTCCCAATCTAATTTTTCTGGTGAGTTTTTTTCAAGTTTATAAACTCCCCATTCTAAAAGCCAATATTCTTCGATATCCCATGACTGTTCTTCGTTTAATTTTCCTAAGAATGATAAGTCATCATATAAGTTATTATGTGAAAAATTACGTAGGATAATTTCTTTTGCATCCATAAATTTTGTTCTTTAAAAATTTCCTAAAATACACAATACAGCTTATATGAAATTTACCAACTTAATAAGTAAAAAACTCAGTATTTCTAATCGGCTGATTAACCAAGTTGTATCTGAACTGCTCATAAATTCTTTTAAAAGTGGCTAAGGCTGCTGTAGCTCCATCGTCAAAAGCTGTAAAAACAGGTTTATAAATTATTTAGTGTTGAATTAAATATGTTATACGAGGAAAAGCTCTTAATATATCCTTCTAAAGTTCTAATAATTTGAGTAAGTTTATGTGGGATACTGTTATTTATATTTCTATTTTTGATCATTGGCTTTCAGAGGTAGATGCTGATCAATCAAATATTATTTGCTACGACATCTCATTGAAAAATGATAGTCTGGATGAATATTTAAGTGGGGAAAAAAATTCTTAAACTTTTACTATCAACTTTTTGATGAGTATTCTTTTAAAGATAATAAAAAAATAGATTTTGATGAATATAAAGCCATCATTATAGAAAGTCTAAGAGAGCAGCGGTTGATGGATGTTTATGTTCAAAATGGAAAAATAAGGTTACAAGGGGGATTTGATAGAACTGATCAGCTCTTTTTAGCTAATGCATCTTTGATTCCAGATATTATGAAAAAACTAGAAATAAGCAAATTACACGTTTTAGAGACAATAAGTTATGAAGATTATTTAAAATTAACGTAATACAGATTATAGAAAATCTTTCTAGCTCAAATAAAACAGCCTCCTAAGATTGTTTTACCCCTCTTTATAAACCCCCATTTAACAATAACTCACTCATTATTTATCCTTACTTTTTAATGATCTATTTTAAAACAAATGTCATTTTGTGTGCTTGACTGCAAAAGGGCGGAGCACTATTCTTTGCCTGCTGGCCTACATTGCCAGACGGTTTTAGCAGACCGTACTCAAGTACATTGAAAAAACTCGTTTTTTTTAATGTAGACCCGTTCGTCTCCCTTTTGTTGCGGTAGGACGGAAGGGGGACACCTTCGGGTGTGCTGGGTCTTGAGCCAGTCTGCTAACCCCCTTTCGTTCTGCCACCATAATTCCTATTCATGTCTGGCAGAACTCCCAATAAAAAGGAGTTGGCTTTGCACATTCTTAATTTCTTGGCAGCCTTTGCCAAAATCTATATCGACACCACTTAAACTTTTAAAGCAGTTTGATGGCCATTGGGCTTTTCAGGCTTTAATTCGTCACGACCAAAAACTTAATTAACAATAAAACTTGAGATGTGCCAAGCACAGTCTTTACGGCTTTGCTATGCCTTTTTTTCTCCCAAAAAAGTATCTCATTTATCTACAACAATAATTTTATAACGGTAAAACTATGCGACATTTAGTGATCTCTCCACGTGCCATACAAGTCGTAAATAAATCGATTGATCTGTTTCACCACCACGGATTTCATACGGTTGGAATCGACAGAATCGTGAAAAAATCTCAAATTCCCAAAGCCACTTTTTATCATTATTTTCACTCTAAAGAGCGGTTTATTGAAATCTGTTTGAACGTTCAAAAAGAACGCTTAAAAGAAAAAGTAGTTTCAATTGCTGACTACGACCAAGGTGCAGGTGTGATGGATAAACTCAAAACAATTTATCTTTTACATACCGATTTAGAAGGGCCGTACTATTTATTATTTAAAGCCATTTTTGAAACGAAACTGACCTATCCAAAAGCCTATCAAATTGCAGTGAGATATAGAACGTGGCTACTTAATGAAATTTATAGCCAACTTATAAAACTAAAAACCGATGTTTCCTTTCAGGATGCCAAATTATTTTTATATATGATTGAAGGCGCAATTATTCAGCTTTTAAGTTCAGATAAAACAGGGGAGCGAGAGATGATATTAGAATGTTTTTTGAAGCAGTTTAAAGTCGGCAGGACTATGTAATATCTACATATTTTGAAAGGAAATCAAATTTGTAAAAGCCCTCAGATGAGGGCCTATATATTAATTTTTCTAGCTGAGAGACTCTTTCAAAAAACCTTGTTGGCCAAATAGCTTTTCACGGAATTCAGCTTCTAATTGTTCGGTTTGCATGTGTAAAGGATTAAAATTTTCATCTCTGACATCAAGCATATCCACAAATGCTTTCGATAAAATTCCTAACCGATTAACTCCTCCAAATCCTAAATAAACGCCATCCTTTAACTGCTTTAAGCTAAATCTAATATCTTTTCTTTTTAAAATTTTTATCCAATATTCAAACATAATAGGCATGATAAGTTTTGTGACTCTAGCTAAAGCGAGTTTTCTATTTTTGCTCGAGTTGCCACCGATGGCATTTAGCACATCAAATGCAACCGACTTATGTTCAAGCTCTTCGAGTGCATGCCACTCCCAAAGATTTCTGCTTTCCTGTGTAGTTTTTCGTTTAATTAACTGATCTGTAAGCAATAGCCGAGCGAGGGTAGCTGTGTAATGTTCCATGACTACGGTCGCTGCGACTTGTTCGACCGTTGAAAGTTTACGTAATTTATCTAAACGTGCTTTAGTCTTGGCCTCAATCTCGATTACTTCAGGATAGTTAGAATGTATGAGGTGATTGTTCAGTGTTTTATGTTCACGACTATGAAAGGCTTCTTGAGCAATAAAGGCTCTGATATCTTCTAAAAGTTTTTCATCCTTAATTTGATTTCGAACGTTTCTGATACTTTCAATAAAGAACATTTCACCCGGAGGAAACATGGCGGAAAGTACAACGAATAAAGACGTAACGACAGGATTTTCTTCGTAATAAAAAGAGTAATTTTTATTCGCATCGTAAGAAAGTTCAACATTACGACGAACAATTTTTTGATTTGTAGCGAGAGCTGTATTCATTTTTTTAACTCATCTTTAAAAATAATTGATCAAATTTTGATTTCTATTAGAATTTATCAATGAATTTATACGGAAAAAAGACGGATTTTTTGAAGGATAAAAAACAATGGTAACTATAAGAAAACCAAAACAAAATAGAGCTAAAAATACATTTGATTCTATAGTGAGTGCAGGATTTATATCTGTTATGAAAAATGGCTTGGACCATACAACTGTACTTAAAGTATGTGAGATAGCAGGTGTAGGATCGGGGAGTTTTTATGAATATTTCAAAAATAAAGAAGCACTTTTTATTGAGATGCAGCAGCACTTTATTATGGAAATATCGAAAGTTATTTACGACGTAATTCCTGAAATTTTAGATTTAGAGATCCCTGAAGCAATCAGAACAATTTTTTTAAAAATCGGTGAATTTTTGGCAAAAGATAATAATAAATATTTTTATTGGCTCAGTGTTTCTTCTAAATATAGTACCGAAGCAAGCCATGTAAAAGCTGTAAAAGCGATCAATGTCTTAGCCATTGAATATGCTATGAAGCATCCTGAAGTATTAAAAATCAAAAATTTGAAAATGATGGTTTATATTTTGATTCATTCAAGTATTGCCTTAACCATGAACTTTTTTGCTTCACAAAATATGGGTTTTACTTTTGAAGAGTTAGTTGACTGTTTAATTAACCTTACGATGTCATACATCGAGAATGATCGGAATAAGGTGGTTTAGCTTAGGGGTTATGAGGTTCTCATATTAGAAAGTTCATCGGTCATATTTGTATTCACAAAGAATCTAAATGAACTGATCTAATCATTTAAAAAGCCCTTCTTATAAAAGGGCTTTTTTAAAATCTATTCTTTATATTGCCATGCTTTTAAAAAGGTTCGGCAAACCTCTTCATTTAACTGTTGTAGTTCTTGAGGAGTCGGAATATTTCCACTTATAAGGGTCGCTGGATAAGCATACCCCATCACAGCACCAAGGAATGCTTTTGTTGCTTCCTCAGGTTGATCAATTTTAACAATGCCTGCATTGTGTGCTGTTGCAAGAATATCGGCTAACGATCTTTTAATATTTCCTTGAGTACGCTGTTGAATTTTTGGAAGAATTTCCTTCATTTCAACTAATGCAATAATCAACAATCTTTGCAGACGAATGACGTCAATATTATAAAAATGATTTTGTACAGTCTGCCCAATTTCTAAGAGTAATTGATCTAGGCGCTTATTTTTTAATTCATGTTGTTCAACAAAAGGTACTTCCATTTCTGTTTTTAAATGATCAAAAACTTCAATAAGTAGAGCCGTCTTAGTTGGGAAATGATTATATAAGGTTTGTCGATTTGTTCCGGCTTTAGCTGCAATAGCCTCCAAACGAACTTCTAATCCATGCTCAAGAAATAGTGCACGTGCTGCTGCAAGGATAGTAGGGCGAATTCGAGAAGGGCGACCTGGAGATTTTTTTAACATATGAGAGCTTTCTTGCACATCCTAATTATTTACTTTACAGTAAAGTAAATAAATTGTCTATAAGTCTGGGGTCCCAGATATGCTTGATCTAAGTTTTAATTATCGTAAGTTTTTATATTTATTGCCGTTATTGGTTTTTTTAAATGGATGTGATTCTGATCAGCCTGTCACTAAAAATATTCAGCAGGTGGGTATTATCACAATAAAACCAGAATCTATTGAATCTACTTATCAATTGGCTGGCAGAACAGTAGCTTCTGAAATCTCTCAGGTCCGCCCGCAAGTCAATGGGGTAGTGATAGAGCAATTATTTAAAGAGGGCACACAAGTAAACAAAGGACAACCCCTTTATAAAATTGATTCTTCACTTTATCGGGATGGTGTTGATGAAGCTGTAGGTAATCTTGCACTTGCTAAAGCAACAGTCAATTCGACTCGTTTGCAAGCCGAGCGCTATAAAGAATTAATTAAAGTAAATGGCGTGAGTCAGCAAGAGCTTGATAATGCTCGAAGCGCATATGAACAAGCAAAAGCTACAGTTGCGGTAAATGAGGCTGTACTTAAAACGGCTCGCACCAATTTACGTTATACGCAAGTTACTGCGCCTATTTCAGGACGAATAGGGCGTTCATCCATTACACGTGGGGCTTTGGTCACTTCTGCTCAAACAGATCCTTTAGCAACAATTCAAAAACTGGATCCCATGTATGTCGATTTGACCCAGTCGAGTGACGAATACATGGCACTGCGTAAACAGCTTACTGAAAATGGAATAAAACCAACTGAACTTTCAGTACGTTTGCAACTTGAAAATGGTACGACTTATGCCGAACAGGGAACGTTTAAGTTTAGTGATGTTGCTGTAGATGAAGCGACAGGAAGTGTCACCTTACGTGCGGCGTTTTCCAATCCCAATAATGCTTTACTACCTGGTCTGTATGTGCGGGCAGAACTAGGAACGGGCACACGGCCTAACAGCATCTTAATTCCTCAAGGCGCACTTTTTCGAGATGCCGAAGGAAATCCACTTGTATGGGTTGTTGGAAAAAATAATAAAGCCGAGCAACGAAAAATTACTTTAGGCAGTGCGATTGATAATCGTTGGTTAGTGACCTCTGGCTTGAGTTCAGGAGATCAAGTCATTGTTGATGGCCTGCAAGGCTTAAGTGCTGGCATGACGATTGAACCTACCCCAATGAGTTGAGGATTCACTATGTTGTCGAGTTTTTTTATTGCACGACCTATTTTTGCTTGGGTCCTCTCTATTTGTATTATGGCGTTAGGTGCAATTTCTATTTTGACTTTGCCGATTGAGCAATATCCCGACATTGCACCACCGGGTGTAAATGTCACAGCAAATTATCCGGGCGCATCGGCCAAAACTGTTGAAGACAGTGTGACCCAGATTTTGGAGCAACAAATTAAAGGGATTGACGGTCTACTTTATTTTTCATCGAGTAGTAGTTCGGCGGGGCAAGCACGCATAAGTCTTAGTTTTAATCAAAATACTAATCCTGACACTGCGCAGGTTCAGGTACAAAATGCTGTGAATCAGGCGCTGAGTCGATTACCTCAAGAGGTTCAGCAACAAGGGATCACTGTAACAAAGTCACAAGGCGATAGTTTACTGGTCTTTGCGCTTTATGATGAAAGTGGAAGTAGATCTTCAGTAGATATTTCCGATTATATGGTGAGCACACTTCAAGACCCATTAAGTCGGGTTGATGGGGTAGGTGAAATCACTGTATTCGGTGCCCAATATGCAATGCGTATCTGGCTTGATCCTCATAAATTAAACAGTTATGGATTAATGCCTTCAGATGTTAGGACTGCGATTGAAGCACAAAACACTCAAATTACAGCGGGAGAATTAGGCGCATTACCTACGCGTGATGGGCAGGCTCTAAATGCAACAGTAACGGCACTATCTCGGTTACAAACCGTAAGCCAATTTGAAAATATTATTTTGCGGACAGAAACAAATGGTGCGGTTGTATTACTTAAAGATGTTGCCCGAGTTGAGCGTGGTGCTGAAAGTTATCAGACCTCTACACGTCTGAATGGAAAGCCAGCTTCGGGGATGTCTATTCAACTTGCATCCGGTGCCAATGCACTAGAAACGGCTGAGCGAGTTAAAGCTGAGGTCACACGATTAACTGCCTCTATGCCAGCAGGGCTAAAGGTTGCGTACCCACGCGACAGTACTCCATTTGTGGAAGCTTCGGTAAATGGGGTGATTAAAACTTTAGCTGAGGCGATTGTTCTCGTCATTATTGTCATGTTCTTATTTTTGCAGAGCTGGCGTGCGACTTTAATACCGGCAATTGCCGTTCCAGTTGTATTGTTAGGAACATTTGGGGTGTTAAGCATATTGGGCTATAGCATTAATACGCTGACCTTATTTGCGATGGTTTTGGCTATTGGTTTGCTTGTAGATGACGCAATTGTGGTCGTGGAAAATGTTGAGCGGGTTATGCATGAGCAAAATCTTGATGCTCGGCAAGCCACCATAATTTCAATGCAAGAAATATCTGGCGCACTCGTTGGTATCGCAATGGTACTAGCAGCGGTATTTTTACCTATGGCATTTTTTGGTGGCTCAGTCGGGATTATCTATCGCCAATTTTCGGTAACGCTCGTATCGGCAATGGTACTTTCGGCAATTGTTGCTTTAACACTTTCACCTGCGCTATGTGCAACCTTACTTAAACCTGCAAATGAAAAGCATAAGCAGAAGAAGTTTTTTACTTGGTTCAACCGTAAAGTTGAACAAGGGCAGTCAGGCTACCACACAAAACTGCTTGCAGTTTTAGGTAAACCTAAAATATTTATGATTATATTCTTAGCTATTACAGCTTTGTTAGGCTGGCAATATACGCGTATGAATACGGGGTTTTTACCACAAGAAGACCAAGGTTCAGTTATGGTCCAATTTAGTACGCCAGTTGGCACGACACTCGCTGAAACAGAACGGGTTGGTAATCAAATCGCAGATTATTTCTTGACGAAAGAAAAGGATAATCTCAATGTGATTTTCATGGTCATGGGCAGAAACAATGCAGGTAGTGGTCAAAATGTGGGAATGGCATTTGCTGGACTTAAACATTGGGATGACCGAGAAGGTAGTGAAAATACAGCCGAAGCTGTGATTGCTCGAGCAAATGCACATTTTAAGTCGCTACGTAACGCACGTGTTCAGGTGCTTTCACCCGCTGCTGTAAGAGGCCTTGGGCAATCAAGTGGTTTTGAACTTTGGTTGCAAGATGCTGAAAATAAAGGACGAGATGCTTTAATTACTGCACAAAATAATGTGTTAAAAGCAGCAAATGCTGATTCTGGCCTAGCAGCAGTACGGCTAAATAGTTTAGAAGATAAAGTTCAGTTACAAGTCGATATTGATCAAAGAAAAGCGAGTGCTTTCGGCTTAGCTCAAGCAGATATTAGCAATACGCTGTCGTCGGCATGGGGCGGATCTTATATTAATGATTTTATTGATCAGGGGCGTGTTAAGCGAGTTTATTTACAAGGCGAAGCGAACTATCGCTCTTTACCTCAAGATATCGGGCAGTGGTATGTTCGTGGTTCTAGCGGTGAAATGACGCCATTTTCTAGTTTTTCGTCTGTAAAGTGGCAAATGGGGCCTCAAATGCTGCAACGCTTTAATGGTCTTTCAGCCGTACAACTTCAAGGCTCTGCGGCAACGGGTGAAAGTTCTGGTGGGGCTATGGATAAGATCCAGCAATTGGTCGATCAACAACAAGGCTTTAATCTTCAGTGGAGTGGGTTGTCTTACCAAGAGAAGTTAGCGGGTGGACAAACGATATGGTTATATTTGGCTTCAATCATCTTTATCTTTTTGTGTTTGGCAGCACTTTATGAAAGTTGGTCTATTCCTGTTTCTGTCATGTTGGTTATTCCTTTAGGTCTTATTGGTGCTGTAGTGGCTGCAAGCCTAGCTGGTTTTGTGAATGATATTTACTTTCAGGTGGCGATGCTCACCACAATTGGGCTTTCTGCCAAAAATGCTATTTTGATTGTTGAATTTGCGGCAGCTAAATTGGAGGCAGGTCAGGCGTTAATGGATGCGATTATTGAAGGAGCAGGTCAGCGATTACGGCCAATTATTATGACCTCTCTTGCCTTTGTTGCGGGCGTTCTTCCGCTGGCCGTGTCTACAGGAGCGGGAGCCGTAAGCCGAAAAGAAATTGGTATCGCCGTCACTGGTGGGATGATTTCGGGAACTCTACTTTCTATTTTCTTTGTGCCTTTATTTTTTCTTTTAGTGCGCCGTTTAACGAATAGATTAAATAGCTCAGCAGGAAAATAGTTTCAAAAAAATAATAAAAGCTATTAAAAATTAGGCCCTCATGCTGTAAATGGTATGAAGGCCTAAAATTTAAAAACTTAGAATGTATTTTGAATAATCACATCATCGTAAGGAAGTTTGCCCACACGTGGGTAAGGCTGAGAAGCTGACTTACCAACTGCAATCATTAAACACACCACGTGATCTTCAGGTAAGTTAATCAGCTTTGCCATTGCATCAAAGTCAAAACCATCCATAGGGCAACTGTCTAAACCATGCTCTTGCGCAAGAAGCATCAAGGTTTGAGCAAAAATGCCCGCACTGCGCATAACTTCGTCACGTTGGGTTTGTGGACGATCACGGTAATATTGGTCAATTGCGCCAACCATAATATTTTGAACCTCTGGAGTCGCGCCATCCCACACACGTTTAGCATCGGCCTCCCACGAGCTTACTTTTGCACATAGCACAATCAGTAAGGATGACTCTGTAACTTGCGGTTGGTCCCAAGCAATGGTGCGAATCTTTTGTCTGAGTTCAGCGTCTTCTATCACCACAGGACGCCAGTGCTGTAAATTAAACGCACTTGGTGCATTTGCTAAAACTTCTTGTAATAACTGCTTTTTATTATCTTCAGAGATTTGAAAAGAAGGGTCGAAGCGTTTCACTGCACGGCGGTTACGGATGGCATCAATAACATTCATAAGATTTTCCTACTTGTTGGTTTGACCGTTTTTTAAAATAACAAAGAAATGTTTAGGATTGGTTCATATTAAACTGAATTAATCTTGCAATATCGACAGTTCTCTCATAAATAAGTTCCGATGCATTTTCGCAGGCTTGCTCTAATGTGATGGGACCATTAGTTAGCGAAAATGCAGCCGTAACACCGTGCTCATAAAGCGCTTGGTAGCCTTCGCCTAATGTTCCTGCAATGACAATGACAGGAACATTGTGTGTTTTGGCAATTTGACTCACCCCAAAAACTGTTTTACCACTTAAGGTTTGTTGGTCAAATTTACCTTCGCCTGTAATGACCCAATCCGCGTTAGAGATTTTATGTGCAAGCTGATTGAGTTCAGCCACAACCTTAACTCCAGCCTTAAACTCAGCATTTAAATAACTTTTGGCTGCAAAACCTAAACCTCCCGCAGCGCCAGAACCCGCTTCATCTCGTTTATCGAAACCTAAAAGCTTAAGCGAGACATCGGCAAAATGGGTCAGTGCTTCATCGAGTAACTGTACTTGAGCAGGTGACGCACCTTTTTGTGGACCAAAAATATGAGATGCGCCGTTTGGACCACAAAGTGGGTTGGTCACATCGGCAGCCAGTAAAAACCGTGTATGCTGAATACGCGAGTCGAAATGTGTTAAATCAATTTTTGTTAGGTTTTTAAGAGCAAATCCACCTGCGGGTAAAACGTTTTGGTTAGCATCGAGCAAAACTGCCCCTAAAGCACTGAGTAGTCCTGTGCCGCCATCATTGGTTGCACTGCCACCTACAGTTAAAATAATATCTTTTGCACCTGCGTTTAATGCATCCAAAATGAGTTGGCCTGTGCCAAACGTTGTGCTATGGCAGGCATCACGTTCAGCCGGTGAAACTAACTGTATGCCGCTGGCTTGAGCCATTTCAATGATGGCGATTTTTTGTTTTTCTAACCATCCCCATTTTGCTTGAACAGACTGACCTAATGGTCCCATTACGGTTTTTTCACGCCATTCACCTTCACAGACCTCTAACACAGCTTCTATAGTTCCTTCACCACCGTCTGCCATTGGACATAACAGCGTTTCAGCGTCTGGAAAAACCTCTTGCCATCCTTTGGCAATAGCTTGAGCGACGCCCAAAGCCGACAGGCTGTCTTTAAAAGAGTCTGGCGCAATCACAACCTTCATAAGTTCTCTGAATCTGTTTTTTTCAATTAATTTATACTGCTTAAACCCATAAAAACCTACTTAAAATGACGTAAATTTCAGCTCATTACATCATTTCTATTTTTAAAAAATATAAAGTAAATTATGTTTTTATCTGTAAAAAACAAATCATTGTGTTTTTAAGGTATTGTTATTATTGAATTTAAATAATTTTTTGGTTTGGGCTGAATGATTGTAATTATAAAAAATATGGCACATATTATAACTAGCGTTGAGGCTGCCTCTAAATATCATGAATAAGATAAAAGTGGATTTTTACTTATTTAAGATAAGTAGCAAAATGGCATAGATATAACCATAATTAAGTTGTGAATTTATTGCACCTATAGAATGTGTAAAAGTAATAAGAGGATGAAAAAGTGGATAATTCAGAAGAACAAAAGCATATTCAGGAAAATAACGGCTTTGCACGAATTGAACCCTATACTCATCCTGCGGGCGGGTGGGGAGCACTTCTTAGTGTCGCTCGTAACTTAAAGCGACAAGATATTTTAAAAAAAGGTTCAATTACCTTACTCAACATTAACCAGCCTACCGGGTTCGACTGTCCCGGTTGTGCATGGCCAGAAAAGAAAAATGCTCACGCGTTTAACTTCTGTGAAAACGGCGCAAAAGCAGTTGCATTTGAAGCGACCAGTAAAACCGTTACTCCTGAATATTTTGCAGGTCACACTGTTAGTTGGTTATCAGAACAAAGTGACTTTTTTCTAGAAGACTTAGGTCGCTTGACCGACCCAGTTCGCTACGATGCTGCAACCGATAAATATGTCGCAATTTCATGGGATGAAGCATTTCAGATTATTGCTAAGCATTTACATGCCTTAGATCACCCAGACCAAGCTGCGTTTTATACCTCTGGCCGTGCCAGTAATGAAGCAGCATTTCTATATCAATTGTTTGTGCGAAGCTTTGGAACAAATAACTTCCCCGACTGTTCGAACATGTGCCATGAAACCACAAGCGTTGGGTTACTTGATTCGATCGGTTTAGGAAAGGGCACAGTCACCCTAGAAGACTTTGATTTAGCCGACGCAATTTTTAGTTTTGGGCATAACCCCGGAACCAATCACCCGCGTATGTTAGGTACTTTACGTGAAGTGTCTAAACGTGGCGGTAACATTATTGCGATTAACCCGATTAAAGAGCGGGGTTTAGAGCGTTTCCAAGACCCGCAAGCACCGCTTGAAATGATGACCAACGGCAGTACGCCAATTAGTCGTTATTATTTCCAGCCTAAAATTGGTGGTGACTATGCACTCATGTTAGGGATGTTAAAGCATTTAAATGAGTGGGATAAAAAAGCACTTGCCTCAGGTAAACCAAGCGTTTTTGACCGAAACTTTATTGCGGTGAATACCGTTGGTTTCGATGAAATGATTGCCGAGGTGGAAAGAACTGAGTGGGCAGATATTTATAAGCACTCAGGTCTGTCGCCTGAACATTTAGAAAAACTCTCTAAACTCTTTTTAGAATCAGAGCGTTCAATTTTCTGTTGGGGAATGGGCATCACTCAACATCGCCACGGAACCGCTAACGTACATATGCTGGCAAATTTATTGTTGGCGCGTGGTCAAATTGGCAGACCGGGTGCAGGACTATGTCCGGTTCGTGGGCACAGTAACGTGCAAGGCGACCGCACCATGGGGATTAATGAACTGCCTAGCCCTAAACTACTCGACAATATTGACCGCGTGTTTGGGATTAAATCTCCTAGAAAAAATGGGCATGGTGTGGTTGAAACCATTAAAGCTATGGCTGAAGGCGAGGTTAAAGTCTTTATTGGTCTAGGCGGAAACTTTGCAGTAGCGACACCAGATACACCGTATACCCAAGAAGCACTTAGAAAGTGTAATTTAACCGTTCATGTCGCAACCAAGTTAAACCGTAGCCATTTGGTTTGTGGTAAAGAGGCTCTGATTTTGCCATGTTTGGGCCGTACCGAAATTGATGAGCAGCTTCATGGTCCACAGGCCATTTCAGTCGAAGATTCGATGAGTAATATTCATTTGTCGGCTGGGCGTAATACCCCAATTTCTGAAAATATTTTATCTGAACCTGACATCGTGGCAAGAATGGCTGAAGCCGTGCTGCCAGACAGTAAGATCAAATGGAAATGGTACATTGAAAGTTATGACCGTATTCGTGACTCAATTGCTGAGGTTTTTGATGAGTTCCATGATTTTAATTTACGTGTCTATAACCCAGGTGGTTTCCATCTAGAGCACCCGGCTAATCAGCACATCTGGAACACAAAAAGTGGTAAAGCACAGTTTATGATTACACCACTGAGTGAAGTCTATGGTGATAAAGAAAATCAATATGCTGCCGCCTATACCGATAGCAAAGTTTATACCTTAATGACCACTCGCTCTCACGATCAGTACAACACTACGCTATATGGTCTCGATGACCGTTACCGCGGAGTCTTTGGGCAGCGCCGTGTGTTATTTATGAACCAAGCCGATATTGATGAAGCGGGCTTTGAAGCAAATCAGTGGGTTGATATTGAAAGTGTTTTCTCAGATGGTATTAAACGTATTGTGCATAGTTTCCGTATTGTGCCGTACAACATTCCACGTGGTAGTTTAGCTGCGTACTATCCAGAGACCAATCCTTTGGTGGCGTTAAGCAGTCATGATAAATATGCCAAGATTCCAGCTTCAAAAAGTGTTCCTGTGATTTTGCATGCTGGTGATGCACCTGCACACTTTAATTTGGCAACGGCAGTTGACCCTGAAGATGCAGATAAGAAAGTAAGTAACCTTTAAATTAACAGCGATATTAAAAGTGTAATTCAAACAAATGGCGCTCTAAACAAGCGCCATTTCAAGATAAAGGAAATTATTTTGACACCACATTCTTATGGGGTTGAAACATTACAAGTAAAGCGGTTTAAAAAAACCGAATCTGAAAGTGTTTTAGATAATATTGTTCAAGAGCATCCGATTGCTTTGGTATATAACGGCATTTCTCATGCAGTGATGATGGCAACGCCTACCGATGTGAAAGTGTTCGCTAAAGGTTTTAGTCTGTCCGAAGGAATTTTAACAAGTTTAAAAGAGTTGTACGCCATTGAGATTTATGAAAGTGAATTGGGAATTGAAGTGAACATGACCATTTCATCTAGAGCATTTGCTGCGTTAAAAGAAAGGCGGCGTATGTTGGTGGGTCGTACAGGCTGTGGTTTATGTGGGATTGAAAGTTTGGAGCAGCTTCAGCTCGATATTTCTAAAATTACCATCGAACCTTCCAAAGAGTGGCTTGAACAAATTCCAGTCGCGATTTCTCAATTAAAAGATCAACAAAAAATTACTGCCTTAACAGGTGGCGCTCATGCCGCTGCTTGGGTGGTTCAAGGCAAAATCATGGCTTTGTTTGAAGATGTCGGCCGTCACAATGCCTTAGACAAACTACTAGGTTATTTAGCTCAAGAAAACTACGACACCAGTTTAGGTTTTGTTGTTATGACCAGTCGTGCAAGCTACGAATTAATTCGTAAATGCGCTCAGCTTAATATTGGTTTATTGGCTTCAATTTCTGCCCCAACCAGTATGGCCATTCGGCTCGCAAAAATATCTGGCCTAACTTTAGCAAGCTTTTGTCGTGGAGATGATTTCGTTTTATACACATAAAGGTCATGCATCAAAATATTGATCAGATCAGCTCAAATGCTAAGAATGATCAAACACAATGGAAATATACATTTCTATTTTGCCTAATTTTAAGTTAAGTACGAACTTTATACTTTATGATCAGACTTATGTAGTTCAGAGTGTGTCCCAGTGGCTTGGTTACAGTCCTTAAAAGATTGGGCAAAACGTTTAAAAAAACAAATTATTATGCTTTGGTTTGCATCGAAGCATCCTCAAATGCCGATATTGCCTAAAATTTTGGCTGTGATTGCTGTTGCCTATGCTTTTAGCCCCATCGATTTAATTCCAGATTTTATTCCTATTTTAGGTTTTGTTGATGACGCTTTAATTTTGCCCATTCTTATTTGGTTAGCTGTTCGTTTTACGCCTAAGCAAGTCATTTTAGATGCAGAACAACAAGCTGATGAATGGCTAGAACAACAGGAGCGACGACCTCAAAATTATTTGGTCGCTGTGTTAATTATTTTAGTTTGGATAACGCTAGCAGTAATGGCTTATTTCTATTTTGGTGGAGGTTTGTAAGCCTTAAAAGTGCAAGATATAGAATCGTGAATTTAAAGCCATTAATATTGTGCTTTGCTACAACTCAAAGGATAATAACGTTTTTATAAGCTTTGAGTTGCAGATAATGAAAATCGTCGCAGATGAAAATTTGGCATTTACCGACTACTTTTTTTCAGAGTTTGGCGATATTCAACACCATGCGGGACGCACCTTAACTCATGCAGATGTAAAAGATGCAGAAGCATTATTGGTTCGCTCAGTCACTGCGGTGAATGCAAGCTTAATCGAAAATACAGCATTAAAATATGTGGGTAGTGCCACAATCGGCACCGATCATTTAGATATTCCTGCTTTAGAAAAACAAGGGATTATATGGGCGAATGCGGCAGGCTGTAATGCGCAGGCAGTTGCTGAATATGTTATTACTGCTTTACTTCATTTAGATGCCAACCTTTTAGAACAACAAGAAAAATTTACACTAGGCATTGTTGGTCTTGGAAATGTCGGTAAGCGTTTGGCCTATATGGCCCAGTTGCTTGGCTGGAACGTGATTGGCTTTGACCCATTTGTGCAGTTAGATTCAATTAAAAATGTAAGTTTAGAAACTCTTTTGCAACAAGCCAATACAATTTCAATTCATGTGCCTTTAACCAAAAATGGTGAACATGCGACGTATCATCTGTTTGATGAGCAAGCGTTTGCAGCACTTCAACCGAACACGATTTTAATTAATAGTGCGCGTGGGCCGGTCGTTAAAGAAGCTGCTTTAATCGAAGATATTCAGCGCACCCAGCGTAAAGTTGTGCTCGATGTATTTGAGCATGAGCCAGTGATATCTGAAGAACTTATAGACATGTTGGCTTTAGCAACACCGCATATTGCAGGTTATAGCTTGGAAGGTAAGGCTCGTGGCACCCAAATGATTTATGAAGCGTTCTGTCAAAAGTTTGGGTTTGATATAAATAAACGTTTCGAGACCCAATTGCCTACATGTGACGACTATTTTTCAGGCAATGATTTAAAAGCGGTGTTAAAGCAAAAATTAGCTCAGATTTATGATATTGCTCAAGATGATGCCAACATCCGTGCCTGTATTAAAGATGGCAAAGTAGAGCAAAAAGCATTTGATTCATTACGTAAGAATTATCCGCTGCGCCGTGAATGGGCAGCACATGGAGGGCCGCAGGCATGAGCTTAAGTTATCAACCAACTTGTTCAATTGATGCCTTAAAAGCACGTGCTAAGCTCTATAACCAGATTCGTCTGTTTTTTGCTGAACGTGATGTCATGGAAGTGGAAACACCGATTGTTTCACAGGCAGGTGTCACCGATGTGCATTTAGCTTCTGTTCAGACTTTACGTCATATTAATGGCAAATTGCAGACTCAATATTTACAGACTTCGCCTGAGTTTGCCATGAAGCGTTTGTTGGCGAGTGGCAGTGGGCCGATTTACCAGATTTGTAAGGTTTTTCGAGACGATGAACACGGACGTAAACACAATAGTGAATTTACCATGCTCGAATGGTACCGCCCGGGTCTAGACTTAAAAGCATTAATGCATGAAACCGCCGATTTATTGCAAAGCTGTTTGCAGCATCGTTTTGGTGAAGTTCGTCCGTTTATTTTAAGTTATAAATATGCCTTTCAAGATCGCCTTGACATTAATCCTTTACAAGCAACATTGAAGCAACTCAAAGATACGGCAAATCGTGTGGGATTAAATCTTGATTTAGGCGATGACCGCCTAGCTTACATGGATTTATTATTTTCTCATTTTGTTGAGCCAAGTTTAGGGTTTGATGCACCTGTCTTTTTAACTGACTTTCCTCCAGAAATGGCGTCTTTGGCAAAAGTGAAAGTGGATGAAGATGGGGAAGAGGTCGCAGCGCGTTTTGAGGTTTATATTGAAGGCTTAGAGCTTGCCAATGCTTACGATGAATTGCTTGATGCAGAGGTGTTACGTTCACGCTTTGAAGCAGACAATGCAGAGCGAGCTAAGCAAGGTCTCCATGTCATGCCTTTAGATGAGCATCTTTTAGCAGCTTTGCCTCATATGCCAGAATGTTCAGGAATTGCTTTAGGTATAGACCGCTTGCTCATGGTTGCAATGGATCAGGTCAAAATTGAAAAAGTCATTACATTCCCAGCAGAAATTGCTTAAAAACTGACAAATAAAAAAGCCACAATATTGTGGCTTTTTTATTAAGGGTTTATTTAGCTTAAGCTTGTTGAATACCAGCAACAACCCAGTCTTGCTGAGAACCAGCAGGTTTAACAAAGTGCCAGATTTCAGTAAATGGTTGTGGCAAGCTGTTTAAATCTTCACTCACAGTACCAGTGAAGCGTACGCTTACAACGTATTGACCATTTTCAGTCGCGCTGTCTACAACCATCGCATTCAGATTGCTAAATTCAGCAACGTCTTGATCTTGGTTTTCCATGATGTCGTTATACATAGAACTATAAAGTTCTGGTGTTAAGTAACGGCGAATTTCTTCAATGTTACTTGCAGTATTCATCGACTGGATGTGATTAAAACGTTGACGTGCAATACGTAAGAAAGCAGCAGGTTCACTACCATCTGGAAGTTGATTGCCATTGCTCGTTGTTGCACCGCCAAAAGGAGCTTGGGTTGCTGCACCGCCACCAACAGATTGACCAAAGATATTTGTATTATCTCCAGCATTACGTGGTGTCGCTTGTGGTGCAGCAGAACGACCAAATGGGTTTTGACCGTCGTTATTCGGTGCGTAAGGATTATTAGCTGCTAATTTTTTTTTTGCGCCCAATTTGCGGAAAACAAAAAAGGCTAAAGCTGCTGCAAGTAATACCCAAAGCCAGCTAGGAATTCCACCTTTTTTCTCTTCTTGTTGCGCTTGAGCAGCTTGTTCTGTTCCAGCTTGAGTTGCTTGATGTTCAGTTGATGTTGGTTTGTCATCAGCTAAAGCATTTGCTGCAACAGCACCTACGGCAGCACCAGCCACACCAGCTGCAACCATTGAACCAACACCCGGACCTGATCGTTGAGGTGCAGTAGCAGGTTGTTGAGCAGGAGTCACTTGACGAGGTTGTTGATAAGACTGGCTTGAAGTAGTAGAGCGTGCCATACCGTGGCTTTTACCACCACCTGCACGTTTAGCTTCAGCAAGAGGCGAAATTGCTAAAGCAGCCATTAAAATACCGGTAATCAAGCCACGCTGGTGTACTTCCATAGGAAATTCCTGTCTAAAATTAAATTGTAATAGTATTTATGAAGGTATTTACGCTAAATTTCAACCATAAAAGTATGTTTTTTTATGTCAATTCATCACTGAGTTGCATTGCTTCAGTCAATGCTTCATGCAGACGGGCAACCGCAATGACTTGTACGCCTGGAATTGCTTTTTGCGGCGCATTCCCTCTTGGCAAAATGACATACTTAAAACCATGTTTTGCAGCTTCTTTTAAACGCTCTTGACCATTTGGTACAGGACGAATTTCACCAGAAAGGCCAACTTCTCCAAAAACGGCAAGTTGTTGAGGTAAAGCTTTAGTGCGCAAACTTGAAGCGCATGCTAATAAGACAGCCAAGTCAGAACCTGTTTCGGTAATTTTTAGACCACCTACAATGTTCACATAAACGTCTTGTCCAGTAGTTTGAACACCACCATGACGATGCATTACAGCAAGCAGCATATTTAAACGGTTTTGCTCAAGACCCAATGCGACACGTCGTGGTTGACCTTGGGCATCATCTACTAAGGCTTGAACTTCAACTAACAGAGGGCGGGTTCCTTCACGGCTAATCATAACAATTGAACCAGGAATTGCTTCATCATAACGGCTTAAGAAAATAGCAGAAGGGTTGGCAACTTCACGCAAGCCTTTATCTGTCATGGCGAATACGCCAAGTTCGTTCACTGCACCAAAACGGTTTTTAACAGCACGAATCATTCGATAACGTGAGTCTGATTGACCTTCAAAGTAAAGTACACAATCCACCATATGTTCTAAAACACGTGGACCTGCCAGTGCACCTTCTTTGGTCACGTGCCCAACAAGAAATAGCGCCGTGCCACTATTTTTTGCATAGCGTGTAAGTAATGCCGCAGATTCACGAATTTGAGAAACACCACCCGGTGCCGATTGGAGTGTTTCGGTGTAAAGAGTTTGAATCGAATCTAAAATAGCAACCGCAGGCTTTTCTTGTTCTAAAACTTCACAAATTCGCTCAACACAGGTTTCGGCCATGGCTTTTAATTTGTCAGTTGGCAAATCAAGTCGTTGAGCACGAAGAGCAACCTGAGATAACGATTCTTCACCCGTAATATAAAGAGCAGAGCTTTTTGCACTTGCCATGTGGGTCGCTGTTTGTAACAGAATGGTCGATTTACCAATGCCCGGGTCACCGCCAATCAGTACGACTGAACCTGTAACTAAGCCTCCGCCAAGTACGCGATCAAATTCGCTGATACCGGTCTGTAAGCGTGTTTCATGCGAAACTGAAACTTTATTTAGTGTTGTAATATTCGCGACTTGACCTGCATAGCCTCCAATTTTTGGACGTGCGCGGTGAGCAGTGGTCGGCTCAAGTTTGACTTCAGTCAGAGAATTCCATTCACCACACTCTGAACATTGACCAGCCCATTTAAGATGATCGGCACCACATTGCTCGCAACGGTAAACAGTTTTGACTTTGCTCATAAAAAATTGAAATTTTGCTCGATATTATATAAATATAGTTCTTAGGAAGTTCTTCATTCTTGTTTCCTGAAATTTTCGTAAAAGATAATGAGGAAATTTGAAGGGTATTTCTAAGGAACTAGTAAGGGAAAGACGTCAAAAATAACACGATATAGGATTTTTACAAGTCAGATAGAGTTTGTTTTAAATGGATATAAAAATCTAATCGATCCCCAAGGAAGGTGTTTTTACTGATGTATGTATCTAACTGTTTATTATAGATATGGCATGGATATTGCTGAAGTGAAAAACGAACAAAATAATATGAGTATTGTATCTTAAAGATACAAAAGGTTGATATCTATGAGTGCAGCAGAAATTGTTGATTGGGTAAATAGCATAATTTGGAGTAAAGGGCTTATTTATCTGTGCTTAGGTGCAGGTTTATTTTTTTCTATTTTGACAAGGTTTGTTCAAGTACGCCAAATGAAGGAAATGGCTAGACTTTTAATAAAAGGTACTTCTTCAGAACAAGGGATTTCATCTTTTCAGGCTTTAGCGGTTTCATTATCAGGGCGAGTAGGTGTAGGTAATATTGCTGGTGTAGCGGCAGCAATTGGTTTCGGTGGACCTGGTGCTGTTTTTTGGATGTGGTTAGTTGCATTTTTAGGAGCAGGCACTGCATATGTAGAGTCAACTCTAGGGCAAATCTATAAAGTTGAATATCAAGGACAATATCGTGGTGGCCCTGCTTTTTATTTTGATAAAGGCTTAGGTCAGCGTTGGTTAGGCGTTGTGTTTGCTATAGCAGCGATTGTTTCTTGTGGTTTGTTCTTACCAGGGATCCAAGCAAATGCTGTGGGTAAGGCATTTACACAGATTACAGGTGAAGGAGCAATTATATTTGGCGATATTGGGTTATTTAAGCTTGTTGCACTTGTAGTCATTGTTGGTTTACTTGCTATCATTATTTTTGGTGGGATCAAACGAATTGCACGTTTTGCTGAATTTGTGGTTCCTTTCATGGCAGCTGGTTACATTTTAATGGCTGTCGTTATCGTTATTGCTAATATTCATGAATTACCTGGTGTAATTAAATTAATTTTTGAAGATGCTTTTTCTCCTATGGCAGGCCTTGGTGCTGCGATCGGTTGGGGCGTAAAACGTGGTGTTTATTCAAATGAGGCGGGACAAGGAACTGGTCCTCATGCCGCGGCTGCTGCAGAAGTTCAGCATCCTGCTCAGCAAGGTTTTGTACAAGCATTCTCCGTTTATGTAGATACTTTATTCGTATGCTCTGCAACAGCATTCATGATCTTAATTACCGGCAAATATAATGTGCAAGGAACATTAGAAGCTGGTCAATTCATTGTGCAACATGTTGGAGCTACTGTAGAAATAGGTTCTCCTGCATTTACCCAGATGGCAGTGAGCACAATGTTTGGTAATTTTGGTCAAATCTTTGTTGCTTTAGCGGTTTTCTTCTTTGCATTCACCACCATAGTTGCTTACTACTATATTGCTGAAACCAATATTACTTACCTAAGTTATATTACAAAATCTCCATCATTATTATTTGTGACCAAGTGCTTTATTATTTTATCAGTATCTTATGGGGTATTAAGTGCAACTGGCTATATATGGGGAATTGGCGATATCGGTGTAGGTTTAATGGCATGGATTAATATCGTTGGCATTATAGTGACTTATTTTGTTTGGAAACCAACGATTAAAGCACTAAAAGATTACGAGGAGCAGCAAAAAGCTGGAGTAAAAGAATTCACATTTGATCCTGTTAAATTAGGAATAAAAAATGCGACATTCTGGGAAGAAAGACTGAAGAATAAGCAAAAGTAAATTTTTAAAAGATTACTGTATTTTTTGTCTCTTCATCAAAAAGGCTACCTCATCGGTAGCCTTTTTATATAGGTTGGAGTTAAACAAGTGCGACAAAAGTTGACTTGATAGTCCGTTGTATTGCAGAAGGCTTGTGCGTATTATCGGCCCTAATTGTATGTAGCTTAAAGTCATTAGCAATACAGACAAATATTGGTTAGCTGAAAAGTTGTCAAAAAATATACATTTAAAAGATACCTGCAAATGGTGCGATATCGTCTTTTTGATTTGGATTTAGCTAACGGACTAAAAAAATTACTGGAGTGTATTTATAAAATGTCGAATCAAAATCTGAGCGAGCCTCATGAACAAGGTGAGCTCCATCGAAGCCTCTCCAATCGGCATTTACAGCTGATCGCGATTGGTGGTGCAATTGGTACCGGATTATTTATGGGATCAGGCAAAACAATTAGCCTCGCTGGTCCGTCGATCTTATTCATTTATTTGATTATTGGTGTGATGGTGTTTTTTGTCATGCGTGCGCTTGGCGAATTACTTCTTTCAAATCTTGCCTATAAATCATTTATTGACTTCACAACAGATTTAATCGGTCCATGGGCAGGTTATTTCGTCGGATGGACCTACTGGTTATGTTGGATTACGATTGGTATCGCCGATCTGTCTGCAATTATCTATTACTTACAGTTCTTCAATAATGGTCTGCCTTTCTCACCTGTCGAAGGGGCGATGATCAGTGTTGCGGCTATTGTATTTATTATGGGTTTGAACCTACTGACAGTACGTTTATTTGGTGAGTTAGAGTTCTGGTTTGCGCTCATTAAGATTCTTGCGATTATTATTTTAATTGCTGTGGGTCTATGGATGATTTTTACTGGCTTTACTTCGAGTACTGGTGAAGTTGCTTCATTTACTCATCTTTGGGCGAATGGTGGTTTCTTCCCAACAGGCGTACATGGTTTCTTAGCTGGTTTCCAGATTGCAATCTTTGCCTTCGTTGGTGTAGAACTTGTGGGAACAACAGCTGCCGAAACGAAAGATCCAGCCCGTAACTTACCAAAAGCCATTAACTCAATCCCAATTCGTATCATTATTTTCTATGTGTTCGCATTAATTATTGTAATGTCAGTAACACCATGGAATAAAATTGATCCGGCGATCAGTCCATTTGTAAACTTGTTTAGTCAAGCTGGTGTTGCAGCTGCAGCGATCTTGATGAACTTGGTGGTGTTGTCTTCAGTAATGTCATCAATGAACAGTGGCGTGTTTTCAACAAGCCGTATGTTGTTTGGTTTATCGCGTGAAGATCAGGGACCCAAAGCTTTTGGTAAATTGAATAGACGTGCGGTACCTGCAAATGCATTGTATTTTTCTGCTGCGTGTTTGCTGTTAGGTGCAGCATTACAGTATTTTGTACCCAATACCGTTGAAGCATTTACGCTCGCAACAACACTTTCAACGATTTTGTTCATTTGCGTGTGGTTACTTATTATCTGGAGTTATATCCGTTATTACACTACACGTCCTGAGCTACACGCAAAATCAACATTTAAATTGCCGGGCGGTCTATTTACATGTTGGATCACGATTATTTTCTTTATTGGTATGATTTACGTGTTGTCTTTAGAGCCAGATACGTTTAAAGCGCTTAAAGTCAGCCCAATTTGGTTTATTATCTTGATCATTGGTTATTTCTTCTTCTATAAACCGCGTCATAAAAAGTAATTAAATTTATTTAGTTATGATCAAACGCCGGCTGAAAAGCTGGCGTTTTTTATGCATATTGTTTTTCTCTTTAAGTTTACTCTTTAGCCGCCTGCATGATCACGGTATACTGCATCGAATTGTTTAAATCAGGTGCTCAGATGCGTCGTGTCATTTGCCTCATCAGTTTATTGAGCAGCAGTATTTTGCTAAGCGCTTGCGGTCAGTCAGGAGCATTACAGCTACCTTCTGATCCGAATTATGACAAACGTGCGAAATACTTGCTCTATCGTAATAAAGAACAGAAACAAGTTGTGCAACAGGATGAACAAGCTGATCAGCCAGTTGAATCATCAGCCCCAACCCAAACAACTTCACCTTAAGCTTTGAAATAAGGACACATTCATGAGTTTCACTCGCATTAATGGAGTATTGCACGCAGAGCAATGTTCTATGGAGCAGCTTGCGCAGCAATTTGGCACACCTTTGTATGTTTATTCAAAAGCAGCTTTTGAAAAACATTACTTAGATATGGATCGTGCTTTTGATTTTATTGATCATCAAATCTGTTTTGCGGTGAAGTCTAACTCAAATTTAGCTGTTCTTAATGTATTGGCAAAACTTGGTGCTGGTTTTGATATCGTATCAGGTGGTGAGCTTGCACGTGTTTTAAAAGCGGGTGGAGATGCATCTAAAGTTGTTTTTTCTGGCTTAGGTAAAACTGAAGCTGATATTGAAACATCATTAAATGTAGGCATTGCTTGCTTTAATGTGGAGTCTTATGCCGAACTAGATCGTCTTCAAAAAGTTGCTGCACGTCTAGGCAAAAAAGCGCCGATTTCTTTGCGTGTAAATCCAGACGTAGATGCAAAAACACATCCTTATATTTCAACAGGCCTTAAAGAAAATAAATTTGGTATTCCAAGTGATACCGTTTATGAAACCTATCAATATGCTGCATCTTTACCAAACCTTGAAATCATTGGCATTGACTGCCACATTGGTTCGCAACTAACCGAGACTAAACCATTCGTTGATGCTTTAGATCGTGTCATGGTGATGATCGAAGAGTTGAAAAAGCTTGGTATCAATCTTAAACATATTGATATCGGTGGGGGGTTAGGTGTTTGTTATAAAGATGAAATACCACCAAGTGTTGAAGAATATGCAAATTCAATGAAACCTGCTTTAGAAAAGCTAGGTCTCAAGGTTTATATGGAACCGGGCCGTAGCATTAGTGCAAATGCAGGTGTGCTTTTAACCAAAGTGGATTTACTCAAACCAACGAGCCATCGTAATTTTGCCATTATTGATGCAGCAATGAATGATTTAATTCGCCCTGCTTTATATGAAGCTTGGATGGATATCCAACCTGTGGTGCCAAGTTCAGATACTGAAGAAAAAACCTGGGATCTCGTGGGTGCAATCTGTGAGACAGGTGATTTTATTGGGAAAGATCGCTCATTGGCTTTAAAAGAAAATGACTTGTTAGCTGTTCTTGGCGCTGGTGCTTATGGTTTTGTAATGAGTTCAAATTACAATACACGTGGACGTGCCGCAGAAGTGATGGTGTCTGGCGACAAAGCCCATTTGATTCGTGAACGTGAAACAGTTGAATCCCTTTGGGAAAAAGAAAGTTTATTGCCTGAGGAGTAAATGAAATGTTGTTAGAATTTACTAAAATGCATGGTCTAGGCAATGACTTTATGGTGGTTGATCTAATCAGCCAACGTGCCTATTTGGATACAGAAACAATTCAACGCTTAGCTGACCGCCATTTTGGCATCGGTTTTGATCAACTTTTAATTGTTGAACCACCAGATTTACCGGAAGCGGATTTTAAATATCGTATTTTTAATGCTGATGGCTCTGAAGTTGAACAATGTGGTAACGGTGTGCGTTGTTTTGCTCGCTTTGTACATGAGCGCCATTTAACAACCAAAACTAGTATTACTGTTCAAACCAAAGCAGGGATTGTCAAACCTGAATTGGGGCAAAATGGTTGGGTTCGCGTGAATATGGGCTACCCGAAATTCTTGCCGAATGAAATTCCATTCATTGCTGAACAACCAGAAGCTTTATATACACTTGAGTTAGCCAACGACCAAAGCATTAGCATTGATGTGGTCAACATGGGTAATCCTCATGCTGTCACTATTGTTCCAGATGTATTAACTGCTGATGTTGCTGGCATTGGTCCACAAGTTGAATCACATAAACGTTTCCCTGAACGTGTGAATGCTGGTTTCATGCAAATTATTGATGAAAAGCATGTGCGTTTACGTGTATTTGAACGTGGTGTAGGTGAAACTCTCGCATGTGGTACAGGCGCTTGTGCTGCTGCGGTAAGTGGTATGCGCCGTGGTTTACTTGCTAACTCAGTTGAAGTTGAACTTGCTGGTGGTAAGCTACAAATCGAATGGCAAGAAGGTGATGTGGTCTGGATGACGGGCCCGACAACTCATGTATATGATGGGCGTTTGGATCTACGTTATTTTCAAGGTTAATCGCATGACCTAAATAGAGGCCTCTTTTATTAGCTAAAATGATAAAAGAGGCTTTCTTTATATACAATAATTTTTTAATTTAATTACCTTTTACTCAAAGCCAATTTCAAAGCAAACAATACAAAAATACTGCCTGTAATTCGGTCCATATATTTCACAAATTTGGGTTGCTTAAGATAACGTGACAGTGGCTGCATAGCCAAAATTAATAAAATTGACCATAAGGTTCCAATCACCACATGAATCATTACAAGCCCCATAATCCAAGTGACAGCCGATGCTTGTGGTGGAATAAATTGTGGAAGAAATGAAATATAAAAAATCCCAACTTTGGGGTTAAGTAAGTTACCCAAAAAACCTTTAATAAACCAATTTTGTGAAGGAGATGTATTTGAACTATTCTCTTGCATATCTGCAAGCTGGCTACGTGGTTTTAAAATCATATTTAAACCTAACCATGCTAGATAAGCTGCTCCCATCCATTTCAGAATATTAAAAGCTAAATCAGAAGCCATAAGCAAAGCCCCTAGACCACAAGCAACTACAATTCCCCATGCAATACAGCCAAGGCTAATACCTACTGCTGCTTGAAATGCTTTTGATTTACCTTCAAGAGTAGCAGTACGAATAATTAAAGTCGTATCGAGACCAGGTGTAAGCGTAAGTAAAGTAATGGCAATTAAGTAGGGAATGAGTATGGTAGTCATGATAGAGGGATTCCGACAAATACTTACAGTGGAGTGTAATATATAAGGTAGAGAGTTGTTGCACTGTACGATCTTAAATTTCCTGAACAACTACTTTTTGATACACTGAAAAAATAAAATGAGCAAATAAATGGAGAGCAATTTGGATTTTGCATTACAGCTGCTCTCAATGTGGTTAAAAGAAAGAAAAATTCAGAATCAATCTGAGCACACGATTACAGCTTATGAAAGAGATGTTAAAAGCTTTCTTGAATTCTGCGAGCTCAAACAAATTGATTTAAGAAATATTGAAGCTTCAGATTTACGTGAATATTTGGCCCAGCGTGTTGAGCAGGATCAGTTAAGTTCAAGCAGTATGCAGCGTCATCTCACGTCAATTCGCCAGTTTATGAAATGGGCTGAGCAAGGGAAATATTTAGAAATTAATCCTACTGATGATTTTAAGTTAAAACGTCAGCCTAGACCCTTGCCGGGTATGATCGACATAGAAACGGTTAATCAAATTTTAGATCAGCCAATGCCTGAAAAACCAATTGATCAGCAATTATGGTTACGTGATAAAGCCATGCTCGAATTACTTTACTCAAGTGGTTTGCGTCTGGCTGAACTGCAAGGCTTAACAATTAAAGATATAGATTTTAACCGTCAACTGGTACGTATTACAGGTAAAGGAAATAAAACTCGGATTGTACCATTTGGGAAAAAGGCGAGAGAAAGCCTATTGAATTGGCTGAAAATCTACAAAATCTGGAAAGGTCATTTTGATCAGAATGCTTCTGTTTTTATTTCTCAAAGAGGCGGTGTGTTAACCCCACGGCAAATCGAAAAGCGTGTAAAGCTTCAAGCACAAAGAGCTGGTGTGAATGTAGATTTGCATCCTCATTTATTACGGCATTGTTTTGCTAGCCATATGTTATCAAGTAGTGGTGATTTGCGATCAGTACAAGAAATGTTAGGCCACAGTAATTTGTCTACGACACAAATTTACACGCATATCGATTTTGATCATTTGGCGCAAGTTTATGATCGAGCTCATCCGAGAGCACAAAAGTATGAATAGATTTAAGAACGATCTTAATAATAAAGTTGTTTAAAATGGCAAGTCTTATACGAATGTAGACATCATTTGTATTTTTTTAGAAATTTGTTTAAGAGAAATAGGGGAAATAGTCAAATTGACCATTTTGATCTTGGGATATTTTGTCGGTACCCCTGAGTCAAAAACATCTAATCCCGATTATTTTAAGGCGATCTTATGTTTCTGACTAATAAGCTAAATAAGATAAAAAGATAATAAAAATCAATATATAAAATAGAGTGTAAAAAGAATGAAATAGCACCGAATAAGGCATAATATTTTTTTTATGAACTGATGGTTTCATTTTTTTTGTGCTGTTCTGGAAAATTGTGACTTGACCGAAATGCCAAACACATTGCAAGATAGGGTACCTAAAAAATTTTAATTGAAGAGTTAATATACTTTTCTCAACATTTACTTTTGCTAGAACAGCCGAGGATTACATGAAGGCTCTTGTTGCTGTAAAACGCGTGGTTGATGCCAACGTCAAAGTTCGTGTTAAGCCGGACAATAGTGGGGTTGACCTAACTAACGTTAAAATGTCAATTAACCCATTTTGTGAAATCGCAGTGGAAGAAGCGGTTCGCTTAAAAGAAAAAGGAACAGTAACAGAAATCGTTGTTGTTTCTGTGGGTCCTAAAGAAGCTCAAGAACAAATCCGTTCTGCAATGGCTTTGGGTGCAGACCGCGGTATTTTAGTTGAAACCACTGATGAAATTGGCGCTTTAGAAGTTGCTAAAATTTTAAAAGGTGTTGTTGATGCTGAAAAACCAGAACTTATCCTTCTTGGTAAACAAGCAATTGATGATGACTCTAACCAAGTAGGTCAAATGCTTGGCGCATTATTAGGTGCGGGCCAAGGTACATTCGCTTCTGAAGTGAAAGTTGATGGCGGCAAAGTACAAGTAACTCGTGAAGTTGACGGTGGTTTACAAACTGTTGAACTGGCACTTCCTGCAATCATTACAACTGACTTGCGTTTGAATGAGCCACGTTATGCAGCATTGCCTAACATCATGAAAGCTCGTAAGAAGCCACTTGATACTAAAGCTCCTGCTGATTATGGCGTTACAGCTGGTACTAAGCTTAAAACTGTTAAAGTTGAAGCTCCAGCAGAACGTAAAGCTGGCGTACAAGTGAAATCTGTAGATGAGCTTGTTGAAAAATTGAAAAATGAAGCGAAAGTGATCTAATACGGAAGGATAAAATCATGAGTATTTTAGTTATCGCTGATCACAACAACCAAGTACTTAACGGTGCTACTTTAAACGTTGTTGCTGCAGCACAAAAAATCGGTGGTGATATTACTGTATTAGTTGCTGGTTCTGGTGCTCAGGCAGTTGCTGATGCTGCTGCTAAAGTTGCTGGTGTAAGCAAAGTTTTACTTGCTGACAATGCTGCTTATGCAAACCAGTTAGCTGAAAACGTAGCTGCTTTAGTTGCTGATTTAGCTAAAGGTTACAAATACGTATTAGCTGCTTCTACAACGACTGGTAAGAACATTCTTCCACGTGTTGCTGCTCTTCTTGATGTAAGCATGATCACAGACATTATTTCTGTTGAATCTGCAAATACATTCAAGCGTCCGATTTATGCAGGTAACGCGATTGCGACTGTTCAATCTGACGAAGCAATCATTGTAGGTACAGTTCGTGGTACTGCATTCGATCCAGTAGCTGCTGAAGGTGGTTCTGCTGCGGTTGAAGCAGTAAGTGAAGCGAAAGATGCAGGTATTTCTAACTTTGTATCTGAAGAAATCGTGAAACTTGACCGTCCAGAATTAACTGCGGCTCGTATCGTAGTTTCTGGTGGTCGTGGTGTTGGTTCTGGTGAGAACTACCATAAAGTACTTGATCCATTAGCTGACAAGCTTGGTGCAGCACAAGGTGCTTCACGTGCGGCAGTTGATGCGGGCTTCGTACCTAACGATTTCCAAGTGGGTCAAACTGGTAAAATCGTTGCACCTGACCTTTACGTTGCTGTAGGTATTTCTGGTGCGATCCAGCATTTAGCTGGTATGAAAGATTCTAAAGTTATTGTTGCGATCAACAAAGACGAAGAAGCGCCAATCAACAGTGTTGCTGACTACTGGTTAGTTGGTGATTTGAACACTGTAGTACCAGAGTTAGTAAGCAAGTTGTAATTTACAGCTTGTCACTTATTCGAAAAACGCCCTTGTGCTATAAATAGCCAAGGGCGTTTTTTTATTTAGATCATCATTATGAATATTAATTATTCCGCTTCCATAGAGGCCCACCAATTGCATCAATCACTTGTGAGATTAGCACGGGCAGATATGGCGCGAGATTATTTATGTATTCGTTCGAAAAATCAGCATGGACTATCCAATATTAAAGTTAGTCAGTTGCACATGGGATTTATTTTATATGGGCAACAACAATTAAATCTTCAAACAAAACAAATCAATTTTAATGCCGGTGACCTATACATTATAAAACCCGATACGGTTATCGATGCAGTTAATCTGCCTGACCCTATAACGGGTGAATATCTCACTATTCTGGTGCCTATGTGTGACGAAGTCATTCAAGCTGCACAAATGATTTGGGCTAAGCCAGTTGTAGACAGAACTGAAGCAATATTAAAGTTTTCAATTGATGATTTCGCTATATCTTTAGCTGAGTGGCAAACGGCTTTATTTAATCATGACGTGGTGAAAGCACGTTTATGTATTACCGCCATACTTGTACAGTTATGCCAACAGCATTGTTCAGATGTGTTAATTGTACCGCCACCTAAATTGACAAAAATCATTCATGATTGGGTCATAGAGAATCCACAGCATCATTGGCAGTCTAGTGAGTTTGAAATACGACTAGGTTTGAGCAGTGCCACACTTCGCCGCAAGCTTAGCCATGAAAATACAACCTTAAGAGAAACGATTACGCATGCACGGCTTACTTCTGCACTTGAGTTGTTGTATTCGAAAAAGTTACCTATGAAAACTATTGCAGCAAAATCTGGATACCAGTCTGTTGCTATTTTTCGTGATCGCTTTGTAGAGCGTTATGGTATAGATCCTGCTGTGCTAGCTGCTGAATAAGTCAATTTGAGCGTTTCTTATCGCTTATTGAGCGATTTAAATAGATAAAAACGAATAGAGTTAAAGTATGAAGATACCAAGGACTCTATGATGAAATCATTAAAATCACTTACGATATTATTGCTACTGAGTGCCAGTACAGTCATACATGCGGAACAAACGCCAAGAGTACATCAAGTTGATGGTTATTTTTTACAACCAGTAGGAAACCTTAAGGTAACAGCATTGTTTGATGGCGAGTTGGGATTACCTCGTAGTGATTTATTGGGTATTTCAGCTGAAAAAGCCAATCGATTGTTTGCAGAAAACTTTGTTCCTGTAGATGAGCATAATCAAATTGTCACAGATTTCTCTGCCTATCTTGTTCAAACACCCACACAAAATATTTTAATTGATGCTGGCACTGCAAAATGTTTTGGTCCAACCTTGGGCCATGTGCGTGAAAATTTAAAGAAAGCAGGCGTACAGCCTGAACAAATAGATACCATCTTGATTACACATGCCCATCCTGATCATTTATGCGGTATTACACTTGATGGCAAAATGGCTTATCCGAATGCGAAAGTTTATCTGGCTAAAGAAGATGTAGATTTTTGGACATCGCCAGTGAATGAAGCAAAAGCTACCAATTTTTTTAAGCCAATATTTAAAATGACGAGAGATGCATTGCAGCCATATCAAAAGGCAGGGCAACTCGTTGCTTTTACAAAAACTTCTTTTAACGTACCGAATGTTCAACTCATCGTTACTCATGGTCATACTGAAGGTCATTCTTCATATTTAGTAGATGGAAAAAACGGTCAAAAGTTCTTAGGTCTAGGTGATGTTGTGCATTATGGTGCAGTACAGTTTCCTTATCCTGAAGCAAGCTACAAACCCGATACTCACTCGAATCAGGCTATAGCTGTTCGTAAAAGTATTTTTGAACAAGCCTATAAAAACCAATGGTGGGTAGGGGCAGCACATATCGCTTTTCCTGGCATTGGACACATTGGTAAAGGCTCAAAAGGATATCAGTGGATTCCTGCTCAATATCAGCCTACAAAATGACATTTCAAACCTATTATTAAAAGAATAATAGGTTTACAACAAGGCAAGTATATTTAAGCTAAATATTATTTATTTTGGCTAATAAACTAAGTTTTGTTTTTAAGATTAGATGAAAAGTGCTCTAAAGAGAGCACTTTTGTGTTGTCTATATTTTGGTCGAACTGTTGAGTTTTAAGAAATACATTTAAAACTAGAATTCTCTAATTTTAACTTATTAATTCTAATGAAATTTTTATTGTAAAAAAATGCTATTTTCAGATTGCTAAACTCCCAGTTAACGAGCAGTTTGTGCTATACTATACAGCTATATTTTTTTCGATTTTAGTTCAGTTTTCAGAACTAAATTTTTTGCAAGATCAAGACATATTAGCAGATGGAAATTTCTATCTGTAAGAAGGAGTATGCATGAGCGTATCGGAAATCCGACCGATTGCCATTGAGGATGAACTCAAGCATTCATATTTAGATTACGCAATGAGTGTAATCGTATCTCGTGCATTGCCGGATGTGAGAGACGGTCTGAAACCTGTTCACCGTCGTGTGCTATTTGCCATGCACGAATTGGGCAATGACTATAACAAAGCCTACAAGAAATCTGCACGTGTTGTTGGGGACGTAATCGGTAAATATCACCCTCATGGTGACTCAGCTGTTTATGAAACTATTGTACGTATGGCTCAAGATTTTAGCTTACGTTATTTATTGGTAGATGGTCAGGGTAACTTCGGTTCGATCGATGGTGATAGCGCGGCTGCAATGCGTTATACCGAAGTCCGTATGACTAAGTTAGCGCACGAGCTTCTTGCAGATCTAGAAAAAGACACAGTTGACTGGGAAGATAACTACGACGGATCTGAGCGTATTCCTCAGGTACTTCCAACACGTGTTCCTAACCTGTTAATTAATGGCGCTGCTGGTATTGCCGTAGGTATGGCAACTAACATGGCACCGCATAACATGACAGAAGTTGTGAATGCATGCTTAGCTTATGCTGACAATCCGAATATCTCGATTGAAGGATTGATGGAATATATTACTGGTCCTGATTTCCCTACAGGCGGTATTATTTACGGTAAATCAGGTATTGTTGATGCTTACCGTACAGGTAAAGGCCGACTACACATTCGTGGTAAATACCATTTCGAAGAAGATGAAAAGACAGGTCGTACAACCATCGTCTTTACTGAAATTCCATATCAAGTTAACAAGGCAAGAGTTATTGAACGTATTGCTGAGTTAGTTAAAGAGAAAAAACTTGAAGGCATTTCAGAGCTTCGTGATGAGTCTGACAAAGATGGTATGCGTATTGCAATTGACTTAAAACGTGGTGAAAACGCAGAAGTCGTTGTAAATAACTTATTCTTAAATACGCAGCTTGAAAACTCATTCAGCATCAACATGGTTTGTCTTGATAACGGACAACCAAAATTGATGAATCTGAAAGATATTATTGCGGCATTTATTCGTCACCGCCAAGAAGTAGTGACACGCCGTACCATGTTCGAATTGCGTAAAGCTCGTGAACGTGGTCATATCTTAGAAGGCTTAACTGTTGCTTTAGCCAATATTGATGAAATTATTGAAACCATCAAAACTTCTGCTAACCCAGCTGAAGCGCGCGAGCGTTTACTAGCTGGTGAGTGGGCTGGTGGTGGCGTTATTTCGTTACTTGAAAAAGCTGGTGCTATTTCTGTTCGCCCAGATGAAATCGAAGGTGAAAACCCAGATCGTCCATTTGGTCTAACTGAATCAATTTACCGTTTATCACCAACGCAAGTGGGTGCAATTTTAGAATTGCGTTTACATCGTTTAACGGGTCTTGAGCAAGACAAATTACATGCAGAATATACTGAAATTTTAGGTCAAATTGCTGAACTTACGGCAATTCTTAATGATTTCAATTTATTGATGGCTGTAATTCGTGAAGAATTAGCGCAAGTACTACAACAGTATGGTGATGGTCGTCGTACAGAAATTATTGAATCACGTATTGATTTTAGCCGTGAAGATTTAATTCCTGAAGAACAAGTTGTATTAACGGTTTCACAAACAGGTTATGCAAAAACTCAACCACTTTCAGACTATCAGGCTCAGCGCCGTGGTGGACGTGGTAAGTCTGCAACCTCAATGAAAGATGATGACTTTATTCAACATCTGATCGTGGCTTCAAATCATGCGACTGTACTCTGCTTTACTAACGTAGGTAAAGTGTATCGTCTTCGCGTATTTGAAGTACCTCAAGCATCACGTGGTGCTAAAGGCCGCCCGATTGTAAACTTGTTACCTTTAGATGCGAATGAAACAGTAACTGCTATCTTGCCGTTAACTGAATTCCCAGAAAACCATTATGTATTTATGGCCACAGCTTCTGGTACGGTTAAACGTGTTGATTTGGAGCAGTTTGCTAACATTCGTTCAAATGGCTTACGTGCAATTGAACTGAATGAAGAAGATACCTTGATTGGTGTTGCGATTACTGATGGTAATCAGCAGATCATGTTGTTCTCGAATGAAGGCAAGGCAATTCGTTTTGCAGAAACTGACGTGCGTTCAATGGGTCGTACTGCTAAAGGCGTCCGTGGTATGCGTGTTAGCTTTGCAAGCAGCACTTTAAGTGAAGAAGATGCAGAAGTTGAAAATGATGAATCTGATGACAACGAAGATTCAGCAGATTTAAATGTCGTAAGTCGCATCGTATCGCTTGTTGTTGTTCCTGAAACGGGCGAAGTGTTGTGTGCGAGTGCCAATGGTTATGGTAAACGTACTCCTGTAAATGACTTCCCAACCAAAAAACGTGGTGGTAAGGGCGTTATTGCGATTAAGACAAGTGAACGTAATGGTGAGCTTGTAGGTGCAGTATCTATTGATGAAAGCAAAGAACTGTTGCTTATTTCTGATGGTGGTACATTAGTTCGTACTCGTGCTGCTGAAGTTGCAATGACAGGTCGTAATGCACAAGGTGTTCGTCTGATTCGTTTAAGCGAAGAAGAAACTTTAGTGGGTGTTGTGTCTATTGAAGCTGTCGAAGATGAAGAAGAGTTTCTCGAAGGAGAAGTTGATACTTCAGAAGTAGATGGTGAAGATGCAGTTTCTACGAATGATGATGTGTCAGAAGAGTAAGTCTTAATTAAATAAAAAAGGAAGCGCAAGCTTCCTTTTTTTTTATGGTTTATTTGGAGTTATTAAAAATAAACACATCATAATTTCGATAATGTAGTGTTTTAACAGATGGATCTTTAGTTGCAAAATTATTAGGCTGACTTACGACAATCAAATCTTGCTTTTGCGTTAAAGCATCTTGAAGCTGTTGCTCACTCCATAAGTATTTTTTACGTTGCGGTTCAAACAACAAACCATCTTTAATTTCTAAAGAAGCACTATCTGAATGTACTGTATCCCATTGATTCACAATATATACAGGTTGTTTTAGCTGTAAAAGGAAAGGCACATCATAGAAATAGTAATTGTAGAAAACTATTTTTGTTGATGGTGTCATATATTCAGAAAAACTCGTTTCTCCCACATTATTTTTGGTATCTAAAATACGAACGGCAAATGGGACTGAACTACACAGAACAATTAAACTTATAAAAATATAGTTTAAATAGTTTAATTTCTGCTTTTTATATAACCAGACTAGAGCCAGTGGAAGCATAACCAATAGCGCGCCAATGATATAAATAAATACCGCTTGGTTTTGGAAAAAGGGTTGATGTGCACGTATAAAATGCGGTGTAGCAGCAATACCTATTCCAACAAACATAATAAATATAGGTAAACCCCAAACCTGTAATTTGGTTTTATAGTCACTTTTAATTACATGGTTGATAACAAGAGCCAAGAAAACAGCGAGCGGGGGCACAGCTGGTAAAATATAGCCAGCTAGCTTAGATGGAGGAATAGAGAAGAAAACCGTAACAGAAATAAACCACCATACAAGTAAGGCTAGTAAAGCGGATTTCTTATAATTTTGAAATACGGCTTTAATAGATTGAAATCTACTCGAAAGAATCCACGGTAAAAAACTGACAAATAAAATAAGCAGATAGAAACACCATGGTTGCTTATTATTAAACTCTTTTGAGCTGAATCGACTAAATTGCTGGTCTATAAAGAAATAATGTAAAAATTGAGGGTATTTAAGTTGAACTGCATAGAGCCATGGACTAACCAATAATATAAATAGCAAAATCGCCAAAGGGTTAAGCAATGACGGGATTTTTTTCCATTGTTTGGTGTAAAGCAACCACGGTAAGAGAATCATACCGGGAATTAACACACCAATCAGGCCTTTACTTAAGAACGCAGCCGCGCCTGCAAAATATCCTAAAAATAAAATAGATTTGCGTGCTGAAATTGTGAAATCAACAAAACATAAAACACTGACTGTAATCCATGAAGCAAGCAGTAGGTCATGGTTAATATATTCACTACTACCAAAAAACAGTAAATTGGTGCCTAAAATAATGGCAGTAAGTTGTGCTACACGTTCTGAAATGTGCTTTCTAACGAATAAGAATAGGCTGACGAGCATGAGTGTAGCTGCTAGCACTGGAACTAATCTCAACACCCAAATATGCATACCGAACAGTTCCATAAATATAGAACTTAACCAGTGTAATAGAGGGGGTTTATGCATAAATGGCAAGCTATTGATACGGGGAATCAACCAATCTCCCAACTCAAACATAGATCGACTAATATCTCCGTAGCGTCCTTCATCTGGCACAGAGAGAGGTCTTATCCAAGACAGAACAAACAACCAAATCGGTAAAAATATTAATAAGAATTTGGAACTACGAAGCCATTGCTGCATACATAATCCTTAATGTTGAAATGCAAAAAAACGATTAAGCAAGAAAGTCACAATTGAAGTCAGGACAATAGCCACACAAACCAATGTTGAAACAGGGGCGCTGAAATACAAATTAGAAAGTAAGAGAAAACTCTCATTGAATAAAAAACCTAATCCAGCGACTAATGTAAATTTGGGTAGTGTGCGTCGATGAGAAATATGCTGAGCTTTGAAAGTAAAAATACGATGCCCAAAATAGCTCACCCAATAGGCAAGTAGAAAGGCCACTAAATTGGCATACTGCAATGCAATGTTTCGTTTAAATAAGAGCATGACAATACTGTAGTGTGTAAGTGCCGCTGCGGCCCCAGTCGTGGTAAACCGGGCAAGCTGAAAAATATGTGCAAACATTAGAAACTAGAGAACGTATTTTCGGAGTGAGTAATTGGGTGTTCTTGCTTAATACGAGAATGTTCGGTTGAAACAATATATTTTGGTCGATTTTTAACTTCTGCATAAATTCGGCCAATGTATTCACCTAAAATTCCAATGAATAACAATTGAATGCCACCTAATAGCGTCATACCTGCTGCAAGAGTTGCCCAACCAGGTACAGAAATTCCTTCAATCAGAGTTTTAATAATGATCCAGACACCATAACTCATAGCGCCTAAAGCCAATAGGGCACCTAGATAAATACAAATTCGTAAAGGTAAATCTGAAAACCCAGTTAGACCCGACATTGCCAGATTGAATAATGACTTTACGTTAAAACTAGAGCGACCATGTTGACGTTCTTGCTCCGAGAAATTGATTCCGATACTTTTAAAACCGACCCAAGCATATAGACCTTTCATATAGCGATTTTTTTCTGGTAATTGTTTAATCGCCTCGACAACTTTTGCATCTAGAAGTCTAAAGTCACCAGCACTTTCAGGAATATCAATAGGCGAGCTTAAGTTTAATATGCGGTAATAACCGTGGGTTAAGGTTCGTTTTAACCATGATTCAGTGGTACGATTACGAATGCCATACACCATGTCATAACCATTTTTCCAAAGGTTAATCATGGTCGGAATTGCTTCAAAAGGATGTTGAAAGTCAGCATCAATCAGTAGTGCAACTTCACCATTTACATGGTCTAAACCTGCGCTTAAAGCAGCTTCCTTACCAAAATTTCGTGATAATTCCAGCACAACTAAAGGATAATCTTCGATCATCGTTTGCAAGATCGTAATAGTATCGTCCTTACTGCCATCATCGACCACAATAATTTCATAGCTAAGATTTTGTTGCTTTAAGCTGTTTGCTAAAGCTGGAATAAATGTCTTTAAATTCTCGGCTTCGTTATAAGCGGGAACAACGCAGGATAAAAAAGGTTTTGTGCTCATTGCATTGCCCCTAGTCTAGTAAGTTGGATGCCATTTTTCTGGCAATCAAGAGGGAACTGATCAGAAGAAAAATATTGGTATTCTTGGATTCGTGCATGCTGGATCGGATCTTGCTCACTTGGTGTAGAAAGTGAGGGATGGCACATAATCAGTAAGTGGTCTTTTGCTTGAGCAAGCCAATATTGATTCAGTTCGGCATAATCATTTTGTTTAAAGTCATAGATACCAGCGAAATATTCATTTTGGCTAAACTGGTAGGTTTGGCATGCTTTTGCTAAGGCATTTGAGCCAAGTGCAGAAAGCATATGAGTTTTAAAACGATAATGTGGTAGATAAATTGGATGTTGTAAATTACGTATCCAACCAGTGAAATTTTTCTCTTTTAAAAGCTGTAGCAAAATATCTCGTATAAACGGAAATTGATGGACATGTTGGTGCCCATCAATAAAATCGGGTTGTTTTCCCATGACTGAAACAAATGCATCCCATTGCTCTTCAATACACTGAGTAATTAATTCACGGTTAAGATTTGATGACCATGCGCGAAATATGAGTGCTGGTAATGAGAAAACCGTATTACCTGAAGTAAACGCATGAGTGAAATTTAAATGTAAGCCAATATCAATTTGATTCGAGAAAGGTTTAAGTTTGGCAGCAGCTGTTTCCCAGAGTTCAGATTGGGTCATACATGAGGTCGCTTGCAGTACTCCTCTTTCAATTAACTGAATAATTGCATGAGATATCTCTGCATTCATTGCAAAGTCATCTGCGCAATAACATACCTTTGCCATATCAAATTCCGTCATAGAACAGGGTAGCAGAGTTACCCTTTTAGGCTGCTGAAAAACTAAACAGTTTTACTATGGAGAAATTTCCTTAATTTCAACTTAAAGTTTTTTTAAGGTTTTATGACAATTGTTACTAATTAATAATTTGAATTTATTGGTTTTTTTATATTTTTATGGTCAATAATTTTTAAGAAATGACTTTTATCTATCAGATTTCATAGTAAATAAAAATATAATTTATGCTCCAAGTTTAGAAAACTCTTCACTTGGAGGCTTTTAAACGTGAATATGCCCAGATTAAAAAAATAAGACCGATTGTCGTAAGAAATATCAGTTTTGGTACAACTGTGGCTAACGGAACACCCATCTGATTAAGTTGTACAAACATTTGTACTCCATGTGTTGATGGTAAACACCACGCGAACCATTGTAGCCATTCAGGCATTGCTTGATGTGGCCATGCAGCGCCAGTTAATAAGAATAAGGGTACAGAGCTAAACACAATAATATGTCCAGCACGTTCTGGCATGTCTAAAAGTGAACCGATCAACATGCCTAATCCAATCACACAGCTAATAAAAATAGGAACAGCAACGAGTAAACCTGTGAAGTTTCCACCGTGTGGATAGTCGTTGAACCATAAGGTAAAACCAAAAAGATAAAAACTGCTTAAACAACCAATAGTAAACAGGCTGGCGAAAATTCCAGCGAAGCGAATAGCTGTAATTTTTTGGTGTTGCTCACGGTAGCTTGCAATCAACATCGCTAAACCTAACACAATGGTTTGATGAATAATTAAAGATGCAACAGCCGGAAAAATATAACTTCCATATCCTGAAAGGGGATTAAATAAAGGAACCTGATGGATAGAAAGTGCGGGTTGGAAATGAGTACGCTCTCCAAATTTTTCGACATATTCTTTTAAGGTGGCTTCAATGGATGTAGCTAGGCCTAAACCAATTTCTTTAGTTTTTAAAAAGTTCGTTGTACTCAAATATAAGCCAATTCCGCCCGTTTCTCCACGGCGTAAGCTTTGCGTTAAGTTGCTTGGTAAAAGTAAAATACCATCGGCTTTTTGTTCACGAACCATTTGTTCTGCTTGTAAGAAGTTGCTTGTAACGGTAACAATATGAACATGTGGGCTATTTGCACTTTGACCGATTAATTGAGAAGTTAAAAGGCTTTGCTCTTCATCAACAATTACGATTGGAATTGATTCTGCCCGCTCAGCTTTATAGGCAGTAGGGTAAAAAAAACTATAAAGAATGACCGATAAAATCAGAGTCGTGAAAACTGAACTATTCCCTACAATATCTTTAAAAGTTTGCAAATATGCATTTAAAAACTCTTTCATTGTGCTGCTCCCTGAATTAGTTTTTTAAGAAGCAAACAACTTAAGAAGAAATAAATAAGGCAATAACCCATAAGTATTAAAAAAGGAATCATAGAAATGAAAACTGGACTTCCAATCACCCATTGTTCAGTTTGCAGCTTGGCATAAGGGGTATAGGGAATAATGAGTGACCAAAATTTGGTAAAAATAGGAGCATTATTCAAAGGTAGTGTAACGCCTGCGAAACTTAAAGATGACCCACCATAGACAGCGATAAAGCCAAAAGTTTTGCTTAAATTTTTGGTTGCTAAAATAACTGTGCTGCTAATCAAAGCGTAGGCAAAATAAAGTAGGAACTGTGCAGATAGCAATAAACTAAGAGAACCCGCTACAAACCAGCCACGGATTTCGACTAGCCAAAACATCCATAACCATGTCCAGAAACAAAAAATAAGGCTATAGAGCAAATTTTTAGCCAATAAGCCTTGAATAAAACTTTCTCGGTTTACCCACGATGTTAATGTGCCACGTTTCAGTTCTTGTCCAATGGCAAAGGCAACACAGCAGCATAGCAATAGATGTAATACAGCTGGAACCATGAAGGGTTCTAAATAAAACTCATAGCTCATGCTTGGGTTATAAAGCGTTGAGATTTTGACATGAGCCGTAGGAACATCTAAATAGGGAATATTATTTGCGAGATAACTCTGGCCTGCGTAGTCTGCTAAAGCATTGAGGGTGCTGACCAACATTGCGGAGGAAATCGTATTCCCGACACTAAAAAAAGACTGGTTAAATGCAATGCTGATTTGAGCATCTTGCGCTTTCACAAAGCGTTTTTCAGCGCCGTCTGGAATGAAAACATAGCCCCAGATTTTTGTTTCATTGAGTAGTTGTTCCGCTTCTGTGGAGCTTGCCGTAATTGTTTTAATATCTACCGTATGATTTAAAGAAAGATACTTTTCAATATTACGGCTGAGTTCACTTTGGTCCTGATCAATAATCGCAATTGGTAAGTGTTCAGCTTTACCTGCGTAAAACATGCTGCTAAACATAAAAATGATAAAAGCAGGGATGAGTGTCACCATACACAAATCCCATTTGTTGCTTTTTAGATAGTTTAGTTCACGTAATATACTGGCAAACATGCTTTATTTTTCTTCTTTAATTTTAAATAGAACACTCATCCCAACTTTTAAATCTTGCACTGGACGTTCAGGTATAAGATGCAATTTAAAGCTGCGAATATCATAACCTCCAGTTTGGCGAGTCGTTTTTATAGTGGCAAATTCACCTTCAGCATCTATATTCTTAATTTTAAAATTCACATTCTGATTAAGTGCTGGAATGAATCCTTCAAGGGTTTTATTTTTATAAACAGAGGCATATTGATTTTCACCCACGTTTAAACTTACCCATAAATCATCATCTTCTAAAATGCTGACAACAGGTACACCCATAGCGACTAACTCAGAAGGCTTACCGTAAGTTTTTGAAACCGTACCTGAAATAGGAGAGAGTAAACGTGTTTCTTCCTCTAGTGCTTTTGCTTCACCTACAGCTGCTTTTGCAATTTCAACCTGTGCATCTGCTGTAGATTTTTGTTGGCTCGTACTGCCACGTTTTGCACGAGCATATTGTTGATAAGAGGCTTCACTTAATTCTTGAGCAGAGGTCTGTGCTGCGAGCATTTCATCTCGTCTTTGACGCGAAATTACCCCTTGTCTATATAAATTTTCCCCACGTTGGTAAGTGGTTTTTGCAAGGTTTGCTTGTGCTTTCGTGCTTTGCCAGTTGGCATAAAGAGTATCGATATTCTCTTGTTGAGAACCACGATCTACCGTAGATTGAAATGCTAAAGCAGATTGTAAGGTAGCCAAAGCTTGTTGCTTTTTAGCTTCTATTTCCGGGCTAACTAAACGAACAAGTGGCTGGCCTTTGGAAATTTTTTGGCCTTCTTGTACATAAATTTCTTCAATACGACTCGGAACTTTTGTGCTTACGTGAATTGTTTCGGCTTCAACTCGGCCTTGTAGTTCAATAGGCTTTGGCTGATAACTTTTCCATAAACCAAAAATAATTAAACCTAATAGGGCAATAATGATCAAACCAATAATCAGTTTAATTTTTGAATTTTTAGGTGGTGTGGAATCACTTTTATTTGTGCTTGATTCTTGCTGATCACCAGCTTGGTCATCTTTTTGAACTTGGTTGGTTTCTGCTGTATCCGCAACAGGAGCATCTTGTTCTGAATGAGCTGAGTCTTGATTCATTTTATACTCCCCTTAACGAATATAGTCGGTATGTGGTTGATTAACGTAAGCTTTAAACTGGTCAATTGAGCCGTGACTTTGTAGTAAGGTTGCGAGTGACATGACATATTTATAAGCATTTAAAGCCATTTCAGTTTTTAACGCACTTAATGCATTTTGTGCATCAATCACTTGGGTTGCTGTACCCATTCCTTCACGAAAAGACAGTTCTTGAATACGTAAGTTTTCTTGAGCAGCATTTACGTTTCTTTGTAAGAGCTGATGACTTTGCTGAGCAGAGTTAAGTTCGTTATATGACTTATTCAAAAGAGCTTCGATCTCTTGTTTAGTTCGTTCAGTCATGAGTTCAGAGGCATAGCGCTTCAATTCGGCAGCGTGAATATTCTTATTTTTATCTACACCTGAAAATAGGTTGTATTTTGCCATTACGCCGACAATCCAGTTTTCATTTTTATCGAGAGCATATTCACCAAAAGCAAAAAGACTTGGTTTTTTTGCAGCTTCCTGAGCTTGAATATTTACATTAGCCAGTTGAGTATCCATCTGCATTTTTTGTACAAGGCTAGATTTTTGCGAATAACTGCTTAAAAGTGATTCTAGAGACTGGCTTGGGGTCTTATTTACAAATAGTGGCGTACTTAAATCTATATTATTTTGTTGATGTAAAAGATTATTAAGACTGAAGCGACTGGCATTTAAGTTGGCTTGAGTATTTTGTAAAGTACGTTCCGCATTATTACGGGCGACTTCAAATTGCATGCGTTGCCCTTTACTAATAAATCCTTGTTGTTCGAGTTTTAGGGCGTTGCTGTAATGTTTTTGCATTGCATTAAAGTTAAATAAGCTACTCGCTACCAGTTGCTGCTGTAATTGAACATTAAAATAGCTTTGTACCACTTCAAACCGCTGTATATCTTGTTGTTGCTGGCTTGAAAGCTCTGAACGCTGTGCTTGAATATTTGCTAGTTTTTTTGCACTGCTAGTTAAGCCGCCTGTATAGAGTGGCATAACGACCGAAATAGAAGGGCGTACAACCTGATCTTCTATGGTCAGATTCGCATAATCGGGAAAGCGATTTATACCGTCATGGATGGTTTGATTTGCGCCTTCTTGGACTTGCCCCAGCACATCCGATGGAATGACATTGTTCCACTGTGAAAGTTTGTCATTGAGTCCTTGGCTTAAATCATTCTCAAGTTTTTGTTTAAAAGAGCCAAGAGGTACATCTGTTTCACTATGAAAAGCATAGGCTCTGACATTTAAATCAACTCGAGGTAATCCGAGGCCCTTTACGGCTTCAGCTTCTAATTGAGATGCTTGCTGTAATGCTTGGTTGGCTTGAGTACTATATGAACTTTTCAAAGCTTGTTGTTCTGCTTCTGCATAACTTAAGCTTTGGGCATATAAATGATTAGTGAAAAAAAAGCCTAAAGCCAAAGCAATATGTTTAGGTTTAAATGAAAAGGGAAAAATAGACTGTCTATATCGATGTGCTGGCATTTTAAATAACAATTTCTGGCATCCCTTATAGTTTAAATTTCTTGTTATTAAATTCAATTATCATATTGTTTATTATACATTTGTATAAAAACATTTTGATTTTAGCTCCTTTAATTATTGAATTTACTAAGCCAATATTTTTTCTAATATCTATCAAGGTATGTGAAATTATAATCACAAGTCAAGTTGATCTTTTTGCTTAAAATCTTTTTAAATTTGGAAGGCAGTAATTAACAGTAGGTAAATAGCGGCACCAATAATTGAAAAAATAAACTTAAATACAGTCCAGCATTGAAATATTTACTTGAGAAGCTGCTGCAAGCTTAAGCAATCTGTGGTTAAATGCCATTTTTATTGTGTTTGACTTTATACAAGGGAAAAATCATGCGCGCGTACAATTTCTGTGCTGGTCCTGCTGCATTACCTACTGCCGTTTTAGAAAAAGCTCAACAAGAATTGTTGGATTGGCAAGGTAAAGGTCTATCCATCATGGAAATGAGTCACCGTAGTGCTGACTATGTTGCTGTGGCTGAAAAAGCTGAAGCAGATTTACGCAAGCTAATGAATATTCCAGAAAATTATAAAGTACTGTTTTTACAAGGCGGTGCGTCATTACAATTTTCTGCGATTCCTTTAAACCTTTTAGGTAAGAACAGTAAAGCTGATTATATTGACACAGGCATCTGGTCTGAAAAAGCGTTAAAAGAAGCTCAACGTTATGGCGACATTAATGTTGTAAAAGCTGGTATTAAAGTAGATGGTAAGTTCGCAATTTCTGATCAAAGCGAATGGAATTTGTCTGATGATGCAGCATATGTACATTATGCAGATAATGAAACGATTGGTGGTTTACAGTTCGCAGGAATTCCTGATGTAAAAGCTCCACTCGTTTGTGACTATTCATCAAGCATCTTATCTGCTCCATTAGATGTGACCAAGTTTGGTTTGATCTATGCTGGCGCTCAAAAAAATATTGGTCCTGCTGGTTTAACAATTGTCATTATTCGTGATGACTTACTTGATCAAGCTAAACCAGAAATTCCAAGCATTTTAAAATATGGTGACCAAGCGAAAAATGGTTCTATGGTAAATACACCATCGACTTACGCTTGGTACTTGTCTGGTTTGGTATTTGAATGGTTGTTAGAGCAGGGTGGGGTAGATGCTATCCATAAAGTTAACCTTGAAAAAGCTCAGTTGTTATATGGTTATATCGACTCAAGTGATTTCTACAATAACCCGATTGCAATTCCGAACCGTTCAATTATGAACGTACCGTTTACCTTGGCAGATGAAGCTTTAGACAAGCAATTCTTAAAAGAAGCGGAAGCAAACCATTTGTTGAATTTAGCTGGACACCGTTCTGTAGGTGGTATGCGTGCAAGTATTTATAATGCTGTACCATTAGAAGGCGTACAGGCTTTAATTAGCTTTATGGATGATTTTGCAAAACGTAATGGTTAAGCAAATCAAATAAATAAAGCCCTCAAATGAGGGCTTTATTTTTGAATAAATTTTATAAACTAAAAAGGCACTAAACCAAGTTGGTGCATGAATATGGCAGCTAAAAACATACCCAATACAAAAAAGCAAAACGCACCAGTATCGACCTTTACGCGCAGGCTACTAGATTGAATGAGGCTGGTAGTTTGTTCGGGTATAATCTTCATTCAATAACCTAATTATTAAAATATTAGTGAAATTCAATTAGTTTCACCCTTTTTAGCACAAATAGTCGCCTGAATCCAGATATTACCGCGAATATATTCGCCAATATTAAAGTTTTTATACAAATCGTTTTTGGTCGCAATGCGCACTAATATGGCAGGAAGATCATCTTCTAAAACCAAAGTGACATCATAAAGAGTATATTCTGCCCCCATAAATGTCATAGAAGTTTTACCAACAATATTACCTTGGAACCATGCTTCATCTTCTTGACCAAGATTTTCGCCATATAAATATGCAACCATTTTAGAAAAATCAACAGTTACAGGTTCTTGATCTTCTGGGGTTTTTGGCTGCCATTCATTAATGAGTTCCTGTAGGTTTTCAGGAGCAACACCATTATGTTCAGTCAAAATTGCATTTAATGCACGGTGATGTTTAATTGAAGCTGGGTCATCAACAACAATTTTCTCGCCTGCTGGAACCGGTTCTAATTCATATGCCCATGCATTAAATTGAACTTGATAGTTTTGATTTTTGTCATATTGACAAGCGTTAACGCTAAATAAATTATCAAATGCATAAACAGTTGTATTTTTATTTAGTCTTAAACTTAACACGGCTTGCGTTGCAGACTCACAAGTAATGATACGTTCAATTTTTGCATTATATTGATATGGACTTTCAAAACTTGGAAACGCTGTTTTGAGTGCTCGAGGCTTTTGGTTTTCAACAGCAATAATCTGGTTGATTGTAACTTTTTGGTTTTGTGGGCCTTGGATCAACCAAAAAGATTGATCCATATCTTCTTCATATTCGCATAAGCCCATTGGCATTACTGGTGCATCAAGTGCTAGTCCTAACCATTTTGGTACATCTGTTTCAGGATGGGACGTCAATAGATTCCAATGTTCGCCATGACTACCAAAATTTTGGTCATTTACTTTAATTACTTCTGGACTGTTTTGATTTTTCATAAGCACGATGCTGTTGGGTTCACATTACTTGTTATATTAAATCGAGGGTGTTTACTATTTTTCAAGTCATCATGTGTAAATTCTCTTGTAAAAGCACATATTTAGTCATTTAAAGAGAAATGCGGCTTCTATTTATAAATTAAAAGTAAGCTTCATCTATAAAAACTTGAATGTTGAAATTAAAAATAAGTTTAATGTTTATTTCTACTCACCTTCGAAAAGCATCTGTTAGACTTAGATTTTTAGTGGAAATAGAGAATAACGTGCTGCCATTTAAGCTATGGGTAGACGCAGATGCCTTACCAAAAATTTTACGTGAAGTAATTTTGCGTGCATCAGATCGTTATCAGTTAGAAGTTATTTTTGTTGCCAATCAAAATGTTGGGATTACACCTTCTGTTCGTATTAAGTCAATACAAGTTTTAAGTGGCGCTGATCAGGCCGATAAAGAAATAGTTGATCGTATGACTGAAAATGACATTGTCATTACGCAAGATATTCCACTGGCAGCTCAAGTGATCGAGAAAGGGGGCGTTGCTATTCATCCGCGTGGTGAAGTCTATACAACTGCAAATGTTAAAGCACGTTTACATCTGCGTGATTTCATGGATACGCTTCGTGGTGCGGGTGTGCAAACTGGTGGACCGCCGCCTATTTCCGAGCGAGATAAGCGTGAATTTTCAAGTTCATTAGATCAAACAATTTTAAAGCAAAAACGTAAAACAGCTAAGTGAGCATCACATGCCATCGCAAACCAATTTGGCTTTAACTTATGCCTTGTTAGTGTTCATTTGGGCAACCACTCCATTGGCTATTGTTTGGAGTGTGTCTGATTTACATCTGATGTGGGCATTGTTGTTACGCTTTTTTATTGCATTGCCTTTGGCAGTCATCATATTACTGATTTTAAGAACACCTTTTCCGACTCATCGACAAGCAATTCATAGCTACATTGCCGGATCTTTTAGCTTAATTGGTTCCCAAATTTTTACTTATGCCGCAACCCAATATTTAAGTTCAGGCATGATTGCACTTATGTTTGGCTTAGCACCTATTATGGCAGGGCTTATTGGTCGGTTTGCATTTGGCCAACAACTTTATAAGCTGCAATGGTTGGGTATGGCAATTGCGGTTAGTGGGCTAGCGATTATTTGTTTGAGCGGTGCAAATCAGCATGTGCATCCGTTTGGTATTGTCCTTATGCTGATCAGTGTGTTTGTTTATTCTTTTTCAATTTTCTGGGTTAAGAAAGTTAATGCTCAGATCCAGCCGATGGCTCAGGCAACTGGTTCTATTTTAGTGTCTTCTGTTTTTGCTAGTTGTTTTATTCCATTTATTTGGCAATATGCACCGACACATTTGCCAGAAGCTAAATCTTTATTTGCCTTAATTTATACGGTACTCATGGCTTCATTAGTCGCCATGTTTTGTTATTTCAAACTTATACAAAATATTCAGCCAACGACTTTATCTTTAACTACAGTAATTACACCAATGTTAGCTATGATGATTGGAGCTGCCTTAAATCATGAACAACTTTCGATTATGGTTTTTGTAGGGGCTTTAATCATCTTGTCTGGACTCTTTTTATATTTCTATAAAGACATTCAGGCAAACCGGAACTTTGCTCAACATATGAAGTCTAAATAGGAGAAGATTGGGGTAATTTGTTGAGCTTATTCATTAAATTGTTCTAATTCGTAGCGAAATGCATGATCAAATTGATCTCCTAACTTAAGTAGTAGAAAATAGCGCAGCAATATAATATTAGGATTGTTAAGGGAAGATCAGAACTTACTGATTTTTAAACCTTAATACAGCATCTAACGATATGGCCAAATAGTAAATGTGAATGTAATTTGACATTAGCATCTGCTATTTCCCATCAATCACCTTGGATTTAGAAGGTATGTTTAAACCAATCTCACTGTATATAGGGTTGAGATATACTCGCGCAAGACGCAGTAATCATTTTATTTCTTTTATTGCATTGGTTTCGATGGTCGGTTTGACACTAGGTGTCGCAGTGCTGATTACGGTACTTTCTGTAATGAACGGTTTTGATCGCGAATTGAAAAACCGTGTTTTGGGAATGGTGCCGCAAGCGACAGTTTCATCTACACAAATCCTTACGGATTGGCCTGAACTGGTAAAGCGAGTTGAACATCATCCACATGTAACAGGGGTTGCACCTTTTACCCAATTGCAAGGTATGTTAACCGCGCAAGGGCAAGTCGCTGGTATTATGGTGACGGGTATTGACCCAAAATATGAAAAGAATGTTTCTATTATTCAAAATCATATTGTTGCCGGAAGCTTAGATTCACTTAAAAAAGGTGAGTTTGGTATTGTGCTTGGTAAAGATATGGCTGATTCATTGGGCTTACGTCTAAATGACAGTGTGACATTGGTTTTACCAGAAGCAACCCCATCTCCAGCAGGTGTAGTACCGCGTTTCAAGCGTTTTAAAGTGGTTGGTATTTTTAGTGTAGGCGCTGAAGTTGACTCTATGGTGGGTTATATCGCCCTATATGATGCTTCAACCTTATTACGCTTACCAGATGGTGCCCAAGGTGTTCGTTTAAAACTAGATGATATTTTTGCAGCGCCACAAGTTGCCGATGATTTGGTAAAAAGTTTACCAAGCAATTTCTATGCAACGAACTGGACTTATACGCATGGCAATTTGTTTAATGCCATTCAAATGGAAAAAACTCTAGTTGGTTTGTTGCTTGTACTTATTATTGTGGTTGCAGCATTTAATATTGTTTCGTCATTGGTCATGGTTGTAACTGATAAAAAATCAGATATTGCAATTTTGCGTACTTTAGGCGCTTCGCCATCAATGATTACTAAAATATTTATGGTTCAAGGCACCGTGATTGGTGTGATTGGTACCGTTGCAGGTACGGTTTTAGGTGTTATTTTAGCTTTAACCATTAGCGATATTATTTCATGGTTTAACAATGTGTTGGGCTTAAATCTATTTGATGCTTACTTTGTGCATTACCTTCCATCTTATTTAAGATGGCAAGATGTGACGATTATCGTGATTGTTTCTTTACTTTTAAGTTTCTTGGCGACTATCTATCCGGCGCTTCGTGCTGCCAAAGTTCAACCTGCCGAGGCTTTGCGCTATGAGTAAAATTGTTTTAGAAGCGAAAGAAATATATAAACATTTTGATGATGGTAAATCTAAAGTTGAAGTCATTAAAGGTCTTTCTTTACAAGTTGAAGCAGGGCAGTTTGTTTCTATTGTCGGTGCAAGTGGTTCAGGTAAAAGTACTTTGCTTCATGTGCTAGGTGGTTTAGAGCAACCAACTCAAGGGCAAGTATTTTTAAATAGTCAGCGTTTTGATAATTTAGGTGAAGCCGAGCGTGGTTTTCAACGCAACCAATACCTCGGTTTTGTTTATCAATTTCACCATTTATTACCTGAGTTTTCTGCGCTTGAAAATGTGGCGATGCCTTTAATGCTTCGAGCGGATAGCCAATTTAAATCGGTAAAAGCACAAGCTGAATATTTACTTGATCGAGTTGGGTTATCTCATCGTATGGACCATAAGCCAGGTGAGCTTTCAGGTGGTGAGCGCCAACGTGTGGCTTTAGCGCGTGCTTTAGTCACCAAACCAGCGGTTGTTTTAGCAGATGAGCCAACAGGTAATTTAGACCGTAAAACAGCTCTAGGTATTTTTGAGTTACTGACAGATCTTAAGAAAGAACTAAACATGGCAATGTTAATTGTGACCCATGATGAGCATTTAGCTCAGGCTGCTGACTCTATTTTGCATATGCAAGATGGACTCTGGGTGAGTGGTTCTTAAAAATTGTCATTAAATCACATTGTTAAAGCCCACTCAGTTGGGCTTTAATTTTGCCCCTAAAAAGATAATGATTATGACGTTGAATGTTAAAATTTATTTTAATGGGGTGGATTGGGGGTATTGCATTTATGGGGATAGATATCCCTCTCATCATGCAATATGGTTGGATCGGTAAAGTATTAATCGTTATAGGTTTTATTTTTTATATTTTTAAGGGGCATACATTTTTAAATCGACTCATATTAAAAGCCATTTACTGTCTAGTCTGCGCTATTAGTCTTTTTACTATAGGACATCAATATGCTCAGAATGCCTTAAATGAAAGATTACAACTGCGACAAATGCAGCCTAAATCTTTAGATATAGTTGTGTATGTAGACCACATAAGTGAAGAAAAAGAAGATAAAACACAGCAACCCGTTCAGGTATTAGGGCAGTCCTTACATCCCGTTAACTGGCTATTATATTTAAAAAGCCAAAAAGTAAACTCAGCGATAGATGAACCAAAATTACAATTAGGTCATTACTATCGAATTTCGGGTAAAACCAGACCAGCTCATAGCTATGCAGTGGCAGGAGCTTTTGATCAAGAACAATGGTTTATTCAGCGAGACATAATGTCTGGTTTTAGTGTTCAGCATATTGAGTCTTTAAGCTCTAATGAAATGTATCGGTTGGGTTATCAACATCATTTAAAAGAGCAACAAAAGTTTTTTAACAGACAACAATTAAATATAGAAAAATTGCGTCTAAAATTTAGATTGATGCTACAAAAATCTCCTTTGCAAAATAAAGGGCTATTATTAGCTTTATTAACAGGGGACGAAAGTCTCTTAAATGATGAGATTAAAAATCAATTTAAGGAATTAGGAATCTCTCATTTGTTGGCGATTTCAGGGCCTCATGTGCTCATTTTTGCCATCATCTTGTCTTGGGGATTACATCAATTAGTACGGCGTTATTATCCGCAGCTTTACTTGTATCAGCCTAAACAAATTTGGGCCATGATTCCATTATGTTTCGGTGTTTTGATTTATACGGCATTTGTTGGTTTTGAAATTCCCGCCTTAAGAACTTTACTTTCAGTATTTTTATTTGCTTCTTTATTATTGATCAAACTGCCTGTTAAGCCATTTTCACTGTTAGTTTATAGTGCAAGTCTACTTTTATTTTTCGATCCTTTCAGTGTTTTATCTGCAGGCTTTTGGCTCTCTTATGGTTCCTGCTTTATTTTATTACGTATTTATCAAACTATAGAACAAGTTCCAAAACTAGTTTCAATGAGTCTGTTATCTAGAATCATTCTTTTCGGCAAAATCTTAATTGATTCTCAAGGCAAAATATTTATTGCTCTATGTCCTTTAATGTTGGTTTTCTTTCAACAGATTTCATGGGTTGCGCCTTTTACAAATATTATTGCGGTGCCTTTACTCGGAGGGGTAATTGTTCCTTTAAATATTTTTGCTGCTTGTATATGGCTTATTTTTAATCCTATTGGAAATTTATTTTTTCAAATTAATGATATTTTGCTCAGTATGGTGCTGACATGCTTTAGTCTTTTAGAGAAATTATCTCTACCATTACAAGGCTTTAGCCTGACAACACTTGATTTAGTTTGCCTTAGCTTCGTTATTATTATCTTATTTTTACCGCGTGGGGTTTTACCAAAATCTTGGGGACTCATATGCTGTTTACCCTTGGTTATTCCAAATAAGTCGTCCCAGCAAATTCAATTAAATATTATAGATGTGGGACAGGGGCAAGCTATTTTCTTGCAACATCCAGAGCAGACATGGCTCATAGATACAGGCGGTTCTTATGATGAGAAAGCCTTTAGTATTGGTCAAAATGTGGTGATTCCATATTTACGTCAAAAGGGAATTAGACAACTGGATCACGTCGTACTATCTCATCTTGACCAAGATCATAGCGGAGCATTTCCTTCTATCGCGCAAGCTTTTCCTATTAAACAAGTCATATCAAATGAATTATGGAAAGAGCAAATTAAAGAACCTTTTACTTATTGTCATCAAGGGCAAAAATGGCAATATCCACAATTAGATATTAAAATTCTTTGGCCTAAAGAAAAAGATTTAAATTTAGTTTCTTTAAATCAAAACCAATATTCTTGTGTGGTTTATATTCATTTAAAACAGATTAATGGTTATCAAAACTATTTAATTATGGGGGATGCAGGGTGGGAAGCAGAATATCAACTAATGAAAGAATATCCTGATTTAAAGGTAGATGTCTTGGTCTTAGGTCATCATGGTAGCAAGCATAGTTCAGCCTATGACTTCTTAGCGAAGTTAAACCCCAAGCTTGTTATTGCGTCTGCCGGTTTTAATAACCGATATGGTCATCCAAGCAAAGGGGTTTTAGCGAGAATACAAGAACTTAATATTCCATTTAAAAGCACAGTTGAGCAAGGAACATTAAGTTTTGTATATGAGAATCATCAAATGATTTTATACACTCGACGTTTCGAGCGTACTTGGCTTCACAGAAATTTGTGAAGCTTCTGCTTTAAGCTTATCCACAATTTGAAGAGCTTCAGTTGGATCAATATTATAAATATTATCTAAAGCAGGATTTGCTTTAAAACGTTTATAGCTCCAATGGTAATGTTCTGGATAACGATGGATGAGTTGTTCAATAGCCTGATGAATGACATAAGTTCCATCATCTGCACTACCTTCGTAGATTTTCTCATCCATAGGTTCAACGTGCATCGTGAAACCGTCATTTTCGTTACGAATCGCGTAAAGGAATAAAGCTTTTGCTTTAGTTTTTTGAATAAGCTTGGTACTTAAATTACTTGAGGCAAGCGGAACACCAAAATAATTGATCATACTGCCGCCGACGTTAGGGGTATGGTCAGGCAAAATTACGGTAGTTTCACCTTGTTTTAAGGCTTTAAAAATTTGTCTTACACCAGTTTCGTCAGTAGGAACCAAGTGAGCTTGTTCACGACTACGTGCTTCTCGAACAAAACGGTCTGCATCTTCATTCTTTACTGGCTTGTATAAAATTGTCATTGAAGTGAATTGTGAACACCAAGCATTCAGGATTTCCCATGTACCAAAATGTGGAACAATCAAAACCACACCTTTTTTTGCTGCAAGTGCTTCATGAAAGTAATGCTCACCTTCAATATGATGAATTCTTTCGATATTCTTACTATTTGATGAGCCCCAAATACTTAAAAATTCAAAGTATGAGGTGACTTCATTACGAATAGCTTGTTGCGTAATTTCTATTCGCTGCTGTGGCGTTAAATGTGGAAGGGCGATTTGTAGATTTAGTTCTATACTTTTTGATGTTTTAGTAATTTTTAAAGTATTGATTAACCCTGCCAACATACGAGCAAGAAAACGTCCAAATTGAATTGGCTGGCGGCTAAAAGTTTTGAGTAGGTAGTAGTTCATGCTTTTTGTATCTAATTTGGTCATCTATCGCGGTAAAAAGGAAGCAATAATTAAAAAAAGATAAAATTATTATAAATGAAATCATATTATTTAGACAGTTTTTATCAAATCAACGTATATAATGACATCATTTTAGATTAATTTGGATTGGAATTTTATGTCCGATTGGCCACCAAAACCACAAAATGAACCTATAATCCCTAAACAAAATGGACCAGAATGGCAAATTCTTGAGAAGGCTGTACTTGCTTCAGTAGAGGAGCAGCGCCGTAGTCGCCGTTGGGGAATCTTCTTTAAAACATTAACTTTTATTTATTTATTATTCATTATTGTACTCATGGGTAAAGGCTGTTCAACCAGCAAAGAAGGCTCTGCTGTAAGTAGCAGTAGTGCCCATTTGGCTGTAGTGGATATTATTGGAACTATTGATGCTTCGAGTAATCAATCAGTAAATAGTGAAGATACCAATAAAGCGCTTAAACGTGCTTTTGAAGCTTCAAATAGTAAAGCTATTGCACTTAATATTAACTCACCTGGCGGTTCCCCAGTTCAGTCTGATGAAATCTGGCAAGAGATTCGTTATTTGAAAAAACAGCATCCAGATAAAAAGGTTTACGCTGTGATTGGTGATATGGGCGCATCAGGTGCTTATTATATTGCGTCTGCTGCGGATGAGATTATTGTCAATCCATCAAGTCTAGTCGGCTCAATTGGTGTGATCATGCCTAACTATGGGATTACTGGTTTAGCTCAGAAACTTGGCATTGAAGATCGCACTTTAACGGCAGGAACGAATAAAGACATTTTAAGTATGACAAAACCGATTGATCCTGTGCAAAAGCAACATATTCAATCTGTTCTTGATAATGTCCACACTCACTTTATCACTGCAGTTAAAGAAGGGCGTGGAAAGCGTTTGAAATCGAACGATCCAGCTATTTTTTCTGGTTTATTCTGGACTGGCGAACAAGCAATCCAATTGGGCGTTGCTGACCGTTCAGGTAACATTACGAGCTTGATGCGTGAACTAAACCTTGATAATAAAGTTGACTACACAATTGAGCGCAACCCATTACAATCCATTTTAGGTCGTATGGGGGCACAAATCGGGCAAGGGGTAAGTGAATCTATTGCTCAAGAAGTGCAGACTCGTCAAAGCGCAAAATTACAATAAAATCTGTTTTAGGATAGCGGTATGTCAATGAAACCAGTTATACACTTTGCTCATGCGAATGGCGTGCCATCAAAAGTGTATCAAAAACTGTTTGACCAGTTGAAAGGGGAATATGACATTATTTATGTTCCTCTGATTGGTCCTGATAAACGTTATCCTGTGACTAACCATTGGCCTGCTTTGGTTGATCAGGTAATTGACAGTATTGTACGACAGGCGAAAGGACGTAAAGTGATTGGAGTTGGCCATTCTCTCGGTTCGGTTTTAACGTTGATGGCATCTTTTCAGCGTCCTGAACTCTTTTCTCAAGTCATTATGTTAGATCCGCCTCTTATTTTAGGGCGATATTCATTTGCATTTCACATGGCAAAACTATTTCGTCCTAAATTGGTTGATGCGATGACTCCAGCAGGTTTATCTGCACGCCGTCGTGAACATTGGGACTCGAGAGAGCAGGCTGCTGAGTTACTACGTCCTAAAGGATTTTATAAAGATTTTGATGAAGATTGTTTTCAAGCCTACATCGACTATGCTTTGAAAGAAGATTCGGTCCGTGGCGGAGTTACTTTAACGATTTCTCGTGAGGATGAAGTTGCAATTTTCCGTAAGAATCCTTCTTGGTGGTGGTTGCCTATGCCAAAACCTAAGATGCCTGTGCATTTAGTAGTGGGTAAAAGAAGTGATTTCTTAAAAAGAGGCTTTCCTCAAATGGCAAAGCGAAAAATGGGAATTCCGTTTACTGTGGTTGAAGGGGGGCATATGTTCCCTCTAGAGCATCCAATTGATACAGTGAATTCTATAAAGAAATTGATTCATCATCAGCCAAATTAATTTTTAGACTTATAAAAAAGGACATGCTGGCATGTCCTTTTTTATTTTTGCTTTTAAGTAAAAAGTTTTACCAATTTGCAAAACGAATAGGGTGTTCAAGAACTTGATCACGGAAATAAGCTTGACCATTTTTCCACGTAAGTTGACCGTTACATAACCACTCTGCTACTTGTGGGTAGATAAAGTGCTCAAGTGCATGCACTCGATTTGCTAATGAAGCGGCAGTATCATGTTCTTTAACTGAAATAGCGGATTGGGCAATTGATTGACCAGAATCCAGTTCAGCCGTTACAAAGTGTACGGTACAACCATGTAAACGATCACCTGTGTTTAAAACACGTTGATGAGTGTTCACACCTTTATAAGCTGGAAGAAGTGAGGGATGTATGTTCAGCATTTTCCCTTGCCATTTGTTGACAAAGGTGGGAGTTAAAATGCGCATGAAACCGGCTAAAATAACCACATCCACTTGCCAAGCTAACAGCTGTTGATGCATTGCTTCATCAAACACTTCACGAGTTGGAAAGTCTTTATGAGAAATAACGGCCGTAGCAATATTGGCTTTTTGAGCACGCTCTAGAGCATAAGCATCTGCTTTATTAGACAGTACACCTACAATTTGCCCTGATAGATTTGCATCTATCAAGGCTTGTAAATTACTGCCGTTCCCAGAGACTAGAACAGCAATTTTTATCATGCAAAGATCACACGAATTTTTTCGTCTGCACCTTCCACTGATTCAGCATTTTCTTGGATGTGTCCGATTTTCCAAGCTTTTTCACCTTGAGCATTAAGCACTTCAATTGCTTTTTCAGCATCATTAGCATCAACAGCAATGACCATACCTACACCACAGTTAAACGTACGGTACATTTCAAAGCGCTCTACATTGCCTTCGCGTTGTAGAAGTTGGAATAACTCAGACCATTCCCAAGAAGCTTCATCAATGACCGCTTGAGCACCATTTGGTAATACACGTGGTAAGTTACCAGGTAAACCGCCGCCAGTGATGTGTGCCATAGCATGCACATCAACTTGTTTGCAAAGTTCAAGAACTGGTTTTACATAAATACGTGTTGGTTCCATTGCAACATCTGCAAGAGGGCGACCATCAATTATTTGAGTTAAATCAACGTTTTTAACGTCTAAAATTTTACGTAGTAATGAGTAACCATTTGAGTGAGCACCACTTGATGCAACACCGATAAGTACGTCACCAGACTTTACTTTAGTGCCATCAATAATTTTGCTTTGCTCAACAACACCAACCGCAAAACCAGCAAGATCGTAATCTTCGCCTTCATACATGCCTGGCATTTCTGCGGTTTCACCACCTACAAGTGCGCAACCTGCAAGCTCACAACCTTTACCAATACCGGTAACAACATTTGCAGCAACGTCAACATTTAAGTGACCAGTCGCGTAATAATCAAGGAAGAATAATGGTTCTGCACCACAAACTAAAAGGTCATTTACACACATAGCCACAAGATCTTGGCCGATTGTGTCATGACGATTAAGATTAAGTGCCAAACGTAATTTAGTTCCTACACCATCGGTTCCAGAAACTAAAACAGGCTCTTCATAACCTTTAGGAATTTTGCATAGTGCACCAAAGCCACCAAGACCGCCCATTACTTCAGGACGACTTGTACGTTTAGCGACTGACTTGATACGATCGACCAGTGCGTCGCCCGCTTCAATGTCGACACCCGCATCTTTATAGCTTAAACCGGTATTTGGGGTAGAAGTTGAGTTGCTCATAAATGAAGTCTCCGCATTGGCGGCAGATTATAACCTGAATATACGAAACTCTTATGTTATTTATGCTCGAAAATGCTATCTTTAATAAAAATATTTTTTCATTTATAACGATTAAATCAAAAAAGGCTAGATTTTATGCAAGATCGTATACTGCGCCGTATTCTTTTACTCGCAGGTATTGTATTGCTGGTATGGGTATTGTACTTACTCAAGCCTGTAGTCATTCCTTTTATCGGTGCTTTTTTCCTGGCTTATTTATTCAGTCCACTCGTTGATGTTCTGGTAAAAATCAAATTGCCGCGCTGGTTAGCAATTAGCGTGGTGTTCATCGGAATTGGTGTAACACTAACCATTGCATTATGGTATTTGGTTCCTCTGATCTGGAAACAATTGGTTTACGCCCGAGATAGCATTCCAGCAGGTATTCACTGGATTAATGCAGAACTATTGCCATGGGTTTCTTCGACATTTAATGTTCAGCAAATGGAAATTGATACTGATCAAATGTCCAAAGCTGTCATGGATTATGTTCAGACAAATTACAGTGCCGATAGTATTCAAGCTGTCTTATTAAAGCTTGCACAATCAGGGCTCAATTTTATTCAAATTGGTGGAACAGTTGTTCTAATTCCAATTATTGCTTTTTATTTTTTATTAGACTGGGACCGTATGCTACAAAACTTACGCCGTCTCATTCCACGCCCATATGAAGCAACTACTTTACAGATCGTTGGTGAATGCCATAGCGTTTTAGGAGCGTTTGTTAAAGGTCAGTTTCTCGTCATGCTATTGCTAGGCGTGGTATACGCAGTTGGTTTACAGCTCATTGGTTTGGAAGTTGGTCTTATTATTGGTATGGTGGCTGGTCTTGCCAGTATTATTCCTTATCTAGGATTTGCTGTCGGTATTATTGCTGCGGTTATCGCGAGCTTATTCCAGTTCGGATTGGACTGGATGCATTTATTACTGGTTGGTGTGGTTTTCATGATTGGCCAAGCCGTAGAGGGGTATATTCTTCAGCCATTCCTACTAGGAGATAAAATTGGTTTATCTCCTGTAGCAGTCGTTTTTGCCGTATTAGCAGGTGCACAGCTTGCAGGTTTCTTGGGAATGTTAATTGCATTGCCTGTTGCGGCTGTTATTGTAGTGTTGTTGAAGCATTTAAGAGAGAATTATGAAAGAAGCTCACTTTATGCTCCACCTTCTACATTAGTGATCCAACATGGCGATATTGAGCAAATTCATGTAGAAACCGAAAGCACTAAGCTTGATCTTGAAGTTAAAACACAGCAAGATACAGATGAACTGAAATCCCCTAACCAGAAATAATTTCAAGGTTAATTCAATATATGCGTCAACTCCAACTGGATATAGAACCTCAACTTGATGCCCGAATCAGTGATTTTTCGGGACCAAGTTGGGGGAATGTAGTCGATGCTGTGCGTCAACTACATGCAGGTCTAGTGAGTAGGTTTTACATCTACGGTGGAGCAGGGACAGGAAAGAGTCACTTACTTTCCGCAATTTGTGACTCTTATTTAGAAATAGGCAAATCTGCAATTAAAGTTTCTTTGCTTGAACTCCTCGATGCTCCTATCGAAGCAATTACTTCTTTAGAGCATTATGATCTTGTCGCTTTGGATGATATTGAATCAATTAGTGGTGTGCCTCATTGGCAAAAAGCTGTCTTCCATTTAATGAATAATCACGAAGGACAGCTAGTATTTTCTTCACGTGTAGCGCCTATCGAATTAAAGTTAGAATTGCCAGACTTACAGTCACGACTTACGCAAGCTGTTAGTGTTAAAGTACCGAGTGGAAGCTTATATGCGGACCGCTACTCTTTAGTTACGTCTGTAATGTCTAGACGTGGTATCCATTTTGATCAGCAAATTGTTGACTATTTATTATTACATGGTCCTCATCAAGCTTCTCTTTTACTACAGACAGTTGCTCAGTTAGAAAAACTTCTCAAAGGCGAAAAAACAAAACTTTCCAATGCAACTTTAAGACAAATTTATGCTTTGATTGATGAATATCAACAATAGATATCCTTTAATCTTGTCTTATTGCCTCGCCTGCGCATATAAAAACTATTAAAAATAGAGTCTCTGACATAAGATTTCTAATTTCAGAGCACTTACTTCTACATCTTTTAAAGCTTCTTCTAATTTTAAACCATTCACATTTTTGTATTTAAAAAAGTTTTTTAAATGTATGAAGCTTTTTGTAAGCTGGTTTAAAAATGACTCTACAGACCGACCAAAATGTCTTGAGAAATTCTACTTGCTGTGACAAAGTACGCACAAAGGATGCGATTGCAAAAGCGGAAATTTTGCAATTTTGACAAAGAAAAATGAAAAAAAGATGTAAGGAGATGGGTATGCTCAAACGGAGCATTGCTTTTGCTTTATTGGCTGCTGCTGGACACGCTTATTCTGCCGATATTCAAGTCACAAGCTTAATTGATGAAGATAAAGACGATACGCTCTGTACATTGCGTGAAGCTGTAGAACTGTTAAATAAGCGTAATTCAAGTGATTCTACTGTTGTTGCATCTGTAAAAGATGGTTATCACGGCTGTGCGAGTAGTGACTCAACAAATATTATTCTGCAAAGGGATAAAGAGTACACACTTAATGAAAAAATAAAGATTACAGCACCATTAACAATCAGTACTGTTAAGAATGATTCTACGTTAGTTGATACCGATCAACCAGGTTCACATAACGCTACAATAAAAATGATTGGTACAGATCAGTTATTTAAAATTGATGATGAAAGTGTTGAGAAGGCATCGCTCTCGGTTTCTCTAACTGATCTTAATTTACAAGGTGCAGGTTTAAAATCTAAAGTCTTTACTGGTGGATTGATCGATAATCATGAAATGTTGAAGATCCAAAATTCACGTTTAATCGATGGATACGCAGCTCAAGGGGGAGCAATTTATAATCGAGGGCTGGTCGCGAAAAGTGGTCAGACTTATGGTTTCGTCACTATTACCAATACTCTTATTCAAAATAATAAAGCAACAGAAGGTGGAGTAATTTATAGTGAACAGCCTTTGTATTTGGTCACTCAGTCTGTAATCCGAGATAATGAAGTTAGTTCTGTAACTGGATCACTTTTTTTTAATGCAAATAAATTTGATGATGCAAGCACAGCTGGATATTTAAGTCAGCGCGATACTGGATTGAGTAACAGTACTTTTTTCCACAATAAGGTAGGTTTTATTGCAAATATTCGGGATGGAATGTTTGTTAATAACATTACGATGATTAAAAATGATAAAGGATTATTTCTAGATGCTCCGCAAGGTAATGCTTCTATCTCAAATAGTGTTTTAGTTGGAAATACGATCAACTGTCAGGCTAGTACTACTGATAAAGCAATTATACAAAGTAATTTAGTTACAACAGAATGTAATAGGAATGCGACATCTAAGCTCCCTAATATTCTTTATCCCGCTAATGAAAAATTAATAGCAGGTAGCACAGATGAAGGTGTCTGTGATGTAACAGCAAAAGAAGGCTTATTTTGTCCTTTTAATACTCCTAAAGATAGCTTCTTAGGTTTTTTTAAACCTCGACTTTTAGAAAGTTATAATACTTTAGCTGACTCCTTAATTATTAATAAAGGTCGTTTATATAGTGACGGCACTTCAGTAGGATTAGCAAGCTGTGAAAGCGTTGATCAACGTGGGAAAAAACGTAGCGGTTATGATGAGCTGTGTGATCTTGGTGCAATCGAATATATATTAAACACAGAAATGTCTTCAGTAGGTCAAGATATTAGATATGGCCAAGTTGCTAAATTTAATATTCTGGGTTCTTTAAGTGAAGCAGATTTAGTTACTCCAGCTACATGCAAACGTTTATTTGGTGAGCGTGCTGATGGCAAAGAATGGCAACCTGGATGCTTTCGAATTAGACAAAGTACGGATACTCCAGTCTCTAAAGGTACTATAACTCTAGATCAAAATGGGAATGTAATTTATACGCCGAATGGGAACTGGCATGGTGCAGATATTTTTAGCATTCAGGTTGTTACGAGTGTGTCTCGATTTAATGAAGGCGTAGAGTTTCAATATATCACTATCCCGACAAGAATTGTTCAGGACCCTGTATCTGGAATTGAAGACAAATCTGTGAGTGCTGGAGGTGGGGGCAGTGTTGGTGGCGGCTTTATTTTAAGTTTATTGGGTTTAATTGCTTTGCGCCGTTTCAAGTCATAATCAGGGATGAGGACTATGAAAAATTATAAAAAAGCATTATTAGCATTAGCTGTACTTGCAAATATGCCACTTTTTGCTGATACCACAAATCAAAGAATTGAGGTTACAACTTTTGCTGATGAAGATGGTGAAAATGCGAATGCATGTTCATTAAGAGAAGCTATTAAAGTTGCTGAAACCCGTAAATCGGCTTATGGATGTACTGTTTTTAATCTTAATACTGATCAGGTAATTCAGCTAAAAGCTGGAACTTATACTTTAAATAAGGAATTAGTCCCAAATGCTAATATTTCTATTTATGGTTTCGGAGAGCGTGAGCAAGATAAAATTTGGTCAGAAAAGAATGTACTAACAAATGATTATCCTGCTTTACCTCTTCTTCAAACTCGTATTAATGCGGCAGGTAAGTCACGTATATTTAATACAGCAGAAAATCAAAAAGCATTATTTCTGCAAAATATTATTTTAGAAAATGGTAGGGTTTCAAATCAAGGCGGTGCTATTTATGCGGGTGGTAATGTTACCTTATTAAATACTCAAATTTTGAATTCGCAAGCGTCGAAAGGTGGCGCTGTCTTTCTTGGTGGTAGCGGAGTAAATTTATCGGTAACTCACTCGTTATTACAAGGCAATCAGGCAACGACTGGTAGTGTATTAGCAATGAGTTGTCTTAATGGTACTGAATATGCCAAACGAGACGTTACTTTTACATCTTCAAGTATTATCAAGAATGGTTCAAATAATTCTGCTAGTACATTTGAATTTTGTGGTGAACCGAAAGCTGAGTTTACTATTAATACGATTGCTCAAAATATTGCAAGTACTGTAAATGGGGGAATTTTAAAATTTACAGGAGATGCGATTCCTGGTAGTACAACGAATCCATCAACCATTTTAAGTGGTGGAAGTAGTTTAAAACTACAAAATAATACGATTGTCGAGAACAGTGCCAATACTACTTTCCTTTATGATAGTTTAGGTGGAAAAGAATTAAATTTTAATATAATTGGATATAATCCAAATGGTTATGCTTGTCGATATCTGGCAGGCTCAGCAGCTGATTTGAAAAACTCGGGTCTTAGGTTATCATTTAATGCACTAAATTTAAGTAATAGTACAGACAAATGTGATTTGCCAACAGAAGTACTTTCTTCAGCTAATAAGACAATTGATATTTCTGGTGTTCCATTTAACTCTTTACTTGAGCGCCATGATGCTACAGCAGTAACAGGCTTCTTACCGCTTTATTTTCCACTAAAATTATCAGAAGGAAAAGAAGATCTGATAGATGTAGATTCTGATGGTAAAGCTGTATGTGCTAATATAGATCAACGTGGTTTAGCTCGACTTCCAACTAATAAATTATATTATCAACCAGTAAATATTGCTCGTAATAGCTGTGATATAGGCTCAGTAGAATTAATGAAATTGACTGCTGGTGATTTAAAAGGTTTGGGTAATGAATCACTTACGACTTTACTTGAGGGCTATCAAACACAATATGATACTGCAGAAAAAAACCTCACTAATCCACTTTATTCATATTTGTGGGATGCTCTAAAAAAAGATTTGGCAAATTATAAAAATCTTCTTGATCAAACTAAAGCAAATGCAAAATATCGAGCGATCTATATTGATTTGAAAGCAAATGGTTTACCTTTGCCAAATGAAGATAGTAGCCATCTTCTAAAGTTTTTTAATAGCACAGACTACAATATTAAAGTCGAGACAATTGGGACCGGGCTAATCGATGATAAAGTATATAATATTAAAGATAAGGAAGAAAAAGTACTTAAATGTGAGTGGAATGCGGCTTTACAACAAATTATTTTTTATAGATTAGATGATTTAATTACAACAGCTGGCGACAATAATTATTGTAAGTATACCGTAAGTACTAAGGATGGAACTATCCAGTCAACAGGTTTGATAGAAGCGAAGTTTGATAACATTGCACCAGTAGTAAGTGATAATAAGGTCGTATTTCAATATTTAGCAAATGAAATGATTCCTTTGAATTTACTTAAATATGCAAATGATGATGGGGATGGTCCAGCTAATACACTTATTACAAAGCCAAATAAACCTCAGTTTGCAGACTTGCCTATCTATTTACCAAGTAAAAGCTCAAAAGATGGAATTTTTACAGTAGTTAAGGCAGATAGAGAAGGCCCTTGCCCAGGCGATGATAAGGATAATACTTGTTATGGCGGCAATATTTATATTCAGGCTAAGAACAGTTTTAATAACTTCAATGATACGTTAACTTATTACGTATATGACGCTGATAATAAAATTTCAAATGCTGGTACTCTGAGTTTAGTTAGCAGTAATACTGCTGCCGGTGGAAATAGTAATGGAGGCGGAGGTGGTAGCATCGGAATTTTATCTTTAGCATCCTTACTTGGTTTAATAGCTTATAGACGCTACCGTAAATAAACGATATGAAAAAAAGCCTCCAATTGGAGGCTTTTTTATAAAAAATTATTTAAGACATTAAAGTCACTTCATACGAATTTTACAGAGTATATTTAATGTTCTAAATACTTGTTCATATACTCTTCACGAATAGCTGTTCTTTCTTCGCCATTCGCTTTAAGCATACGCTGGCGTAAATCATTACGCTCTTGTGTACTCATTTTTTGCCATGCTTCACGCATTTTTTCTTTTTCAGCATCGGGAAGTTGAGTAAACCAGTCCATACGTTGCTGTAGGTTCGTACTTTGATTCGCTGGTAACTCTTTTAAGCTCTGGTAGCGTTTAATAACTGCACGTTGTTCCTCTTCAGAAAGAGCATTCCATGTGTCATCAACTTGTGTATTGGCATCCTTAGAAAAAATCCAAAATCGTTCAAAACCTGCAAAACTCGTTTGCAGGAAACTTAATGAACAAAGGATAAGTGCTAATTTTTTAGCTGCCATGTTGTACTTTATCCTCACCCAAGACCATTAGCATTTCTAAATCTTCTACCATTTGTGGAGATAATTTAGGATTTACAATCACTTGATTTTGCGGCTTATCAACAATATCTGCTGAATTAGGTAAAATTACAAAACCTGTGATCGCAGCTGCAAGTGCAAAACCAGACATTTTCCAGACACTATAAAAAGAGGCTGGTTTTTGTTGAATATGGTCAAGCACATGATTCATGACCACTGTTTTATTTTTATGGTGATGTGCCAAACTATCAAGTTTAGACGTCACCTTTTTAGTGAAATCATCATGATTCATCAGAACCTCCCAAGGGATTTAAATGGGCTAAGTACTCTCTAAGTCCCTGAATTGCTCGGTGATAATGGGTTTTTACACTACCTTCAGTACAGTTCATGATCTGAGCTGTTGTGTGTGTGTCAAAACCTTCCCACGCACGTAACATAAATGCCTGTTGTTGACGAACAGGTAGCTTTGAAATTGCTTCTCGAATTTCTTCGATAGTCACTGCTTGATCAAGAAAATCCGCAGGATTAATGGCTTTTTCATCAACTACATCAATAACTTCATCTTCGTCATTATCCAGACTAACTTTTTTGAAGAATGAAAATGGGTTTGCTCTACGAGATTCTTTGCGGCGCCAGTCCTGAAGTTTGTTGTTTAAAATAGTATAAAACAGGGGATACCATTCTTCAGTACTTTTATCGGCATAAGATTTGTGTAAAGCAATAAATGCTTCTTGAACCAAATCCATTGCAATACCTTGTTGACCTTGGGTAGCACTCTCCATCATCACCAAAGCGCGACCAGTAACATCTTGCATGAAAACTTTCAGGCGTTGTTCAGCCGTGCTTGCATGAGCACTAGATGTTTCCGATCGAGACTTTTTCGGTGCTAAATCCATGGAGATGGAAAATCCTGTCATTGGACATACCCACCTTATCTTCAATATATCTCTTATATAACGTTGAAAAGAGGTGGGAGGTTGACAACAATCGGTTATTTTTTACTAGTGTAATTGATTTTTTTCACAAATATGTGAGATGTAAAATAAATTAACGTTTTATTGGCGTTGACGAACCATCTCAAAAAAACAAATAGATCCTGCAATTGCTACATTTAATGACTCTTGTCCACCAGGCTGAGGAATAGTCACAGATTCTGCATGATCTAAGGCGTAATCACTTGCACCTTGGCCTTCATTTCCTAAAATCCAGACACATGGTTTTGAAAGATCTTTTGAGTAAAGACTAGTTGAGCGATGAGAACTTGTAACAAAAACTGGTATTTGAAATTTTGGAAGAATATCTGTGAGTTGGAAGTTTTCAAAACAATGTAAGCTAAAATGAGCTCCCATGCCTGCTCTTAAAACTCGTGGCGACCAAAGTGATGCAGAGCCTTGTGTGCAAATAATTTGTTTAATATTTGCTGCCGCTGCTGAACGTAGCAATGTGCCTACGTTACCTGGATCTTGTATATTTTCCAGAATTAAAGTATCTACTTTATAGTCAATTGTTGATGCAGTTTTAGGTAAATCAATAATAGCTAAACAAGGTAAGCTTGTACCTAATGTGCTCAAATCTCTATATAAAACTTCACTAATAACAAAGATATGACCTTGATGCAGTTCGATTATTTTTTTTAAATCAGTATGTTCTAATGCTTGTTCTGTCGTAAATAAAGAAAAAATCTTCTTTTGCTGTTGTAACCATGTCAAGCAGAGATGGGTACCTTCAAGAACTGTTTGTTGGTGCTTTTTTCGGGCGCTATTAAGTTCGATTAACCCACGCAAATGTTTAATTTTTGCATTGTCTTTTGATTCTAAAAAAATAACCGCCATGAGAAAATATCCAACAAAAGGGCACCATCATACTATGATGCCCTAAATAATTAAAATTATTAATGATAGCTTGTTACACGTTCAACTTCATTTTTAGAACCAATAATTACAGGAACACGTTGGTGAAGTTCTGTCGGTTCAATATCTAAAATGCGAACACGGCCTGTAGTTGATGTGCCACCAGCTTGTTCTATCAGCATACTCATTGGGTTTGCTTCATACATTAAACGTAAGCGACCTGCTTTTTTCGGGTCTTTTAAGTCGTATGGATAAAGGAAAATACCGCCGCGGCATAAAATACGGTGGATATCACCCACCATACATGCTACCCAGCGCATATTGAAATCTTTTTCACGAACAGATGTTTTACCTGCAAGTAATTCATTAATATATTGTTTTACAGGCTCTTCCCAATGACGTTGGTTAGATGCGTTAATTGCAAACTCTTGAGTATCTACTGAAACTTGAACATTGTCATTCGTCAGCAAGAATGTTTGAGTTTCTGGGTCTAAAGTAAAGAATACTACGCCATTTCCTACAGTTAAGGCCATCATGGTTGATGGACCATAAAGTACGTAACCAGCAGCAACTTGCTGTGTACCTGCTTGCATGAAATCTTCTGCTTGGGTTACCGCATTTTTCGCAGGCAGAATAGAGAAAATTGTGCCTACACACATATTGATGTCGATGTTACTTGAGCCGTCTAATGGATCAAATAAAACCAGATATTTACCATTTTCTTGTGCAGGTGTGAACTCATCAAGTTCTTCTGAAGCGAGGCCACCCACTTGTGGATGAACTTTTAAAGCATCAATTAAATAGTCATTTGAAATCACATCAAGTTTTTTCTGTGTTTCACCTTGAACATTTTCATTACCAGCACTACCTAAAATACCAGCGAGTGCACCTTTTTGTAAGGCTTGATCGATTGTTTTACAGGTGGTGGCGATAGTGTCGATGACTTGAGCCAACTCAGGTGTTAGATTCCCTTTTTGTTGTTGTAAAAATTGGGACAATGTGAGGTTGGACATAAAAAAAGCTCCTGTGCTTCAAGCATCAAAATGAGTCAGATAAATACGTGGCATATTCTAGATGAGAATGTCATAAAATAAAAATTATCTTACTTTATTTGTGTTGGATTTATGCTTACAACCCCCATTTTAAATGGTATGTTGATGATATGACAACGGACTGTATATTTTAGGAGAATCGAAATGACAACAAAGAAGTTTGATGCGACCCCAACAGCAGGTGAACCAATCAATCTAGATGAAATTTCGAAAGAAAATGTTCAGGAAGCTTGGAAAGACTACGAGGCTAAGCCTGAATATAAAGACTTTAATAAGCATGATTTGATTGAATCTATGCAACATTCTGAAGAAGAAAAGAAATCTTCTTAAGTTCTGTTGTTATAAAAAACGCTCATAAAATATGAGCGTTTTTTTATGCATATGCCTTATTTTAATAAAGGAGGCACTGCTTCGTAATTAATTTCAACGCGGCGATTTTCTTTCCACGCAGATTCATCATGTCCTGCATTAACAGGCGCTTCTTTACCATAACTTACAGCTTCAAGTTGCTGTGGATTTACACCATTGGTAATTAAGTAGCTTTGTACAGCTTTAGCACGACGCTCGCCTAAAGCCATATTGTACTCACGTGTACCACGTTCATCTGTATGGCCAGTTAATGCAACTTTTGAATTTGCATTTGCCATAAGGAATTGAGCGTGAGCTTGAAGCGTTTGATAGTCTTCAGTAGATAAATCACTACTGTCATAATCAAAATGAACAACGCGTTTAGCCAAAGCAGCTTTATTTGCTTCAGTTACACCTTTCGATGAAGCACCAGCCAAATTTTGAGCATTTAATGCAGCATCTTCACTTAAACCAGAAGTGTTAACTGTACTTGGATTTGTGCCAGTTGCAGTAGTTGTTGCTGGTTTGCGGCTAGCACAACCCGTCATTACAAGTGCTACGCTAAGAAAGGGTAAAGCTAAATATTTGATTGATTTCATGATCTTCTCCATCAATGGAATTAAAAGTTATTTTGGTGCCCAAGCTGGTTCACGTACTTCACCTTGTTCACTTGGTAAATTCATACGGAAACGTCCATCAGTAGACATGATAGATAACAAGCCGCGGTTACCTTCACGAGTCGCGTAGACCACCATTTGCCCATTCGGTGAGAAACTTGGTGATTCGTCTAAACTGGTTGGAGTAAGAATATTGGTGATGCCAGTATTAATGTCTTGAATTGCAACTTTATAACTGCTGCCACTTGGACGATGAACAAGAGCAATCTTTTTGCCATCTGCACTCAAAGTTCCGCGTGCATTAAATGAACCTTTAAACGTTAGACGTTTTACTGAACCATCAGCAAAGGTATAACGATAGATTTGGGCTGAACCACCACGGTCAGAAGTGAAAATAAACGATTTTCCATCTGGTGTATAACGTGCTTCTGTATCAATTGCCGAGTCGTTTGTCATACGTTTAACTTGGCGAGTTGATAAATCCATTTGATAGATTTCTGGATTGCCATTCATAGATGCTGTGAATAGCATTGATAGGCCATCAGGTGAAAAACTCGGTGCGCCATTTAGGCCTTTAAAGCTAGTGAGTACTTCACGTGTTCCAGTAGATAAATCTTGTAAATAAATTGCTGGACGTTTGGTTTCAAAAGAAACATAAGCAATTTTCTTGGCATCTGGTGTCCATGCCGGAGAAAGAATTGGATCACGAGATGACAAAACAGTTTTTGGCTGTTCACCATCTGTATCTGCAATTTGCAGAGTATAACGCTCAGCAGGAGTTGCGGGGTTTCTGAGTACATATGCAATACGGCCGCTAAAATCACCTGGAATACCAGTAAGTGCCTGATAAATAGCATCACTCACCATATGGCCAGCTTGACGTATCCGTGAAGCGGGTACATTTAAAAGTTCATTTAAAATGTATTGTTGCTTTTGTACATCATAAAGTTGGTAATGAACTTCAAAACCTGTAGCTGTTTGTTTAATTTGTCCAGTAACTACATATGGAATTCCGGCAGCTTGCCAGTCAGAAGCTTGAATCTGATTGATTGCAGCATTGGCAGGCAAATTTTTAGATGAGCTTGTAAAGCGCCCAGAACGGTTTAAGTCAGTTTCAACAATAGGAGAAAGCCCATTGTCATTGTTAAACGGGACAATAGCAATTTTTGGTGCCTGATCTGGTGCTTTGGCAATTTCCAGATATAACTGGGCAAAAGCAGTTGTAGAAGCAATAGGGCTTAAGGCGGTGATCAATGCTAAAGATAGCAGGTGTTTGCGGCTCGTATTCATAAGTTTAAAGTCATAGCAGGTATTTTTGTGACTGTTGATTTTGTAGCATAGTTACATGCCTTAAACTATTTAAAGCATGTAACTCTTTCAAAATTATTGCGCTCTAAATGTAGAGTTAACACTTCTTGCTTCGCGTCTTGCATCAGGGTCTGATGGCATAGGATATGGTGCAGATGCTTGAATTGCAGCCTTAATACTTGCATCTAAAGCATCATCGCCACTTGAACGTGTGATCACAATAGAATTAACGCTACCTGAGTCTGAAAGGGTAAAACGGACACCAACTGTTTTACCGCTACTGCCAGTCGGAACATCCCAAGAGCGTCGAATTTTTTGCTCAAAATCACGTCTAGCTGAAGAAGCAATTTTTTTAGCTTCGGCTTTCTTCTGAGCTGCTTCTTCTTGTGCTTTTTGAGCAGATGCAGCTTTTGCTTCGGCCTCAGCTTCAGCTTTACGTTTAGCATCATCAGCAGCTTTTTGCTGCTTAGCTTTAGCGTCTGCTTCAGCTTTACGTTTAGCGTCGTCATTGGCTTTTTGCTGTTTAGCTTTCGCATCGGCCTCAGCTTTACGTTTAGCATCATCAGCTTTTTGCTGTTTAGCTTTAGCGTCTGCTTCAGCTTTACGTTTAGCATCGTCATTGGCTTTTTGCTGCTTAGCTTTCGCATCGGCCTCAGCTTTACGTTTAGCATCTTCAGTTGCTTTTTGCTGCTTAGCTCTAGCATCTGCTTCAGCTTTACGTTTAGCATCATCAGCTTTTTGCTGCTTAGCTCTAGCATCTGCTTCAGCTTTACGTTTAGCATCTTCAGCAGCTTTTTGTTGCTTAGCTTTAGCATCAGCTTCGGCTTTTCGCTTAGCTTCTTGTTGTGCTTGAAGTTTAGCGTTTTCAGCCTTTTGAGCTTCACGTTTTAATTTTGCATCGGCCTCAGCTTTACGTTTAGCGTCTTCAGCAGCTTTTTGACTGGCCTTAGCTTCAGCATCAGCTTTTGCACTTTGTTCAGCCTTACGTTTTTGTTCGGCTTCGGATTTTGTTTTAGCCTCCGCTTGGCGTTTAGCTTCAGCCTGCTGTTTTTGAGTTTCCTCTATGCGTTGCTGTTCTGCTGCTTGTTTCGCTTTCGCAGCTTCTTCAGCTTTACGCTTTTGCTCAGCTAACTTGGCTTGCTGGGCCTGTTCGGCCTTTTGCTTTTGAGCAGCAAGTTGTTGAGCTGTTGGAGGAGGAGGTACAACTGGAAGATTTTGAGGTAGCGTTTCATCCACAATAGGGGCTAATACCTCTTTTGCTTCATTGGTAGCTGTAGTCTCTTGTTCAACTTCTTTGGCTAAAGGAGGAGGTAAATCTTCTGGCTTAACTAAAATAGTTGTTAGCTTTTTTGGCTGTTCAGGTGGTTTACTCAAGCCTAAAAAAAGCAAGCCAACAATGGCAATTGCATGAACTCCTAGTGTAAAGCTCAATGCAATCGCATTTTGTTTAAAGTGTGGCTTTTGATTTTTATTCATAGCTTATTTTAAAGGCTCTGTCAGAAGGCCAACTTGAGTTAAACCTGCTTCTTGTAAACTTGCCATTAATGATACGACTTCTCCATAAGGACGAGACTTATCACCATTGACTAAAACTGTGAGTTGTTTATTTTCTTGTTCAGCTTGTTTTTGAGCACCGCTTAAAACTTCTTCAAGTTTTTCACGAGACAATGGTTCACTATCTTTGTAATCTTCATACTGAAGATAAATATTGCCATCTTTACCAATGGTTACCATGGCTGGCATATCTTTTGATTCGATTGGATGGTTATTTGCTTGAGGTAAATCGACTTTAATACCACTAGTAATCATGGGAGCAGTCACCATGAAAATAACCAAAAGTACGAGCATAACGTCAATATAGGGTACGACGTTCATATCACTTTTTAATGGTTTTTTTATGCGCTCAAAGCGCCCTGAACGCTGAATTGCCATTATGCATCTTCCTGTGATGAACCCACAGACTGACGTTGCAATAAGGCAATCATCTCTTCAGCAAATAAAGCACGATCAGAGTAAACACTTTCACTTTTAGAAGTGAAGTGGTTAAAAGCTAATACAGCAGGAATTGCAGCAAATAAACCAATTGCGGTTGCAATAAGTGCTTCGGCAATACCAGGTGCAACAGTTGCCAAAGTGACTTGATCAACAGCAGCTAAACCGATAAATGCATTCATAATCCCCCAAACGGTACCGAATAGACCGATGTAAGGAGCTACAGAGCCAATACTTGCTAAAGTACCTAAGCCGTATTCTAGATGGCTCTGATCACGACTCAAACCTACTCGCAAAATACGTTCAGTCCCTTCAATCGTTTGTGAAACAGGGGCCTGACGTTTTTTAAGTTTAAAAAACTCACTCAACCCTTGATAAAAAATATCTTCAAGACCTGAGCGTTTTGAGTTGAGCTGAGCATTGTTGTAAAGCGTATTGAGTTCAGCACCCGACCAGAACATTTTCTGGAAATGTTCATCTTCTTGATGGGCTTTTTTATAACTCATATGTAACTTGGCAATCAGATACCAACTAAAGATTGATGCTAATAATAAAATTAGCATGACCAACTGAACGACTGGACTTGCCTGTAAAATAAGGTCAGAAATATGCAGGGTTGATTCAATGTTTGTTGCCATAGTTACATATGCCGGTTGTTTTTTTAGTCTTGTTCCAATTCTTTACGAATAAGATCACGTATTTCTTCTGGAAGACGACGAGCTACAAGTTCTTTGCTTAAACATGCCAACTCAACCTCGCCAGAAGCAAGCAAGATTTCACCACGATAAATATTTTGTTGCAACACAAATGACGCAGCTTTACATGAAACTACACGTGCTGTAACAGTAATTAAATCATCCATTAAAATAGGACGCATGTATTTTACGTCAATTTTGTGTACGACAAAGTTGTAGTCTTTTTGATGCCAGTAATGATCAACGCCAGAAGCACGGAGCCATTCAGTACGGGTACGCTCCATATAGCGAATGTGGTTGGCATGGTAAACAATACCGCCTGCGTCCGTATCTTCAATATAAACACGAATGTTGAATTCAAAATGATTCGCCATGAGAGGATTCCGTTTTAGTTCACTATAGAGCTTTATATTTAAAATGTGGCTTTGAATAAAACATTGGTTCCATTCAAAAGCCATACATCTGCTTTTAAATACGGGGCAGTTTAGCAGATTGCATACTAAGTCCTATGGCACAACCTTTCAATTGCGATTGCTGAATTTCTAATCTAAAAACGCTACATCTTATGGCTAGCAAGCTTTTTAAGTTAAGAGGGCTTCCATGAAGTTTGGACTTGTTTTGATATATTCGGATAATCTAATACGAACCTTACATGTAGCTCGGTTCCAGTTTTTAGAGCTTTGTCATCTACAATAAAATAGGGATTATGATTCGGTGCAGCCTGACTTAAGTCTTGATTTTCTGGTGTCGCCCCTAAGAAAACAAAAAATGAGGGCATTAACTTGCCATAATAGGCAAAATCTTCACTAGCGCTTGCATTGTGATCAAGCACATGCAGTTTTGAATCTCCTGCAACTTTGGCTAATGTTGGCTGAATAAGTTGAGTAAGGGTTTTATCATTCATGGTTACTGGTGCATAAGGTGCAATTTCAACTTTAGCAGTTACATCATTGGCTTGAGCATTATGCTCTATCATGACTGGTAAACTTTTTAAGATATTATTTCTTATTTCTTCGTTATTAGAGCGAATGGTACCAATCATATTGACCTGTTCGGGAATCACATTTCCTGCTGTACCACCTTGAATATTGCCAATACTGACTACGCCCATACCTTGGGTTAGATCTGTTCTTCGGCTAATAAGGCTTTGCAAATTATTAATCATTTGTGCCGATGCATAAATTGGATCTCTGCCTAACCACGGCGTTGATCCATGAACCTGCTTGCCGTTGACCTGAATACGTAAGTGATCTGCACTATTTAAAATGGCACCATCTTTATAATAAAGATGACCACTTTTCATACCCGCAATGACATGCATTCCAAAAATAGCTTCTGGTTTATAGTCTTTAAAAGCACCATCAGTGATCATTTTTCGTGAACCGATTTGATCACCCTGAGTGAAGTTATCTATATCTGCACCACCTTCTTCAGCAGGTTGAAAAACAAAAATAACTGTGCCCGATATTTTATCTTTATTCGCAGCTAAAATTTTTGCTGCGCCTAATAACATTGCAGTGTGTGCATCATGTCCACAGGCATGCATTACATAAGTTTCTTTACCTTGATAAATTGCTTTTTGTTTACTGGCAAAGGGAACACCGCTTTTTTCTTCCATGGGTAGTGCATCCATATCGGCTCGAAGTGCGATAATAGGCCCTGGTTTATTGCCTTTTAAAATGCCAATTACACCCGTTTTTGCATAGCCTGTTTTGACCTGAATGCCATAAGATTTCAATTCTTTTTGAACAAGGGCAGACGTTTTAAATTCCATATTGCCCAGTTCAGGATGTTGGTGAATGTTTTGTCTTAGCTGAATGACTTGATTTTCATTTTGTTGGGTAGCATCGCTGACCCAATCTGCTAGGCTTAGCTGAGTCATGAAGGCAAGTGGAAAAAATAAAGCGGCTTTCTTATACATGTCCTTATCCTAAAAATATTATTGTTCATAAGATTTAATATCTAGATTTCTTATAATTCAGTTTTTGAAAATATTAAAAAATCAATAAGGTATAAAGAAAGACTTAAAAGGTATCGAGTGGCTAATCTATTGATAAGAAAATAATTATTTGAGTTGGAAGAATAGAAGAATTAAAAAAGGAAGAGAAAATTCTCTTCCTTTGATTAGTTTTTAGGCTCTGGTGGTGTCATTCCAAACTGTAAATAAGATTGGTTCGTTGCAATGCGGCCTCGCGCAGTACGCATCACATAACCTTGTTGAATTAAATACGGTTCAATTACATCTTCAAGGGTGCCGCTATCTTCAGCCATAGCAGCTGCAAGTGCTTCGACTCCGGCAGGGCCACCATCAAAACGCTCTAACAGCATGCTCAAATAACGGCGGTCTAGGGTGTCTAAGCCAGCTTTATCAACATTGAGCATATCAAGCGCACGTTGTGCCATTTCATGAGTCACTTCACCTGTACCTTTCACTTGGGCATAGTCACGAACTCGACGTAATAAACGATTGGCAATACGAGGCGTTCCGCGTGCACGGCGTGCAACTTCTTCTGCACCCTCAACTGTAATGGGTACATTCATCAGGTTTGCAGAGCGTGAAACAATATGAGTTAAGTCTTCTACAGAGTAGAACTCAAGACGTTGCACAATACCAAAACGGTCACGTAGAGGTGAGGTGAGTAAGCCCGCACGTGTAGTTGCAGCCACAAGTGTAAAAGGCGGTAAATCGAGTTTAATTGAACGAGCAGCAGGGCCTTCACCAATCATAATATCTAATTGGTAGTCTTCCATCGCAGGATAAAGAATTTCTTCAATCACTGGAGAAAGGCGGTGAATTTCATCAATGAACAAGACGTCGCCTTCTTCAAGGTTGGTCAGCATTGCAGCTAAGTCGCCTGCACGCTCCAAAACTGGCCCCGAAGTAGATTTAAGATTACCGCCCATTTCACGCGCAATAATGTTGGCAAGGGTGGTTTTACCTAAGCCCGGTGGACCAAAAATCAGCGTGTGGTCAAGTGCTTCACCACGACCGCGAGCTGCGCCAATGAAAATTTCCATTTGCTCGCGGACTACAGGCTGTCCGATGTAGTCGGCAAGAGAAGTTGGTCGAATCGCCCGATCAAAATGATCTTCAGGTTTTTCCGCTCCACTGATTAGACGGTCTTGCATAAGTGTTTTACTTCATCATTGATTTAAGAGCAGCACGAATAATATCGGCTGATTCTGTGTAATCGGCTTTAACCGCAGCAACAGCTTTTTGTGCTTCAAGTGGCTTATAACCTAAAGATTGCAAAGCGGCTTCTGCTTCTGCCACAGGCGAGTTTGCAGCGAACTGAATTTGAGGCAGGCTAGCTGAAGTAGAAGTGCCTTGGGCTAATGTTTTGAAACGGTCACGAAGCTCAATCATTAAACGTTCAGCTGTTTTTTTGCCAACACCCGGAACTTTTACTAACGTGTTAATGTCGTCATGCTCAATGGTGTGAACCAATAGCTCAACGCTTAGTGTCGATAGAATACCCAATGCCATTTTCGGGCCGACACCATTTACTTTTAATAAGGTGCGGAAAATTGTTTTCTCTTGAGCATCACTAAAACCGTAGAGTTGTTGAGCATCTTCACGAACAACCAAATGCGTCCATAACGTAACTTTCTGGCCTTTTTGTAATTGGCAAAATGTTGAAAGTGGCGTATCGATTTCATATCCCACACCATTTACATTCAGTAAGACAGTAGGGGCTTCTAGGGCAAACACTTCGCCAATTAAACATCCGATCATAGAGTAATTTCACTTATTCATAACTGTAAATCTGATCGTTTTAACATTTATTGAAAACGATACAGGTTTTATTTCTTTCTATATTAAGCCAGCTTAAAACAAGCCAATTTTATTACCTTGTAGCTCTTGAGCCAAGCTATAAGCCTGATGATCTGAGAACTTACTGATAATATCGAGTACTTGCATAATATTGCTGTAATGATTATTGCTAAAGTTAGCACCATACAGATTAAGGATAGACATTAAACGTTGTTCTTTAAAGCTTAAAGATTTATGTGGTGTGGTCAGCGGCACAAATGCATCTAAAATCGTTTGCAAACTTTGATGCGCAATAATTTCTAAGCCAGACTTTTGTGGATGCTCAAAAATTTTATCACGCGCCAGATTTTTGGCTGTTTCAATACCAATTGCAATATCGGGTGAGCAATATTGTAAAAGGTTACCTTTAAGCTGGCCTGTAATGATTTCATAATGATGTTTAGCAAAGGCTGTAGTGACTTCATCTACAAGCCGTTTCATGACACGACCACGTAATGCCGAAATCTTTTGTTGCCATGTACTATTTGGATGTGACAATTCTTCAGGCTGACCATAGTCGGCAATAAGGTTTAAGAAAATTGGTTCAACTTCTTGGTAACTCAACATATTTAAGATAATGCCATCTTCTAAGTCAATTAAGGCATAGCAAATGTCATCCGCAGCTTCTAACAAATAGGTGAGTGGGTGACGGCAATAATGATATTCACCTAACTGAATAAGGCCGAGCTGTTCAGCAATCTGTTTTAAAATTTCTTTTTCAGATTGATAACAACCAAACTTTGCTCGTTGATGAGAAGGGCGATCACCTTGTGAGGCAATAGTTTTTGAAAGCCATGGATACTTTAAATAAGCCCCTAAAGTTGCATAGGTTAAGCGCATTCCTCCATCATTTGGATGATAGTCAATGCGACTTAATAAACGTAATCCTTGAGCATTGCCTTCAAACTGACGTACATCGGCCTCTTCTTCGGGACTTAGCTTTTTTAAAAAATCATCATGTGAGGCATCATCGAACCACTCACGGATTGCATATTCACCTGCATGTCCGAAAGGTGGGTTGCCAATGTCGTGGGCAAGACAAGCTGCTTGAATAATTGCGCCGACATCGGCAGGGGAAATCCAGACGGGTAATTCATTTTTAATTTTTTCTGCGGCAAGCATACCCATTGAGCGGCCAATACAGGAAACTTCAAGTGAGTGAGTTAAACGGGTATGAATGCCATCATGCTGTGCGAGTGGGTGAACTTGCGTCTTACGGTTTAGCTGACGAAAACTTTGAGAAAATATAATACGGTCATAATCTTTATGGAATGGGCTACGAGCCAGTTCTGTACTGCTTTTTTTACTACCTAAACGAACTGCAGAAAGCAGCTCTAACCAACGCATTTGTTCCATTTATCATTATTCAAAACTGTAAAACCTGATCATGCCAAAAAAAAGTTAAAAGCACTAGCTTGGTGCGACATAGTTTGTCTTAGTTCAGGTTTTATTATGTTATTGAATAAACATGAAACAATTTATTTTTAGCTAGAATGCCTAAAAAATGATTTTGAACAAAAAACTATTCACTTCTTGCAGAATTAGGTTACAGAATACTGATTCTACATCTAGCTGATTTTAGCAAGAAGCAGTAGAATATGCGCTCTCTCTAAAGTCACATTGCGGTAAGGTTCACAAGACCTGCCCGTGGAGCCAAAATCAACATGTTTATCGTGGCCGGTGCAGCAGCACATTCTTCTTTTAAGAAAGCTCAACTATTAACACGTTTATCGTCAATTAGTTCTGTTCAATCTTTTGACAGCCAATGGGTCTATTTGTTTGATCAAGCGCTCAACGAGCAGCAAAATCAATCTGCTTTGCAATTATTGAATGACGGTGAGTCTTTTGAACTTCGTCAATCTGCAAGTGATGAGATTCAGATTTTAGTTACACCACGTGTGGGTACTATTTCACCTTGGTCTTCTAAAGCAACTGATATTTTCAAAAACTGTAATACGCCAGTACACCGTTTAGAACGTGGTCTTTTATTCACGTTAAAAGGCGTTACTGAAATTACGAATGAAGTTAAACAAGTACTTCATGACCGTATGACAGAAACAGTTTTTGCTCAAATTGATGATGCAAAAGCATTATTTTCAGAAACAGCTCCAAAACCATTAAATTCAATTGATATCTTGGGTCAAGGCAAAGAAGCTTTGGTTAAAGCTAACAATGAGTTTGGTTTTGCGTTATCTGAACAAGAAATTGATTACTTAACTGAAGCATTCATTAAGCTTGGTCGTAATCCGAATGACATCGAGTTGATGATGTTTGCACAAGCAAACTCTGAGCACTGTCGTCATAAAATCTTTGGATCTGAATGGACAATTGATGGTGAAAAACAACCATTATCATTGTTCCAGATGATTAAAAACACTTATAAAGAATCTCCAACTGATGTGTTATCGGCATATAAAGATAATGCTTCAGTAATTGTGGGTTATGACACGATGCGTTTTTATCCGAAAGCGGATGAAAATGGTCACTTTGTTTATAAATATAAGAGCCAAGCTGCTCATATTTTAATGAAGGTTGAAACTCATAACCACCCAACAGCAATTTCTCCATTTGCTGGTGCTGCAACTGGTTCAGGCGGTGAAATCCGTGATGAAGGTGCAACAGGTCGTGGTGGTAAACCAAAAGCTGGTTTAACAGGTTTCACAGTTTCGAACTTAAACATTCCTGGTTTTGAACAACCTTGGGAAGAAAACTACGGTAAACCTTCACGTATGGCATCGCCATTACAAATCATGATTGAAGGTCCATTAGGCGGCGCGGCATTTAACAATGAATTCGGTCGTCCTGCATTAAATGGTTATTTCCGTACTTTCGAACAGAATGTAAATGGTGAAGTGAAAGGCTTCCACAAGCCAATTATGATCGCTGGTGGTTACGGTAATATCCGTCCTGACCATGTAGAAAAAGATGCGATTCAACCAGGTGATTTACTCATTGTATTGGGTGGCCCTGCAATGTTAATCGGTCTTGGTGGCGGTGCAGCATCTTCTGTAGATAGCGGTACAATGGGTGAAAGCCTTGATTTCGCTTCTGTACAACGTGAAAACCCAGAAATGGAGCGCCGTTGTCAAGAAGTCATCGATACTTGCTGGCGTTTAGAAGACTTCAACCCAATCGTTTCTGTACACGACGTTGGCGCGGGTGGTCTATCAAATGCTATGCCTGAACTTGTGAACGATCATGAGTTAGGAGCGGTTCTTAACCTTCGTAAGATTCCTTCATTAGAGCCGGGCATGAGCCCAATGGAAATCTGGTCAAATGAAGCACAAGAGCGTTATGTTCTTGCTATTCGTCCAGAATCTTTAGAGCAGTTCGAAGCAATCTGTGCACGTGAACGTTGTCCGTTTGCCGTGTTGGGTGAAGCAACTGAAGCACGTCACTTAACAGTTGAAGATCCATTGTTCCAAAATGATGCTGTTGATATGCCAATGCAGGTAATGCTTGGTGGTACGCCACGCATGCAACGTTCTTATGAAACTATTGAACGTAGTGGCGATGATTTTGACGCTTCAAAAGTTGATTTGAAAGATGCGATTTTCCGCGTATTGAAAAACCCTACAGTTGCGTCTAAATCATTCTTGATCACCATTGGTGACCGTTCAATTACAGGTATGGTTGCACGTGATCAAATGGTTGGACGTTGGCAGGTTCCTGTTGCAGATGCAGCAGTAACGACAACAAGTTTGCAAGGTTTCACTGGTGAAGCAATGGCAATGGGCGAACGTCCGCCAGTTGCATTGTTAAATCCAGCTGCATCTGCTCGTTTGGCAGTTGCTGAAGCAATTACCAATATTGCATGTGCAAACATTGAACAAATTAGCGATATCAAACTTTCTGCAAACTGGATGGCTGCTGCGGGTCAAAAAGGTGAAGATCAAGCACTGTTTGAAGGCGTGAAAGCAATTGGTATGGAAATGTGTCCTGCTTTAGGAATTGCGATTCCAGTAGGTAAAGACTCACTTTCAATGCGTACGACTTGGAATGATAACGGTGAAGATAAAGCCGTAACTTCTCCAATGACGGGTGTAATTACTGCATTTGCTCCAGTAACTGATGTTCGTAAGACCTTAACACCTGAACTTAAAAATTTAGAAGATTCAGTACTTGTGCGTATTGATTTATCTAAAGGTCAGTTCCGTTTAGGTGGTTCGATTCTTGCTCAAGTATATAAAGCAATCGGTTCAATCACTCCAGATGTTGATAGTTTTGATGATTTCAAAGCGTTCTTCGCTTTAATCCAAGACTGGAACAATCGTGGCCTAATTCAGGCTTACCATGACATCGGTGATGGTGGTTTATTAGCTTCTGTAGCTGAAATGATGTTTGCTGCACGTTTAGGTGTTGCGTTAGAAAATCAGACTACTGCGGGCTTATTTGCAGAAGAAATTGGTGCAGTACTTCAAGTCAAAGCAACTGATTGGGAAGCTTTGCAGGCAGAAATCGCAGCTTCTAGCTTAAAAGATGCAATTGCTGTAGTTGGTCATGTAAATAACTCAGATCAATTATCTGTAAATGGTTTAACTTTAGATCGTGCTGAATTACAACAAGCTTGGTCTGAGGTATCTCATCAGATCCAACGTTTACGTGATAACGTAGAAACTGCTGATCAGGAATTTTCATTAATTACTGACAATGCACACCAAGGTTTAATTGCTAAACCAACATTCGATTTGAATGAACCTATTGAAGCGCCGTTCATTAATACACGTCGTCCTAATATGGCAATCTTGCGTGAGCAAGGTGTAAATGGTCATATTGAAATGGCAGCAGCTTTTGACAAAGTTGGCTTTAATACGATTGACGTACACATGAGCGATTTACTTGCTGGTCGTGTAAGCCTAAGTGATTTCGAAGGTTTAGTGACTTGTGGTGGTTTCTCTTACGGCGACGTAATGGGCGCAGGTGGTGGTTGGGCAAAATCAGTATTGTTCAATGCTAAATTACGTGATCAGTTTGAACAGTTCTTCCATCGTGAAGAAACATTCAGCTTAGGTATCTGTAATGGTTGCCAAATGTTGTCACAATTAGCACCGCTTATTCCGGGTGCTGAACATTGGCCACGTTTCCACCGCAATATGTCAGAAGTTTTTGAAGCTCGTAGCGTAAACGTTCGTGTTGAAAAATCTGTTTCTGTATTGCTTGATGGTATGGAAGGTTCAATCTTACCAATCGCTGTAGCACATGGCGAAGGTCGTGCTGTTGCAAGTGAAGCTAACATTGCAAGCTTGAACGCAGCTAACCAAGTTGCATTGCGTTATGTTGATAGCCACGGTAACCCGACTCAACATTACCCATTGAACCCGAATGGCTCACCTGAAGCGATTACTGGTGTTACTTCTAAAGATGGTCGTGCAACGATTATGATGCCGCACCCTGAGCGTACTTTCCGTGCAATTCAGCACTCTTGGAGTCCAGAAGAGTGGACTGAAGATGGTGCATGGTTACGTATGTTCCGTAACGCTCGTAAGTTTATTGGTTAATATAAACACTGAAATAAGCCACCGTTAGGTGGCTTATTTGTATGTAGTACAATTTAAATAGAATAAATAGTAGAGAATAAAAATGAAATCAAAAATCCATTTCCGTGAATTTGCATTGCTCATGGCATTACTCATGTCTATTGTTTCTTTTTCGATAGATGCAGTTTTGCCTGCTTTAGGCGAGATAGGACGTATTTTTGAATTAAAAAATAATAACCAATCGCAATGGGTCATCATTGGTATCTTTTCTGGTATGACCATTGGCCAGCTCATTGCGGGGCCTCTATCCGATGCGATTGGGCGTAAACGCATTTTATTCACAGGAATTATTATTTATTTCCTGGGAAGTTTATTGTGCTTTACAACACAAAGTTTTGAGTGGTTTTTAGTTGGGCGCTTTATTCAAGGTATTGGTGTTTCAGGGCCTTATGTTGCTACTATTTCAATTGTTAGAGATAAATACAGCGGAGCTCAAATGGCTCGTATCATGTCTTTAATCATGATGGTATTTATGGTGGCTCCAGCAGTTGCACCGAGTTTAGGGCAACTCATAATTCATTTCTTTGGTTGGCGTGAGATCTTTGTTTTATATATGGTTTATGCCACAGTGATTGGAGCATGGGTTGCTTTAAGATTAGAAGAAACCTTAGTGCCTGAAAATCGTTTACCTATGCGGTTGCAAGCATTTCAAGAGGGCTTTAAAGAAGTTGTAAGTAATAAAACCACCATGAGCTATTTGCTATGTGCAGGTTTTTGCTTTGGTGGATTCATTGGTTATTTGGGAACTTCTCAACAAATCTTTATGCAGCAGTTTGGTAAAACAGGACAAGAATTTAGCGCTTATTTTGCTGTACTTGCTGGTGTGATGGGAATTGCCTCATTTACAAACTCTAAAATTGTTATGAAGTTTGGTATGCGTCCAATCTGTATTTATGGCTTTTTAGGCTTGTGCTTTATTTCTTTGATTTTCTTGGGAATTCAGCTTTTAGGCGTGGTTGTATCATTCTGGATGTTTATGCTTTATGCCTGCATTTTATTTTTATTATTTGGAACTCTATTTGGTAATTTAAACGCGATTGCGATGGAACCAATGGGGCATGTCGCTGGAATGGCGTCGGCTATTATTGGTGCAGCTTCCTCTGTCTTGTCACTTATTCTTGCCTCTATTATTGGGCAATTATATAACGGTACATTAATTCCAATGACCTGTGGTTTTGTCATTTTGTGTGGTTTAGCTTTTGCTATGACAATATATGAAAATAGATATTTAAAGAAATCGGATGCTTAAAATTATAGGGATGAAGATAAGTCATTGAATTTTCAATTTTCTTCAAACTATTGACTGCATATGGATGGTTGAAGCTCTTGAAGCATTTTAAAAAAACGTATAAAAGTATAAGCAGCTTACTATTTAACCACTTATGCTTTATTTGAGGTTGGTTCAATTTTTGCTTTCTCTGTAACAACGATAAAAAATCGGAGATCAAAATGATGAAAAATGGAAATCACATAAAAACGTTTTATAAAAAAGATAAGGGCTGGCGTTTATTCGGCTTGGCGCTTGCGATTCAAATCCTCTTTATTGGAGCAAATTATTTAGTAATGATGAACTGACTTTGATTTTGAGGCTTTTTTAACGGTATGATTTAAAGCAAGTTCGCTAGTTTTTGAGTCATTTTGCCCATGTTAAAGCTGATTTATTACGTACCTGAGTCACATCTTGAGTCGACTAAACAAGCCATTTTCTCTGCTGGTGCAGGTGGTATTGGTAATTATGAACACTGCGCATGGCAAGTGAAAGGAATAGGGCAGTTTAAGCCAGTTAAAGGCGCCGATCCTTACATCGGAGAGCTAGGTGAACTTGAACAAGTTGATGAGTGGCGTGTAGAAACAATTGTAATTGAAGAAAACGCCAAGACCGTAGCGAAAGCATTAAAGGCAAGCCATCCTTATGAAGAGCCTGCCTTTGAGTTTATTCAAATCATAGAAATTGATTTTAATTAAACTGAGCGAAATCTGGTTTACGTTTTTGCATAAATGCTTGTACTGCTTCTAGCATTTCAGGTGAGTGAACGCGCTGCATAAAGATTTCAGCTTCATGATCAATACATTCAATAATTTGCTCTAAATTATGCTTCATAAGCGCTTTTGTTTGTTTTAATGATGCAAGAGGCAAAGCTGCTAAATGCTGAGCTGTTGTCTGAGCAGATGCGTAAGAATCTTCAACCACTTCATTCACTAAGCCTGCTTGTACTGCAGTTTCAGCATTGAATTTTTTTGCAGTAAGCAGAAGTTCGGCTGCTTTGTGATAACCAGCTTGTTGAATGAGTAATTGACTTGCACCACCTTCTGGAGAAAGGCCAAGACTTACAAATGGAATTTGGAAAAGGGCGGTGTTGTCAGCAAAAACTAAATCTGCGTGTAATAAAATCGTAACGCCAATTCCAATTGCCACACCTTTTACTGCAATAATAAGTGGTTTTGTTAATTTAGCAGCCGCTTTAAGTAGAACGAATGGCGGAACTTCTCCTGCTGGACCCATGTTCGGATTTTGTACAAAACTCATAAAATCTTTCATGTCATTGCCAGCGGTAAAATCTTGCTCGACACCACGTAGAATAACTACTCGAACATCTTTATGAAGGTCGGCTTCATTCAGTGCTTGAGCAATCCATAAATAGAGTTCGCCATAGAGTGCATTTTTTGCATCTGGGCGATTTATGGCTAAGGTGAGTACGCCACCTTCTAAATTTGCGTTTAAATGTTGATGAGGTTGTTGAATACAGCTAAGTGTCATCGTACTATCCTTGCTTTAAACCACGTTGTTAATTTTTAGGTTCTCATTATGGCGCATATTTTTTGTAATGAGCGTTACTGATGAGTTCATAAAAAGTGAAAATCTAATTATGTATAAATTTGACTATCTCGTTTTTATAGGGCGTTTTCAACCATTTCATTTGGCTCATATGCAGACAATTGAAATTGCCTTACAACAAAGTCACTATGTGGTTTTGGCACTAGGCTCTGCTCAAATGGAACGTAATATTAAAAATCCATTCTTAGCAATAGAGCGTGAGCAAATGATCTTGTCAAATTTTTCTCTAGAAGAACAAAGACGCATCCGTTTTGTACATGTGGTAGATGTTTATAATGACGAAAAGTGGGTAAAACAAGTCAAATCTTTAGTGAATGGTGTAATTGAACCGAACTCAAAAATTGGTTTGATCGGGCATTTTAAGGATGAGTCTTCATATTATTTAAGATTATTTCCAGAGTGGATCATGGTTGAGCTGGATAGCTTAAAAGATTCAATTTCGGCAACGCCAATGCGTGAAGCTTATTATCGTGGTGAAATCCAAACGGAATTTTTTCCTGTAGGAACGATTAAATTTTTAGATGAGTTTAAAAAAACACGTACTTATCAACAACTGCAACAACGATTTGAAGAAGATGATCGCTCTAATCTAGATGAGTTTGAATAAATTCATCTAGATTAAGCATCTGCCCAAAAGATAATTCGGTTGGAAAAAGGATCGGTGATGCTGAGTTCAAGTGTTTCCCAATCTGTTTTTTCAACCTGAGGCTTAGAAAATTTATAATCTTTTTTGCTTAGTTCGCTGTGCAGCTCATAAATATGTTCCCAATAAATACGGATTGCACTATGTGGACTTGCATCACCAAAATGCTCTGATAAATGAATAACGCAATCATCTTTGGAAATTTGTAAATATAACGGAAAGTTATCTTCAAATTGATGTTGCCAATCAAGCTGAAAACCTAAGAACTCAAGATAAAATGATTGAGCTAAATCAACATCAAAAATTCTTAAAATTGGAGTGATTGAACCAGATTGCATCATTTTTCCTTTTAACGCGTACCAAATTGTTGAGTCCAATAACTCTTTTGCTTTACAGACTGATCAGAAGCACACGCAATTGCGTAAGTGGTGAATTTTGGATTCATTAGATTACTACAATGCAAGGGACTTGTTAGCCATTTAGACATAACTTGCCCTAAAGTTTTTTGGCCACTAGCGACATTTTCACCATTGGCTTTACCAAGTGTATTGTAAATTTTCAAACGTGATTTTAAGTCCAGACCGGTTGAGCCAACATGCCCGAGAAAGTTGTGTGCAGCCATATCTTCACTATGAGAAAGTGCACCTTTATATAAATTATTACTCCAGCTCAAAGGTTTGGTTGCTGGGAAATACTGCTGACCACATTGGCGTGATTGCTGTCGGATCTGATTAATTGTGTTTAGTACAGCTTGTTGATAGGCTGGGTTTTGCAAGTCTTGGCAGCTTATTTCATTGGAATTTTTTTGAATTTGAGCAATTGTTGTGGGCGTGTCAGTGGATATTGCTAATGTATTTGCACTACATGCACCGATAAAAAGAGTAGCAGGCAGCAAAGAGCAAGTTTTGAGTAGTAGACTCATATCATTGCCTTAAAATAATTATTCTAATATTTTTATGATACGCCAAAGTCAAAGTATTGGGTAATGCTTTGCAAACAAAAAGCGAGTGTAAAACTCGCTTTTTTTGTTAATTTTATTAAGCTGTTTGAAGGGCTTTTAAGTCTTCTAGAACTTGTTCCGCATGCCCAGCAGCTTTAACTTTACGGTAGCTTTTAACTAAAGTTTTGTTATGGAAAATGAAAGTAGAGCGTTCAATACCCATTACTTTTTTGCCATACATATTTTTTTCTTTAATCACATCGAAGTGCTTACACAGTACTTCTTCTTTATCACTAATCAGATCAATAGTCAGTGCCTGTTTTTCAGTAAAGTTTTGGTGGGCTTTTACTGAGTCGCGCGAAACACCGTAAATACGAGCACCTAAAGCTTCAAACTGATCTTTTAGACAAGAAAAACCAACTGCTTGTGTTGTACATCCTGGAGTTGAATCTTTAGGGTAGAAGTAAATGATTAACCATTCGTTTTCGACCTCAGTCAAGTTCACTTCACCTTGTGTCGTTGGGAATACCTGATTTGGTAATTGGATATTGTCAGTCATTTCTCATCCTTCAAAAAAGCTAAATTTGATCTAATTCAAGTGGTAAAAAAGCATATTCTTCATAATAAACAATATCGAGCTTTCTTACAGGAATTGGTTTGTTAAAAATTGGGCCATCAATTACCGTCGTATGAAATTCACCGCCTTCACCACATGGATCAATACCACGGTTTTCAAGTTCTTTTATATATTCTAAGGTTAAAGTTTTTCCTAAATCTTGAATTGTCATTCCTAGTTTTAAGTTCACTGTTACAAGCACACTATGGAAACCAAGATTGATAAATTCTTCAACAACTTCACGATGTGGGCGAAGCCAAAGAGGCATTCCTAATTTGAGTCCTACCTGTTGAGTTATTCGATCATGCCAACATCCATGTTCAGGCATATCCAGATCGCCTGTAACAAGTACCTCAGCACCTTGTTGTTTTGCCTGAATGAGTAATTCAATAAATTTAGCTTCATAGTCATTCCAGCTTGATGAAGCCATGAATACTGGTAAGCCGATTGCTTTAGCTTGTGCTTGAATAATATCAAGTGGCATAGCATGTAAACGAGAGCGCTGACCTTGTTCTTCCAGCATGACAATGAGCCCACTCACCGTACCAGTTTTCATTGCATGGTAGAGTGCAAGGGAGCTGTCTTTACCACCACTGAATGAAACAATAGAGGTCTTATTTATTGCGTTGGTTTTCCATTGTTCTTGCATGGTTTATTTCGGATAAATTGTTCAAGTTCGATAAGATCATTTTAACAGAGCTACAAAAAAGCCTGCATAAATGCAGGCTTAATTTGGAATAACAAAAGCTTATTTTTTAGGAGCTTGTTGTTGAGCAGCTTTCATTGCATCTTCAGTTAATTTTTCAAGTTTAGTTGTTAACTGAGGACCGAAACATGCTTTAAGATCACGGTTTTGTTGTTGTACAAATCCTAGAGAGCTTGGGCTTTTCTTCGCATTGATTGCACTTTGGATTTCCCATTTTTGTGCTTCAGTCACTTTACCTTGTGCTTCAACTTGGCAGCTACAGAATTTGCTAACTTCAGATGAACTTAGTTTGCCACCTTTAGCTGTTTGATCTTTACAAACGTTAACTAATGCACCTTTAACGTTAGTACTTTTATATGCTGCTTGAACTGGGTTTTCGGCAGCATGTGCTGTACCAGCCATAAGAGCAACTGTTGAAAACAAAGATGAAAGAATAAGATTTGATTTTAACAACTTCATAAATTTTACCTACTTATTACGGTATATAGCGTGTTGGGTCGGCAACACCGGCCTCAATAAAGCCTTCTTTACGCAAACGGCAACTGTCACATTTGCCACACGCACGTCCTTGAGCATCTGCTTGGTAGCAAGATACCGTTTGACTATAGTCTACGCCATGTTCAATCCCTAAACGTATAATATTCGCTTTGGATAAATGTAACAGTGGTGTTTCAAACTTAAGTGGTTTTCCTTCTACACCAGCTTTAGTTGCTAAGCGTGCCATATTCGCAAAAGCATCAATAAATTCAGGACGACAATCAGGATATCCTGAATAATCAACAGCATTGATACCAATAACAATCGCTTCAGCATTAAATACTTCAGCTGCAGCTAGAGCATAAGAGAGGAAAATAGTGTTACGCGCTGGTACATAAGTTACAGGAATACCTTCTTGTAACTGTTCTGGTACAGCAATGTTGTGGTCTGTAAGTGCAGATCCACCTAAATTCGCCAAATCGATATTAATTACACGATGTTCAACACCTGCACGTTGAGCTAATGCTTTTGCTGCATCTAGTTCAGTCGTTGAGCGTTGGCCATACATAAAACTAATAGCAATACATTCATAGCGTGCTTGTGCCCAAGCTAGGCAAGTGGTTGAGTCTAAGCCGCCTGAAAGCAAAACAATGGCACGAGGGCGCATATTTTTCTCCATATTCGGAATGATTTATTTTATTGAGTGATTAACGACCTGATTCATCGTTCCAAAGCAGTTTATGTAACTGAAGTTGGAAGCGAACAAGGAGTTTATCATCAAGTATCCACTGTGCCAGATCACGTGCTAGACGTGGCAGGCCAACAGCACCTTTTTCAACTGCAAAGGCAGGGGAGAACCAAACGGTACTGACTTTTTTATGCAGTTGATATTTTTCAACTTGCTGCTTTGACCATTCATAATCTTCGCGGTTACAAATGACGAATTTAATTTGGTCATGTGCAGTCAAATGATCAAGATTACTGATGAGATTGCGATGTTCCTCACCAGAAGTTGGAGTTTTTAAATCGAGAACTTTAGAAACACGCGAATCTACTTTTGAGACATCGAGCGCGCCACTAGTTTCCAAAGAAACATCAAAGCCTGCTTCGCATAAGCGTTGTAATAGAATCAAACAGTTTGGCTGTGCTAATGGTTCGCCACCAGTAACACAAATATAAGGTGTTTGATACTGTTTAGCTGTTTCAATGATATGTTCAAGTGAAAAACGTTCTCCGCCTTCAAAAGAATAAGTCGTATCACAGTAACTACAACGTAGTGGACAGCCTGTTAAGCGAATGAATACAGTCGGTAAACCAGAAGCATTCGCTTCACCCTGCAACGAGTAAAAAATCTCGGTAATGCGTAAACCAGACGCAGGGTCAGAGACAGGAATTGCAGAGGAACGTAAGGAAGCCATTCTAGAAATACCACACTATATAAAAAATAAAATCTCTACGATCAGTTGGATCGTAGAGATGAGGAGCGATTAAAGCTCCGCAAGAGCGTTATAGCAAATTAGTCAGCGCGTAACAAATCGTTCAAGCTCGTTTTTGCACGTGTTTTTGCATCAACTTTTTTCACGATAATTGCAGCGTATAAGCTGTAAGTTCCACATTTAGATGGCAAGCTGCCTGAAACTACAACTGAACCTGCTGGTACACGACCATAATGGATTTCGCCAGTTTCGCGGTCATAAATTTTAGTTGATTGACCAATGAAAACGCCCATTGAAATGACTGAGCCTTCTTCAACAATTACGCCTTCAACGATTTCTGAACGCGCACCGATAAAGCAATTGTCTTCAATAATGGTTGGGTTAGCTTGTAATGGTTCTAAAACACCACCGATACCTACACCACCAGACAAGTGAACATTTTTACCGATTTGAGCACATGAACCTACAGTTGCCCATGTATCAACCATTGTGCCTTCATCTACATAAGCACCAATGTTTACATAAGAAGGCATTAACACTACGTTTTTAGCTTGGAAGCTACCACGACGCGCTACAGCAGGAGGAACAACACGAACACCTGCTGCTTTAAATTGCTCTTCAGTCCAACCAGAGAATTTAGTTTCAACTTTATCGTAGAAACGAAGATCACATGACTCGATTGGTTTATTGTCATTTAGTTTAAATGATAATAAAACAGCTTTTTTTAACCACTGGTGAACAACCCATTCACCATTGATCTTTTCAGCAACTCGAAGTGTACCGTTATCTAAACCAGCAATTGCTTCTTCAACAGCTTGGCGGATTTCGCTTGAGCAATCTGCTGCAGTAAAGTTTGCGCGGTCTTCAAATGCTTGCTCAATGATCGTAGAAAGCTGAGACATGATCTTCCTTCCATAAAAAATTTTAAAGATTTTACACTAATTTGTGACAAGAATCTTTGAAAAAACGTGTTACGTTTAATTGAGGATATAAATAGGTTAAATGAAATTAAGCTTATTAGATAATCAAGTGTTTTTTACACAAAAATGATTAGAAAATAAAAATTTAACTCAATTTGTATCAAAAAATAACAGAAATCTAGCATTTTTTGTATAAAAAAGAATCTAAGCTCTTTTATTATGATTTTAGTCACAAAATTAAAAACAGAGCCTTTTTGAGGAGAAAACTATGAAAGCATTACGTGTATTAGTAACAACAACAGCTTTATTCGCTGCTGGTGCTGTAATGGCAGATGAAGCCGTTGTTCATGACAGCTATGCATTTGACCAAAAACAATTACTTCCTGTAGGGGTGCGTGCTGAGGTAGGTACAACTGGTTACGGTGGTGCTTTATTATGGCAAGCAAACCCATATGTAGGTTTGGCTCTTGGTTATAATGGTGGTGACATTTCGTGGACAGATGATGTTTCTGTAAATGGTACGAAATATGACCTAGATATGGATAATAACAATATCTATTTAAATGCTGAGATTCGTCCATGGGGTGCTAGTTCTAATCCATGGGCTCAAGGCTTATATGTAGCTGCTGGTGCTGCTTATCTAGATAATGATTATGACTTAGCTAAACGTATTGGTAATGGTGAAACTTTATCAATTGATGGTAAGAACTATCAACAAGCAGTTGCTGGTCAAGAGGGCGGTGTAAGAGGTAAAATGTCTTACAAGAATGATATTGCTCCATACTTAGGTTTTGGTTTTGCTCCAAAATTCAATAAAAATTGGGGTGTGTTTGGTGAGGTAGGTGCATATTATACTGGTAATCCATCAGTTCAATTAACTCAGTACAATCTTGCTCCTGTAACAGGTAATCCAACATCTGCTCAAGATGCTGTTGATAAAGAAGCAAATGAAATTCGTAACGATAATAAGTATGAATGGATGCCAGTTGGTAAAGTTGGTGTGAACTTCTACTGGTAAGATATAAAAGAAAAAACGAGCTGCGGCTCGTTTTTTTTGCATCTAATAAAATAAAAGAGCTTTTTAGCTCTTTTATTTTCTCTTAATCTTTATTCATCAGGGTAAGCAATTTTCTTAAGCGCTTTAATATCGGCATCAGGTGAGCATAAGGAAATAAACTCGTAACCATAACCGCGTAGTAGGTGACCTTTACGAACTGCAATCCATGTCGTATTGACACCAAAAATATCAGTTTTGGTTTGTTTTAAACGATGATCACGTTCTGTGTCATAAGCCACGTCATTGACAATTCCGACTCCCATACCCAATTCGACATACGTTTTAATAACGTCTGCATCAAGAGCAGACATTACGATATCTGCATCAAGATGAGCTTCTTCAAAAGCTTTGTCAATTTTAGAGCGACCTGTAAAACCGCCATGATAAGTAATGAGTGGATAGTCCGCTAAAAGTTCAAGCGTAATCTTGTCTGCCTTTACTAAAGGATGATTTTGCGGTGTGATAATGCTGTGTTGCCATTGATAGTAAGGAATACTAGCCAGATTTTCTTCAGTTGTTAAAGACTCTGTGGCAATCCCAATATCCGCCTCGCCTTGTAAGAGCATTTCTGAGATTTCAACAGGGCTGGCTTGTTGTAAAATCAAATGAACTTTAGGAAATAACTTCTTAAATTGGTTTACGATCGGAGGTAACACATAACGTGCTTGAGTATGGGTTGTTGCGATCGTTAATGTGCCTTCATCAACTTTATTAAAGTCTTCTGCAAGGCGTTTAATATTTTCAGCATCAACCAACATGCGTTCAACAATGCCAAGAAGAGATTGTCCTGGCTCTGTTAAACCTAAAAGACGTTTACCTTTTCGTATAAAAAGTTGTACGCCGAGCTCATCTTCTAGATCTTTAATATGTTTACTTACACCTGATTGAGACGTGTAGAGTGCAGCCGATGCTTCGGTTAAGTTAAAGTTTTGGCGTACAGTTTCTCGGATAATTCTTAATTGTTGAAAGTTCATTCACACTTTTCCTTACCAAATATATTTCTTAAGCAACTTGATCTGCAAATAAGTGCAATTGAGATGCACTCACCCAAACAGTTTGATTCGGTTTAAATGCATGTAATTTTGCAGCTTCACTGCTCAGAGCAATTTCAATTAAACGTCCATTACGGTCTTGTAATTCCGCCACAACTTTTCCAGCAATCCAGATTTCACGTACAAAAATGGCTTCAATGCTATTCGCCTGCGGTTGCGAGTGAATATGTAACTCATCTGGACGGGCAAAAGCAATCACTTTTCCTTGAGGTGCTTCAACTAACGTTGGTAATTGAATACGGTCATTGCCCATACGGATAATACCGTCTGTATTTTCACCTTCAAAACGATTTGCCTGACCCAAGAAATCAAATACGAATGGTGTTGATGGTTTTTCATAAACTTCACGAGGTGAGCCGATCTGTTCCACATTACCTTTATTCATTACAATAATCTGATCTGCAACTTCAAGTGCTTCTTCCTGATCATGAGTCACGAAAATTGAAGTAATATGCAATTCATCATGTAAGTTGCGTAGCCAGCGGCGTAACTCCTTACGGACTTTAGCATCTAGCGCACCAAACGGCTCATCAAGTAATAAGACTCGAGGTTCTACTGCCAAAGCACGGGCTAAAGCAATACGCTGACGTTGGCCGCCTGAAAGCTGTGCAGGGTAGCGGTCTGCTAAAAATCCAAGTTGAACTAAATCGAGTAAACGCGTAACGCGTTTTTTAATTTCAGCTTCTGAAGGGCGAGTCGCACGAGGACGAACACGTAAACCAAAGGCAATATTGTCAAATACTGTCATGTGGCGGAATAAAGCATAGTGCTGAAATACAAAGCCAACCTGACGCTCACGTACATGTACATTAGTCGCATCTTCACCTTCAAGTAACACTTGACCGCCATCGGCTGATTCTAGACCTGCAATAATTCTAAGTAGAGTCGTTTTACCGCATCCAGATGGGCCAAGTAATGCAACCAGTTCACCTTCTGGAAAGTCTAGGGAAATATTTTTAAGCGCATGGAATGCACCAAAGTGTTTTTCAATATTTTTAACTTGAATACTCATGATTTCATTCCTTACGAATCAGTTGAATGTGGTTCTGGTTTGTCTTGATGTAGTTCTAACCACGTTTTCAATACCAGCGTTAATATGGCTAAAAAAGCAAGTAATGAGGACACGGCAAAAGCTGCGCTAAAGGTGTACTCGTTATATAAAATTTCGACATGAAGTGGCAAGGTATTGGTTTCACCACGAATGTGACCAGAAACCACCGATACTGCGCCAAACTCACCCATTGCACGGGCATTACAAAGAATTACGCCGTAAATTAGCCCCCATTTAATGTTAGGGAGTGTGACCTTCCAAAAGGTTTGCCATCCTGATGCGCCGAGTACGATAGCTGCTTCTTCCTCTTCAGTTCCTTGAGCTTCCATGAGTGGAATTAACTCACGTGCTACAAATGGAACGGTAATAAAGATAGTCGCTAAAACAATTGCAGGTACGGCATATAGAATCTTGATGTCATGGTCCATTAACCAGCCGCCTAACCAACCTTGAGCACCGAAAATCAGTACAATCATTAAACCTGCGATAACAGGTGAAACTGAAAAAGGCATATCAATAATGGTAGTTAAAACTGCCTTACCTCTAAACTGGAACTTAGAAACAGCCCATGCAGCGGCAACACCAAATACCACATTAATTGGAACAGCAATTGCTGCGGTGAGTAAGGTTAATTTCACTGCTGATAGCGTGTCTGGATCAATCAAAGCTTGAACATAAACTTCAAGTCCTTGTTTAAATGCTTCTACAAAAACCAGAATGAGTGGCAACATGAGGCAACTGAGGAAAAAAACCAGCGCAATTGTAATTAAGGTATAACGTACCCAAGTCGGCTCACGTGTCGCGTCACGAGATTGCAACTTCAAGGCAAGCGCATTGCTGTCGGTATGTAAATTCATGTGATATTTCTCCCTGTACGACGGTTTGCCCACGCTTGAAGTAAATTAATGGCAAATAAAATAATGAAAGAGAGAACTAACATGACCGCAGCAATAGTGGTTGCACCTGCATAGTCATATTCCTCAAGACGAGAAATAATCATGAGTGGTGCAATCTCTGTTTTAAAAGGTTGATTGCCAGCAATGAAAATAACAGAACCATATTCCCCCACACCGCGGGCAAATGCCAAAGCAAAGCCTGTAAATAGGGCAGGTAGTAAGATCGGTAAAATAATTTTAGTGATGGTTTGCCAACGATTTGCGCCGAGTGCGGAAGCCGCTTCTTCAAGTTCAGTTTCGATATCACTGAGTACTGGTTGAACTGTTCTTACAATAAATGGGATACCGATAAACACCAATGCCAGCGTAATCCCGATAGGTGTATAGGCAACCTGAATACCAAGTGGTTCCAGATATTGGCCTATCCAGCCAGTAGGTGCATAGAGTGAGGTAAGCGCAATACCTGCAACCGCTGTTGGAAGTGCAAAAGGTAAATCGACCAAGGCATCAACCAGACGTTTCCCAGGAAAGTTATAGCGCACAAGGCACCAGGCTAAAAGCAAACCAAACACAACATTAATAAACGCTGCGATTAATGCTGAGCTAAAGCTGAGTTGAAGCGATTTTAAAATACGCTCAGACGTTAAAATTTCCCATAATCCGTCCCATCCGATTCCAAATGATTTGATAAAGACTGCGGCTAATGGAATAAGCACAATAAAAGACACATAGGCGAGGGTGAAGCCCAAAGATAGGCCAAACCCAGGCAGCACTCGGGATCGCTGCGACATGATATTTCCTCAAAGAGAAAAGCCTGCTGAAACCAGTAAGCGAATAAATAAAGATAAACGGTGCGGTATAAAGATTGGTATTAAGCAAATTTCAAAGAGAAATGTGTTTTTACCGGGTCGATAGATGAGTAACTACACATCGAATCTTCTGGAATCAAATAATTCAGTAAATCTGGAAATGGCCCAAAACCTGAGGCAACATTAATATGACCAACTTCACCAAGATTCACTGGATTTAACTTCCATGATTTTGCAAGTTGTAAGGCATCAAAAAGACCGAGCCAAGGATCGTTCTCACTAATGAGTAGCGTTGCAGGCACATCAATTTTTAATTGATGAAAATACGCTTTGTAGTCGGTCAAGCTATGACGAGCAAATCCTGCTTCCCCAAAGCGTGCTGGATTTGCTGGCGCGACTAAAATAAGTTTCTTCACTTGGCTTCTTAATTCTGGGTACTCTGCTAAAGCAGCAACACTTGTTAAACATCCAAAACTATGTGCAACAATCTGAACAGGAGTTGGTGCTGCTTGAACTGTTTTAACAAATTGTTCAACCCATTCGCTTAGTACGGGTCTATCCCAGTTTTTTTGCTCAACACGAGAACTAGACACGAGTTGACGCTGCAACCAAGATTGCCAATGTTGATGTTCACTACCACCTACACCCGGAACAATTACAGTGTGAATCATGTCTGTTCTCCTTATCCTTAGAACAAAGAATTATTTCTCTGCACTATTGATTTTCACGATTTGATCGAAAACACCACCATTATCAAAATGTTGTTTTTGCACTTTTGTCCAACCACCAAATTCTTTGTCGATGGTTACAAGCTTTAATGGCTTAAATACATTGCCGTATTTCTTAAGAACAGCTGCGTTACGCGGACGGTAGAAGTTACGAGCTGCAATTTCTTGACCAGCAGGTGAGTACAAGTAGTTGAGATAACCTTTAGCAATCGTTAAGTTGCCTTTTTTAGCTGCATTCTTCTCTACAATTGCAACTGGAGGCTCAGCTAAGATCGAAAGAGACGGGGTAATAATTTCAAATTTGCCCGGTTGTTCGCGAAGAGCTAAATGAGCTTCGTTTTCCCAAGCGAGTAACACATCACCAATACCACGCTCAGCAAAAGTAGTCGTGGCACCACGTGCACCCGAATCTAGAACTTTAGTGTGTTTATAAATTTGACGAACGTACTCTTGTGCTTTTGCATCATTGCCACCCGGTTGATGTTTTGCCCAAGCCCAAGCTGCAAGATAATTCCAACGAGCACCACCTGAAGTTTTCGGGTTTGGCGTAATAATTTCTACACCTGGTTTGATTAAATCACCCCAGTCTTTAATTTGTTTTGGATTACCTTTACGCACTAAAAACACAATTGTTGAAGTGTATGGGGTAGAGTTCTGCGGTAACTTTTTCTGCCAGTCAGCTGGAAGTAATTTTGCTTTTTCCGCAATTTCATCGATATCTGCCGCAAGTGCCAATGTCACTACATCTGCGTTTAAGCCATCAATAACCGCACGCGCCTGTTTACCAGAACCACCGTGTGATTGCTTAAACTCAATATCTTGACCCGTACGTTGTTTCCAGTAAGTACCGAACTGTTTGTTGAAATCTGTATATAACTCACGAGTTGGATCGTAAGAAACATTTAAAAACTCTTGAGCTGCAAATGATGAAACAGAAAGAAGTGCAGCGATAACCCCGACTTTTAATTGTGAAAAACGCATGAGATAAGTCCTCAAAAAATATGAAATGTTCAAAACATGAACGCAGAATAGCGCTAGTCTTTATTCTAAAAAAATAATAAAAAACGAATTTAATATGAAAAAAATAGAAATAGTAAAAAGAGATAAACTATTCTTAAATCTTGATATATAACAAGTTTTAAAAGTTAATACGAAATCGGTATAATTTTTTAAAATCAATCATTTATTATTTAAATGAAAGGTGTTGTTTTTGTTGTGCGATTTTTAAGAAAGGGTGATCAAACATGTGGTGTTTTAAAAATGGGCAACCTGTTGAGACCATTCCTTTATTGGATCGAGCATTTCATTATGGCGATGGGTGCTTTACTACAATTCGTGTTTTTCAAAACCAGATTGAGCTTAAAGAAAGACACTGGGAACGTCTAAAACTTGCATGTCAAAGACTGTCTTTAACTGCGAATTTTGAACTCATAGAACAAAGCTTACAGCAATTACAAAAGCAAAATCTTGTGCTCAACGGCACTTTAAAAATTGTGATTAGTCGTGGTGAAGGTGACCGTGGTTATAGTTTGCCAAAGCATGAAGCAGATATTTATATCTGGTTTTATCCAAAAGCTTTAGAGCCATTTTTGCCAGACTCTATCCAGTGCGGTGTCTTAAATCAGGCTCTAGGTCTAACCATGCCGAGCTTGGTCGGACTTAAATCTTTAAACCGTCTTGAACAAGTATTGCTAAAAAAAGAAGCAGATCAACTCGGGTGGGCTGAAGCATTAGTTACTGATGTACAAGGTTATATTGTTGAAGGGATCAGCAGTAATTGTTTTATTCGTTTAAATGATAGATGGATTACTCCTGAACTTCGCTATAATGGCGTCCACGGTGTAATGCGGGCAGAAATTCTGGCGCGTATGCAGCACCATGGTATTGCCTGTGAAGTACGTGTGATTGAGTTAGATGAAGTATCTGAAATACAAAGTCTATTCTTTTGTAATGCTTTAAACCCTATGCGAGTGGTCACTCATTTAGGCGAAAAAACGCTAGATACACAGGCATGCATAGATTTATTTCATATCCTTAACTTAAATCAGATTCATTAATATGCCGAAGCCACCTGTGAATGCGAAAGCAAAAAACGCCAAGAAAAATAACAAGAAACAAGCTCCAAAATTTTCTAAGCGACTGGTTTTAATTGGCCTGTTTATTGTCTTAATTTCTGCCTTTGCCATTTTATGGTCGAGTCTATTCAAAGCTTATCCTATTGAAGGAAAAAAACAGATGTTATCTATTACATCTGGAGAAACTTATTCTGGTTTTATTGATCGTTTGGCCAAAGAAGGCAAAATTAGCTTTCCTATCGTATTGAAGCTTTATCAAAAGTTTATAATTCATGACAGCATGAAAGCTGGTGTGTATGAAATTGAACAAGGGATGAGTGTAAGACAAGTATTAGAGATGTTATCTGACGCTGATAATGCTCAGATGAACCGTGTTTTGGTGATTGAAGGTACAACTTTTAAGCAGCTTATTACTGCACTCAAAAATGATAAAAACGTAAAAAATACAATATTAGATTTACCTAATGATCAGCTTATGAAAGCGCTTGGGATTCCTTACGATCATCCAGAAGGCTTGTTCGCGCCGAATACTTATTTCTTTGCCAAAGGCGAGACTGACAAGAAAATTCTGACCGATTTATACCACCGTCAAATGAAAGCTTTAGATGCTGCTTGGGCAAATCGTGCGCCGAATTTACCTTATAAAGATAAATATGAAGCATTAATTATGGCTTCTATTGTTGAGAAAGAAACAAGTTTAGACAGTGAACTTACACAAGTTTCTGGCGTTTTTGTCCGCCGTTTAAGACTCGGTATGCGTTTACAAACAGATCCTACGGTTATTTACGGTATGGGTAATAACTATAAAGGCAATATTACCCGAGAAGACCTGCGTACCCCAACGCCATATAATACTTATACCATTAATGGTTTGCCTCCAACTCCAATTGCTTTACCAAGCCAAAAAGCGATTGAAGCAGCGTTACATCCAGATAACTCAAACAACATCTATTTTGTAGCGACTGGCAATGGTGGACATAAATTTACGGCAAGTTTGCAGGCGCATAATCAAGCGGTGCAGGACTATTTATCCGTGTTGAGATCGAAGAAATAAGGAAAAGAGATGTTTATTAGCTTTGAAGGCACGGAAGGGGTAGGTAAAACTACACTCATTCGAAAAATTCATCAGTATTTTGAAGAACAAGGTAAACAAGTTGTTTTAACTCGAGAGCCGGGTGGGACGCCGCTAGCTGAACAAATTCGTTCAATGCTTTTAGCAGTGAATCATGATGAAAACATGAGTCATGATACTGAACTATTGCTTATTTATGCGGCACGTGCTCAACATTTGCAACAGGTTATTTTGCCGGCTCTAGACGCTAACAAAATTGTATTAAGTGATCGTTTTACTGATGCAAGTTTTGCTTATCAATGTTCTGGTCGTGGTTTAAGCCAAGATAAATTACAGCTTTTAAATCAGAACTTTGTTTCGCGCATGCCAGAAGTGACTTTCTGGTTAGATGCACCGATTGAATTGGGCATGAATCGAGCACGCGAACGCGGAGCTTTAGATCGTTTTGAACAAGAAAAGTTAAGTTTTTTCACAAAGGTTCGTGAAGGTTATGAAACCTTATGGAAAGCTGAACCTGAACGTATTAAGCGAATAGATGCAACCCAAAGTCCTGATCAGGTGTTCGAACAGGCATTGCAATATTTAGGATAAGCATTTGGATGAGCCACTCTTATAAAAATGGGAGTGGTTAAAGATGACGTTAATTCTGATTTAAATCGTCATAGAAAAGATCTGTTATTTTCTTATGCTATCTTACATATGATTTTATAGATTGAAGAATAACAAGGATGAAAAGTTCAAAAGAAGAAATCGTGGCATTTCTTGAAAAGGAATTTCCACCCAGTCTTGAACATTGCACGATTGAATCAGTCACGCCTAAAGCTGCTGTCGTTTATTATCATGTCGATCAAAGACATCAACGGCCTGGTGGTACCATATCTGGCCCAACCATGATGACTTTGGCTGATTTTGCTTTATATATTGCAATATTAGGTGAAATCGGCATTGTTGGTTTAGCTGTAACGACCAATTTTAATATTAATTTTCTAAGAAAACCTGCGGGTGATCAAGACTTGCGCAGTGAGTGTAAGCTTATGAAAGTAGGAAAGAGTTTAGTAGTGGGTGAGGTGTGGATTTATTCAGTTGGGTTAGAGGAACCCGTTGCACATGTGACTGCGACTTATTCAATTCCACCTAAATCATAAATATTAAACCAAATAAAAAGCACAGTCTGAACTGTGCTTTTTCGTAGAAGAACAGCTTAAATATCAGTATTAACTAAGGGCTGTTCTACTGCAAAATTTGGCGGTGTTAGAACTGTTTTACGAATCTCACTCGAAGTTTCCGGGTAATCGAGTGTGTAATGCAGACCACGTGATTCTTTACGTTGCATAGCACAGCGCACAATCATCTCAGATACTAAAACAAGGTTACGCAGCTCAATTAGGTTTTTGCTAACACGGTAGTCTTGATAATATTCAGTGATTTCACGCTTTAACATTTCAATACGGTGCAAAGCACGTTCTAAACGTTTTGTAGTTCTTACAATACCAACGTAGTTCCACATGGTCGAACGTAACTCATCCCAGTTTTGTAAAATCACAACATCTTCATCTGGGTTGGTTACTTGTGAGTCATCCCAAGTGGGCACTTCCGGTAATTTGAAGTTTTTATCAAATTTATTTTCGATATCTTTTGCCGCACTCATGCCGTAAACGAAGCACTCAAGTAATGAGTTACTTGCCATACGGTTTGCACCATGTAAACCGGTATAAGACGTTTCACCAATCGCATATAGACCTTCAATATCAGTCTGGCTATTTGAGTCAACCACAACACCACCACATGTATAGTGAGCTGCTGGCACCACTGGAATCATGTCTTTGGTAATGTCGATACCTAACTCAAGCAATCGCGCATAAAGTGTAGGGAAGTGCTCTTTGATAAACTCTGGTGATTTGTGTGTAATATCTAACCACACATGACGAATACCGAGGCGTTTAATTTCATGGTCAATGGTACGTGCCACAATATCGCGAGGAGCCAGTTCTGCACGATCGTCAAAACGTAGCATAAAACGCTCGCCATCAGGTAAGCGCAAATAAGCACCTTCACCGCGCATGGCTTCAGTAATTAAAAATGAGCGAGCTTGAGGGTGATACAGACAAGTTGGGTGGAACTGATTAAATTCCATATTGGCTACACGGCAACCTGCACGGAAGGCCATTGCAATACCATCACCTGTAGCAATATCTGGATTAGATGTGTACAGATAAGCTTTCATCGCACCGCCGCAAGCCAGTGCGGTAAATGGTGCAAGGAATGTATGAACTTTTTCCGTATTTTCATCTAAGGCATATAAACCAATAGCGCGATTCGCTTGATCGGTATGACCTAATTTATGCGAGCTAATTAAATCAATCGCAATGTAGTTTTCAAAAATAGTAATATTTTTACGTTCTTTGGCACGCTCAACCAAGGTGGTTGAAATAGCTTTACCGGTTGCATCAGCCGAATGGATAATACGACGTTGTGAATGACCGCCTTCACGTGTTAAATGAAGTTGTTCATCTTCATCTAAAGTAAATTGCACGCCTTGCTTTAAAAGAAAATCAACAGAAGGACGACCGCCTTCTACGGTATGTTGTACCGCATCCATTTCACATAAATGAGCACCTGCAATCATAGTGTCATTAATGTGCTGTTGAATAGAGTCAGTCTCATCAAGAACAGCAGCAACACCACCTTGAGCATAAAAGGTACTTGCTTCGGTTAAAGCAGCTTTGGCTAAAACTGCAATATTAAAATGATTTGGTAACGATAAAGCCAGACTTAAACCAGCACCGCCGCTGCCCACAATAATCACGTCAAAGTGGTGAATTGTCTGTAAATTAGGCATGTCCATTCGCAACAATCTAAAACGTCCGCTAATGACACCCCTTTTTATCTAAAAAGGCAAGAGCTTAAGCGCTCTAACTCAGAGAAAAATTGCAATTGGCTTAAAAAGTTGCAATGCGTAAAATAATGAATGTAAGGATGCCTTACAAATAAACATATTGTTACGCACAACCCCAAAGCGTTGTGATACAACATTTTTATTCTTATTCTCGTAGACCAATTGTGGGTGAGCACCGAATGAAAACTCGCTATTTACAACAAGGAATGTATGCAGCGGTATTTACAGTTGCTGCTGTTCAGGCAAATGCTGCTGTTGATTTTTCAAACCTCGTTGAACAAGTTAGTCCAGCAGTGGTGAGTGTAAACGTCGTAAAAAAAATGACTCAGGATGAACTATTGCAGCAGCAAGTCCCTGAAATTTTGAAACGTTTCTTTGGAAATCAGGTGATCATTCCACAGCAACAGGGTCCACAAGAAAAAACTGCATACGGTAGTGCATTCTTTATTAGTAAAGATGGTTATCTACTCACCAACCACCATGTGATTGAAAATGCCTCACGCATTAGTATTACTTTAAATGACCGCCGTGAAATTGATGCAACGGTGGTTGGGAGTGATGAGCGTACAGACGTTGCATTGTTAAAGGTGACTGGAAATAGCTATCCAGCTTTACGCGTAGGAAATGTTGACCGTTTGCGAGTGGGAGAGCCAGTTTTAGCAATTGGTTCGCCTTTCGGTTTTGATTACTCTGCGTCGGCAGGTATTGTGAGTGCTAAATCACGAAATATGAGTGGTGAAACTTCGGTACCATTTATTCAAACTGACGTTGCGCTAAACCCCGGTAACTCTGGTGGTCCACTATTTAACCAAAATGGTGAAGTAGTCGGGGTAAACTCTCGAATATTTAGTGGTACTGGCGGCTATATGGGCTTGTCTTTCTCTATCCCGATTGACGTAGCGATGGATGTAGCCGAACAGCTTAAAACTAAAGGTAAGGTAACACGCTCTTATCTTGGTGTGATGATGCAAGACATTGACCGAAACCTTGCTGATGCTTACAAGTTACCAAAACCTGAAGGGGCTCTAATTACTCAAATTTCTCCGAACTCGCCTGCACAAAAAGCCGGCTTGCGAGCGGGTGATGTGATTTTGAAATATAACGGTAATCCGGTATCGCGCACGAGTGAATTACTCTACGCATTAAACAAAGTACAGCCGAATCAAACTGTTCAATTTGAAGTATTACGTGATGACAAAACCCGTAATATTTCAGCAACTTTAACGACTGCTCCAGATGAAACGCCTGCCACAAGTGCGCAAAGTACGGTATCTAAAGGACCAGTTTTAGGAATGAGCATTCGTGATTTAGCTGAGCCAGAAAAAAGTGCTTTAAGTGTGAAAGGTGGTATCTATGTACAAGATGTTCGCCGTGGTGGCTTAGCATCATTGTCAAATATCATTCCGGGTGATGTGATTGTTCAAGTCAACAATAGCCAGATTTTAAATAGTCAGGATTTTGCAAAAGTCGTTTCTAACTTGCAAAAAAATACGGTAGCGCGTGTGGCAATTATTCGTCAGGGACAACGCGCAATGCTTGGTTTACGTATTCAGTAAACTTAAAAAGAAACAATGAACCACCCTAAACATGGGTGGTTTTTTGTTATTTATCTTGAGCGTATAGTGATATCTACCTACACTTATTTCAGTTTGAAATTTAATAAATAAGAGTGAACATTTGTGAGTAGTATTTTTGATTTACATATTCAGGTGCAGCCACATCATATTGATGCGTTAGGACATGTGAATAATGTGATGTATGTACAGTGGATGCAAGATGTAGCTGCTGCTCATGTTGAGACCTTAGGAGTCGGGGTAACTAAATATCTCGAACTAAAACATGCGATGGTCGCGGTTGAGCATCATGTGCAATATCGTAAAGCTGCATTTGAAGGTGAACAAATTGTATTACGCACATGGTTAGATGATATCAATGCTCTTTATTCGTTCCGCCAATATGTATTTTTCCGTCCATCAGATCAGGCCGTATTATTTGTTGGAAATACAAAATGGGCATGTATTGAAATTGCTACAGGACGTCCAAAGCGAATGTCACCAACTTTTACCCATGCATACAAGCCGCTTGATTCAAGCATAAACCCATATGATTTTACTATTTCTTATGCCCAATAACCTGAAACAATAGGCTCACTGCGATTGTCATTTTTAAAACATAAGTACAAAGCTCATGATTATTTTGGATACTTTAAAATATCCATCTGTTATAATCTCACGCAATTTATTTAACTGCTTTGGCTGTGTATTAAAACAAGCTACATAGCACTCTATATTTTCTCAAGGTAACCCATGGCGCAAGCTAAAAAATCCGTCGATATCAAAAATATACGAAATTTCTCGATTATTGCCCACATTGACCATGGTAAGTCTACATTGGCTGACCGTTTTATTCAGATGTGTGGTGGCCTACAAGATCGTGAAATGCAAGCTCAAGTCTTGGACTCAATGGAGCTTGAGCGCGAACGTGGGATTACCATTAAAGCCGCTTCAGTCACGCTATATTATACTCATCCTAATGGTCAGGAATATCAACTTAATTTTATTGATACTCCAGGACACGTAGACTTCTCGTATGAAGTTTCTCGTTCATTAGCTGCATGTGAAGGTGCGCTATTGGTTGTAGATGCTGCACAAGGTGTAGAAGCACAATCAGTTGCAAACTGCTATACAGCAATTGAACAAGGTCTCGAAGTTCTTCCTATTTTAAATAAAATTGATTTACCGCAGGCTGAACCTGAACGTGTAATTCATGAAATTGAAGAAATTATCGGAATTGAAGCAACTGATGCACCAACCTGTTCAGCAAAAACCGGTTTGGGTGTTGAAGGTGTTTTAGAGCGTTTAGTCGATGTTATTCCAGCACCTGAAGGCGATCGCGATGCTCCATTACAAGCATTAATTATCGACTCATGGTTTGATAACTACCTAGGTGTAGTTTCTCTTGTGCGTATTAAACAAGGTCGTATCCGTAAGGGCGACAAAATGTTGGTTAAATCGACAGGACAAACTCATCCGGTAACTTCAGTAGGTGTATTTAATCCTAAGCATACAGAAACAGATATCCTTGAAGCTGGTGAAGTAGGTTTTGTAATTGCGGGTATTAAAGATATTTTTGGTGCGCCAGTAGGTGACACGATTACGCTTGCCTCTACTCCTGATGTAGCGATTTTACCGGGTTTCAAAAAGGTTAAACCACAGGTGTATGCTGGTCTTTTTCCGATTGATGCGAGTGATTTTGAGCCATTCCGTGAAGCGCTACAAAAATTGCAGATTAATGACTCAGCTTTATTCTTTGAACCAGAAAGTTCTGATGCACTAGGCTTTGGTTTCCGTTGTGGCTTCTTAGGGATGCTACACATGGAGATTGTACAAGAGCGTTTAGAGCGTGAGTACGATCTTGATCTCATCAGTTCTGCGCCTACTGTAATTTATGAAGCATTAACCAAGAAGGGCGAAACGATTTATATCGACAGTCCATCAAAAATGCCGGACGGATCTACGGTAGAAGATTTGCGTGAACCGATTGCAGAGTGTCATATTCTTGTTCCGCAAGAGTACTTAGGGAATGTAATGACCCTTTGTATTGAACGCCGTGGTGTTCAAAAAGATATGAAATTCTTGGGTAATCAAGTTTCTATTACCTTTGAAATCCCGATGGCTGAAGTCGTTATGGATTTCTTTGATAAATTAAAATCATGCTCGCGTGGTTTTGCATCGCTAGACTATAACTTTGTGCGTTTCGAAAGTTCAGCTTTAGTTAAGGTTGATGTATTAATTAATAGTGACAAGGTTGATGCCTTGGCTATGATTTGTCACCGTAATGACGCGCGTCATCGTGGTATTGCATTGGTTGAGAAAATGAAAGATTTGATTCCTCGCCAAATGTACGACGTTGCTATTCAAGCAGCTATCGGTGCACAAATTATTGCTCGTTCTACTGTAAAAGCGATGCGTAAAAACGTATTAGCAAAATGTTATGGTGGTGACGTTTCACGTAAGAAAAAACTACTTTCTAAACAAAAAGAAGGTAAGAAACGTATGAAACAAGTGGGAAGCGTTGAAATTCCACAAGAAGCGTTCTTGGCTGTATTGAAAGTAGAAAGATAAGAAATGAAGGTCGGGGGAAGTAAGACATTACTTTTCCCTACTTTAAGACAAGCAGCTAGGCTGCGAGTGAGGTCGTGTGGATTTTGATTTTAATTTAATTCTTGTTCCAGTTACGCTGATTCTATTTGCAGTGTGGTTGTTAGATAAACTTGTATTCAAACAGCGTGCAAATAAAGGGCGCGGGAACGAAAATTTTGTTATTACATGGGCTTATGACTTTTGGCCAGTTTTAGCTGTAGTACTTGTACTTCGTTCATTCCTTTACGAACCATTTAATATCCCATCAGACTCTATGGTACCTACCTTAGAAACTGGTGATTTTATTCTGGTGAATAAATTTGATTATGGTGTGCGTTTACCTATCGTTAATAAGAAAATTATTGATGTAGGAGAACCAAAGCGTGGCGATGTGATTGTATTCCGTTATCCACCTCAACCTACCATCAGTTATATTAAACGTGTAATCGGTTTACCAGGCGATCATCTTGTTTATGATCATGGACAATTGATCATTAACGGACAAAAAGTACCGAAAGTATTAACACAGTTTAGCCGTGAAAAAGATATATTAGATACACCAACGTCTATTTATCATAAAGAGACGATTGGTACGCACACTTTTACAATGCGTGAACTTGAAGGTGTAAATGTGGCGCGTCAAGCACCGTTTATCAACTATGTTGAAAACGGTAAATATGCAAACCAAGACGGTTTATATTGGGAAGTGACCGTTCCAAAAGGACATTACTTTGCAATGGGGGATAACCGTGATCAAAGTGCAGACAGTCGTTTCTGGGGCTTTGTTCCTGAAGAAAATTTAACAGGACGAGCATTCTATGTCTGGATGCATAAAGAACCAGGTTTACATCTTCCTAATTTTGGCCGAAATGGAAAAATAGATTAAAAACAACCATTAGGAAAAAAAGAAATGCGTAAGGCACAACAAGGTACTTCGTATTTAGCAATTTTATTTGGGGTGGTTATATTTGCGATTGCAGTAAAAGCTGTACTTGCAGTTTGGCCAGCATATTGGGATGATCGATTGATTAATAATCAAATAGAAGAGCTTTTACAAGAAAGCTCTTCTGATATCACCCCGCAGAAGTTTATGACACAAATGGATCAGCGACTGGAAATGAACAATATTCGTGATCTTCATTTCAAAGAGATTGCGCAAGTGTTTAATGAGTCTGGTCTAAAAGTCCAAAAGAAATATGAGGTAAGAAAACCCTTCTTATCAAATATTGATTTAGTTTTAACATTTGAGAAGAGTTTTGATAAAACAACAGTTCAAACTAAGTGATCCTCGCTTATTGAGTCGAATCGGATATCAATTCAAGCAGCTTGAATTGTTACAGTTAGCTTTGACTCATCGTTCGGTGAGTCATAAATACAATTACGAGCGCTTGGAGTTTTTAGGCGATTCATTATTAGGCATGATTATTGCCAATTATCTATATCATGCCTATCCAAATGAAAATGAAGGTCGTCTAACGCGTATGCGAGCGACTTTAGTACGTCAGGAAGCGTTAGGTAAGATTGCAACCGATTTGCAACTTAGTCGGTGTTTAATATTAAGTACCGGTGAATTGAAATCTGGTGGTCATCACCGTGAGTCAATATTGGCTGACACGGTAGAAGCCATTATTGGTGCAATTTATATTGATAGTGGTGATCTCAACTTACTTACAGATATTGTGCTAAAATGGTATGTGCCGTATTTAGACCATATTGAGCCTACGGATCAACTTAAAGACCCTAAATCACGTTTACAAGAGTATCTACAAGCACGTAAAAAACCTCTCCCTGTTTACGAGGTTGTAGATATTCAGGGTGATGCACCTCACCAGCACTTTAAAGTTGAATGTTTGATAGATGGCTTATCAAAGATTCATGGTGAGGGTTCAAGTCGTCGTTTTGCCGAGCAGGCAGCAGCGGCGGAAATTTTAAAGTTATTGGAGCAATAACCTGCATGTCGATGCATTCTGATCAAATCAATCCAGATTCAAATGAGAACCAAGATCCTAATAATCTGATTGATCAATTTTTTAGTTCCAAAGGCGTAACAATTCCTTCGGATTTTAAGAGCGGATTTGTGGCGATTGTGGGACGTCCAAATGTGGGTAAATCTACCCTCATGAACCATTTGTTAGGTCAAAAGCTTTCTATTACTTCGCGTAAACCTCAAACAACACGTCATAAAATTATTGGTATTGATTCGCGTGAAAAAATGCAGGCGGTATATGTAGATACCCCGGGTATGCATAAAAAAGAAGTGCGCGCTATTAATAAAATGATGAACCGTGCAGCTCACTCTGCATTGCGCGACGTCAATTTGGTCTTATTTGTTATTGATGCTTATAAGTGGACACAAAATGACGACTTGGTGCTTGAAAAACTCAAGAATGCTGAAATGCCAGTTATTTTGGTGATTAACAAGGCTGATACTTTTGAAGATAAAAGAGATATTCTTCCTTTGATTCAAGAGCGCGCTAAGCTTATGAATTTTGCCGAGATTGTTCCTGTATCTGCATTACGCGGAGCAAATCTGGAACACTTGAGCGAAACGATTGAGAAGTATCTTCCTTACCAAGCGCCTTTGTATTCATTTGATCAGATTACTGACCGTTCTGAACGCTTTTTAGCTAGCGAAATTATTCGTGAAAAAATCATGCGTCAATTAGGTGAAGAATTACCTTATGACTTAACAGTACAAATTGAATCTTTCAAAACGGAAGAAGAGACTGTTAATGAAAAAACTGGTCGTTTAAAACCAGCTTGTACTTATATTGATGCAACGATTTTTGTAGATCGTGCAGGCCAAAAAGCGATTGTGATTGGTGAAAAAGGTGCCAAGCTTAAAACAATCGGTATGGATGCTCGTAAAGACATGGAAAAAATGTTTGAGCAAAAGATCATGCTTACCTTGTGGGTTAAAGTTAAAGGTGGCTGGTCTGATGATGAGCGTGCTTTAAAAAGCTTAGGGTATAGTGATATCTAAAGGATAAGGATGCTGGTATGAAAACAATTACATCATTGGTCGCTATAATTGGATGTACATTGATGTTACAAGGTTGTGTATATAAGCTTGTAACCGTACCAGTAGGTATCGCCTATAAAACTACAAAAGGTGTTGTTAAAGGTACAGCGGCTGTTGTAGGGGCGGTAATTCCTGATGGTGATGATGAGGATGACAAAAAAGAAAAAGAATCTGAGGAATAGTTTCTTTTTATGATGCGCAATGAAGTCCTCCATGGATATATGATTCATCACCGTAAATACCGTGAAAAAAGTCATATTGTGCATCTTTTTACTCAGGAGTATGGGCGAGTCGATGGTATTTTAAGACAGACTCCGCCTCCTCAATATCAGCCTATTCGCTTGCAAGCCACGGGTAAAAGTGAGCTGAAAAACTTTACAAAGCTTGAAATCTTAAATCAGCCTGTTTTCTTTTTTGGTGATGCTTTTTTTGCCGGATTTTATTTAAATGAAGTTGTTCTTAGACTTTGTCCCTTAGAAGAGACAATGCCACAAACGTTTGAGCAATATCAGTTAACGTTACTTCAATTACAAGAATTATCTTCCCACGAAAATCCTGACCTTTTTCTTCGGCAGATTTTGCGCCAGTTCGAGCATATTTTACTTCCTGAACTTGGATACGCGATTGATTTCTCAGTCGATACCCAACAACAGCCGATTCAGGCTCATCAGTTTTATCAATTTCAAGTGACAGAAGGTTTCGCACCTGTTGTGCAGGCGAGTCGTTCTTCTTTGTCAGGGAAAGCGATTTTGTCAATGTTAGATTATGAGCAAGGGCAGGATTTTTCTCTCGAACAATTGCAATTATTAGGTAAACTATACCGTCAAATGATTACATCGCTTTTAGGTGATCGTCCCCTAAAAAGTCGACAATTGTGGATTCAAAACACTCAAACTCAATCGTAATTAGGATTTATTTATGGCTGCATTGCTTGGTGTAAACATAGACCATGTTGCTACTTTGAGACAGGCGCGCGGTACTACTTACCCAGATCCTGTAGAAGCTGCTCTTATTTGTGAACAAGCCGGTGCAGAGGGCATTACTTTGCATTTGCGTGAAGACCGTCGCCATATTCAAGATGATGACGTACGCCGCATGCGTCCATTATTAAAAACACGTATGAATCTTGAGTTGGCTGTTACTGATGAAATGGTCGAGTTTGCGAAAGAAATTCAGCCACAGCATGTTTGTTTTGTTCCTGAAAGACGCCAAGAAGTAACCACTGAAGGTGGTTTAGACGTAGTAGGTAACTTTGAAAAAGTTAAAGCTGCAACTCAGATTTTAGCTGCTATTGGCTGTGACGTATCATTATTTATTGATGCAGATTTAGCTCAAATTGATGCAGCAGTTGCATGTGGTGCACCTACGATTGAGTTACACACGGGTGCATATGCAGATGCGGCAACAGAACAAGATCAACAGGCTGAGCTTGCGCGTATTATCAAAGGTGTTGAATACGCAGCTTCAAAAGGTTTGGTTGTAAACGCTGGCCATGGTCTTAACCTTAAAAATATTGCTCCAATTGCTGCTATATCACAAATTCACGAGTTAAATATTGGGCACTCAATTATTGCAGATAGTGTTTTTGTGGGGCTGGTTCAAGCTGTTAAAGATATGAAAGCAGCAATTCAGGTGGCAGGTTAATTGGTTATGTCGAGTATCAATTACGATGAATTAATGCAACCTGTTTTGGCTTTTTTAGGCTGTCAAACGCCAAAAGCATGGTTAGATGAGGCAATCAATAATCTAGATATTTTGATGCAAGATCATGCTAATTGTGAAAAAAAAGCAGCTAGTACAGCAATGAACTTAATGTTTCGTTATAGCTTCTTCCCTGATTTGCAAGTAAAGCTTGCACAGCTGGTACGGGAAGAAATGCTTCATTATGAACAAGTGCTTGAGCTTATGGCCAAGCGTGGTCAGAAATGGGATGGCTTAAGTGCAGGGCGCTATGCTGGTGGGCTCCGTAAAGAGATTCGGACTTATGAGTCAGAGGCTTTAATTGATGTACTTGTGGTAGGTGCTTTTGTTGAGGCGCGCTCATGCGAACGCTTTCATGCTCTTGCCCCACGTGTAGATGATGAGTTAGGACGTTATTATCGCTATTTGCTTAAGTCGGAGTCTCGTCATTTTGAAGACTACTTAGCACTTGCACTTGATGTTGCAAAAACTGCAAAAATGAAAAATCCTAAAGAGGATATTCAGCAGCGCATTGATCATATTCGTGAAGTTGAAAAGAATCTGATTTTAACGCCTGACGACACCTTCCGTTTTCACAGTGGCGTGCCTGCATAATATTAGAAGTTTTAATAAAAAAGTTTACCGTGAAAGGTAAACTTTTTTATTAAGTAAGCTTTATACCTTCGGTGGTAGGCGTGTTCTGCTTTTATTTTTTAAAGTAATAACGAATATTATGTAAATATAAAGATAGTTTTGTTCATAATCGGTTCAACTAAATTAGTCGAATATTTTAAGGATATAAGAATGTTAGCATTAGTTACAGGTGCCTCTGCGGGCTTTGGTTATAGTATTTCAAAAAAACTGATTGAGTCAGGTTATAAAGTTATTGGCTGTGGAAGACGGGCAGAAAAACTAAAAGAATTACAACAAGAGCTTGGTGAAAAGTTCTATCCTTTAGTATTTGACATGACAGATACCGTAGAAAATATAAATAAGGCACTAGTTGATTTACCAACCGAATTTCAAATCAGTCAAATTGATTTATTGGTAAATAATGCTGGTCTAGCATTAGGGTTGGAGTCAGCCGATAAATCAGATTTAGATGATTGGTACACTATGATTGATACCAATGTTAAGGGGCTTATTACTGTTACCCGATTAATTTTGCCAAGCATGGTAAAGAAAAAGTCTGGCTTAATTATTAATATGGGATCAATTGCAGGTACATACCCATATCCGGGTGGTAACGTTTACGGTGCAACGAAAGCATTCGTGGAGCAATTTAGTTTAAACCTTCGAGCTGATCTATCAGGTACGGGCATTCGAGTAACTAACATTGAACCAGGGCTTTGTGGGGGTACAGAGTTTTCTTTGGTACGTTTTAAAGGTGACCAAGAGAAAGTGAACAGTCTTTATGATAAAAAGAATCCAATCTTGCCTGAAGATATTGCAAATACGGTAGCTTGGGTTGCTTCACAACCTCCGCACATTAATATTAATCGTATTGAAATGATGCCGACCAGCCAGTCTTTTAATCCTTTAAAAGTGGTTGAAATGGAATAATGATTTAAGAAAAGAATATCTTTTTCAAACTTAGATTAGATTATTAAGCCAAGTAAATGGTTCAAGCATGAAAATTAAATCCTCTATATTGATAGGGGATTTTTTTATAGCTATTAATAAAATTATGGCAAAAAAAAGCCCGCTTTAATGCTGCGGGCTTTTTAGTATTTGGCTCTCCCACCTGGGCTCGAACCAGGGACCTGCGGATTAACAGTCCGTCGCTCTACCGACTGAGCTATGGGAGAATCTGCATGCGATTATAAGGAGATTTTGAGAAGGGTCAAGTCTAAATTGCCATGTTTACTTCATTTTTGTGTTGTATGCTTTTTATTTGATCAGTTGGGTGCTGTGTTAAGAAATTACTTGCACTTTAAAAATTCAGTTGCTAGATTCAAGAAAGAACAAGCGTTTGGAGAAATCCAAACAGTGTGGATTTAAACCAACTTGCCAGCACTAAAATGGCTAAATCGGAGATAAGTATGAAAACGCTTACGATCGCTTCTATTTTTTCTAATTTTGATTTTTATCAACAAAATTATCTTAATGTCTTAACTCAATCAGAATCTTATTACACACCTGTAGAAGATGCATGGATTGATGTTTATCCTTTCAAAAAACAGAATTTATATTTAGGTGATTTACTGCAACTTTGGTTTAGTTCTAAATGGAACGTGCATAATTCACTTAAAATTTTAAAAAGCTCGAAATTATTAAATTCCTCTAAATCTCTATATATTTTTCAATTGGAAGGGGAGTTATTGTTGGGTAAAAATAAAGTGTTAGCTTGGTCTACTGAGCATCAAGAAATTATAGAACTTCAACTTAAAAATATTTGGTCGCCTTATGTGATTGCGCAAACTTGTGAACGTCCAAATAATCAAAATTACTCAATAAAAAAGGCAGCAGTTTAAGGCTGCCTTTAATTCTTAGGGACGAATAATCATGCAGGTTGCTGTTGCATAGGCATACAGTTTACCTTCCTCATCAATAATCTTTCCTTCGGAAATACCTAAATTTTTACTTAAATTAATAACTTTTCCTGTCGCAATTAAAGGATGGTTCTTTGGAATGGGGCGGCACATTTTCACGTTAAGGTCGATTGTGCCATAGCCTACACCCGCAGGTAACATCGTATGTACTGCACAACCAGTCACCGAATCTAGAACTGTGGCAGCAAAACCACCATGTACGCCACCTAGTGGATTTAGATGGTTATGATCTGCTTGGGCTTTGAATGTAACAGATCCTTCTGAAATTTCAGAAGGTTGCATAGGTATGGTTTTACTAATACTCGCTGCTGGAATGTGGCCATCTATCATGGCTTGTAAAAATTCAAGGCCAGTCATTTCCATCGGATTTTTCATTTTTTGAGTCCTTTAATTCTTTAGGTTCTAAAATGGAACTTGATATTAGCCTATTATTAAGTCATCGATATGTCAATTCTATAGTTAAAAAATGAACTGATAAGGTGAATCTTCGAAACTTGTCAATCTAATATAATATTCCTTTATTATAAAAATTGAATTAAATGAGTTGCATAATGAATTAGATAGATAAGAGGTTCTTCTTATACACTATAAAAAAATAGCAGGAGCATAGGGATAATGCTTTTAAAAATTGCACTAGCAATGATGGCTTTTGCAGCAAACTCCGTGTTGTGCCGTTTGGCTCTAGCAGGGCATCATATTGACCCAATGAGTTTTAGTCTAGTAAGAGTAGTAAGTGGTGCAGTTGTTTTATTGGGGCTATTTTCATATTCAAAATCACCTCAAGCCAAAGTCCAATGGAGTCTAAAAAACGCATTTTTTCTAGCGATTTATATTTTGGCATTTTCGTGCGCCTATCTTCAAATCGATGCTGGTATTGGTGCTTTACTATTGTTTGGCGTTGTACAGCTGACTATGGTGCTTTACGGTTATTGGCATGGTGAGCAGATTGGTATATACCGTGGTATAGGCTTATGTATTGCTTTAGCCGGAATTATTGTTTTGTTATTACCTGGTGCTCATGCACCTGATTGGGGATACGCACTAATAATGGCGATATCTGGTTTGGCATGGGCTGGATATAGTATTGCTGGTCGTAATATGACGCAGCCTGTCGGCAGTACATTGGCAAACTTTACATTAGCTGTGCCAATCGTTTTGTTGGCAAATGTATTGCTTAATCAAGAGCGGTATATTGATTTGCAGGGTTGGGTATTAGCGATTTTGTCTGGTGGTGTGACTTCAAGTGTAGCTTATGTACTCTGGTATGCAATTTTGAAGCATATTGATCGAATGACGGCCAGTACCGTGCAGTTGAGTGTGCCATGTTTGGCAATTATAGGTGGAAGCTTATTTGTGAATGAAGCTGTAACAGGGCGAGTGATTTTCTCTGGTTTTATGGTTTTGTTTGGAATTTTTCTGGTTATTTATATGGTGCCAAAGAAAAACAAAGCATAGATCACTTAAAAAAGGGTTCCCTAAAGAGAACCCTTTTTATGCAAAATGCAGATTATTTCGCAGCTTTTTCAGCTTCAATAGATGCAATCGCAGCATCTACACCTTCAATTGAGTCAGCAGCTTTTTTGATACGTGCTAACGCATCAACAAGTACTTCGTCAGCTGTAGCATATGAAATGCGCATAAAACCGCCTAAACCAAATGCATCACCAGGTACTACTGCTACGCCAGTTTCTTCTAGTAACCATTCAGAGAACTCTGTGCAAGATTTTAAGCCTTTTGCACGAATAAGAGGGCGAATGTTTGCATAGGCATAGAAAGCGCCATCAGCAGGTAAGCAAGAGATACCTTTGATGTCATTTAAGCCGTTTACAACTAAGTCATGACGGCGTTTAAACGCTTCAATCATTGGCTCTAAAACATCTTGTGGACCATTCAATGCAGCTTCAGCAGCAACTTGCGAAATAGAAGTTGGGTTAGAAGTTGATTGAGATTGGATTTTTTTCATTGCACCAATGATTTTTGCTGGACCGGCTGCATAGCCAATACGCCAACCAGTCATTGCATATGCTTTAGATACACCATTTAAAACAATCGTGCGGTCATATAAATCTGGAGCAACTGTTGCGATGTTGTAGAACTCATCTTCCCAACGAATTGGTTCATACATATCGTCAGATGCAACAAATACTTGTGGATGACGACGTAAAACTTCAGCTAAAGCTTCTAATTCAGCTTTGCTATAAATCATACCAGTCGGGTTAGAAGGGCTGTTTAATACAACTAAGCGAGTGTTAGGTGTAATAGCAGCTTCTAATTGTTCAGGAGTGATTTTGAAACGTTGGTCTTCGCCACATTTCACAATGACTGGAGTACCTTCAGCAATAATGACCATATCTGGATAGCTTACCCAGAAAGGTGCTGGAATGATAACTTCATCGCCTTTGTTTAATAGAGCAAGTGCCAAGTTAAAGAAGCTTTGCTTACCACCACATGAAACCAAAATCTGATTCGCTTGATAATCAAGATTATTATCACGCTTAAATTTAGCAATAATTGCTTTTTTTAACCCAGGAGTACCATCTACAGCCGTATATTTGGTGAAACCATTATTAATCGCTTCAATTGCAGCATCTTTGATGTGTTGCGGGGTATCAAAGTCTGGTTCGCCAGCACCTAAACCAATCACGTTCTTGCCAGCAGCTTTAAGTTCAGCAGCTTTGTTGGTTACAGCAAGTGTAGGGGACGGTTTGATAGCATTGACACGATCAGAAAGACGTACGTCCACGGCAATATTCCTCTTATGGGATTAAAAAATAAAAAGCATACTATCTTATCGCAAAAATTAAGTAATTTGCGGATGTAGGTATTTTTAGATGTAAAAAAGTTTGATTTAAGAAAGATCTTGTCGCTGTTTCATTCAATTGAAGCTTTTTTGGAAAGAAATGATAAAAATCATTTATAATAAGTCGCAATCGAAATTTCGAGAATGAATCATGACTGAGCAACAGCCAAAACAGAAAAAGGCTTTGGTGAAATTGCCATTCCCAATGCCGAATGAAAGCAATCAAGCCGACGATGCGGTACACAACCAAGTACGTCCTAAACCAGAGCAATACGCAGATAGAACGTGGATGCCTCCACGTGGTACGCGTCGTTCTATGGGAAAACGCTAATTTTGAAAAACAGGCAATATGCCTGTTTTTTATTGATTGAGTAAAATTTCCTGATAATAACTTTTTTTCTTTTGGTACATGTGATGGTCCGCTCGCTTTAACATGTCCTCAATTTGTTCATTTGTTTGAGTGGTTGCATGTCCAATTGCAATCCGAACTGGATGACTTGAATAATATTGATTGTCGATATTAAAAAGCTCCTGAATGGTCTGAAGCATAATAAGAACATTTGCTTCATCTGCCCCCGGCATTAAAATCACAAATTCATCGCCACCTATTCTAGAAGCCGTATAGGGCGTATTTAAAATAGCCTGACTTAAAATATTTCCAACGCGACGCAATAAACCATCCCCAATATCATGACCAAACTGATCATTGGTTTCTTTCAATCCGTTCATATCTAAGAAAATTGAAGAAACAGGGCGAATAATGCTTCGGTTTAAACGGTTAAGTTCTTCTGTAAAAAAAGCGCGGTTATATAGTTTGGTCAGGACATCGTGTTGTCCCAAATATTCAAGATAATTTTCCGCTTTTTTCCGCGCGGTAATATCTGTAAGTGCAACTTGTACTAGCCCCCAAGTTTCTTCATAACCGGGAAAAACCGTAAATTGAAGCAAGACATTTCTTATTTGGCCATCTAAAGCGTAGTTAATGGCTTCACGTTTATGATGAATATTACCTTGCCATAATTCGATGAGTTGCTCCCGAAAGGTTTCAATCATTTCTTCCGCAAAAATCTTATGTGTATTTCTTAAGAGGGTAGACTTATCAGGAGCCTTAAATAAATCAAGAGTTGCCTGATTAACATCTAAAATTAGAATATCTTCTACACACTGGCGGACAAATTCAGGATGAACATCTAGAAAAGTTCTAAAATCTTCAATTCCCAATAGCCTAAGTTGATCAATTCTATTCTTTATACGGCTGAAATCTTCGACCCAAAGAGATGTAGGTGAATAGATAAACATGGATTCAGCCAAGCGACGATTTTTTTCTTCTTCACGAAGCGCATTTTGATAAGGTGTAATGTCTTCTGTAGTAATTAGTACACGTTCAAAGGTCGATTCAGAACCGGGTAAAATTGAGCCTCTTAACTGAACATCAATACGTTTGCCCGATAAAGTGTAATTTACAGTCGTACTTGAAAAATGGGTTTTACCATTCCATAGTTCTTCTAATTCATTAATATGGGATTCAAACATCTCTTTTTTAAAAATAAGATTTAAACTCGAATACAGTTCTTCGTGAGTTTTTGCTTCAAAAAGTTCTAATGTTTTTTGATTCACACGAATAATTTTAATTTTATGCGCACATTCAATAATTAAATTTTTATTTTGGCTTAAAAATTCATGGAGGTTTTCAATACCTTGATTTCTCCATAGATCAAATTGTTGTTTAACTTCACTGAAATCCTCAATCCACATTGGAATTGGGCTAAGGTCAAAAATTGAAGAATCTAAAGTTTCCATATGTTTCTTTAAGTATTCAGTTTGCCTTAAAGTATAATGAGAAAAATTAAGATTTGGGAATATAAAGAACTTAAATTTATTAGAATAATTAAAAATAAGAAAATTAAATGTAAGTAAAAATAAAATAATGAGAAAGCAGATATTATCTGCTTAGCTCATAAGTTTATTAGAGAAATTAACGATTAATTGGGTGATCAATATTCTTTTCACCACGCCATAACTTGATAAAGTCTTGCTCGTCAAAATCATAAAGTTCCATGAGTGCAACGACTGCACTCACAAAAATCATAGCGCCCTCAGAGTTTCCATGCAGGTCAAAAATTTTACCGTTGAGCTTACCTAAAATATCGCTAAGCTCATGATCGCGGCCTCGGCCATATCGATCTCGAGGGTAGAGTTCTTCATTTAGAACAATAAGAGCAATCGCTTTTTCAGCAGCGGATAAATCTGTTTTATCTAAGGCTTCTTCGAAAGATTCACTTCCGTGATTAAAGTAAAAAATTACTTCATCATTAATGAAACTTTTTACCATCTTTTGAGTTAATGTTGGAAATTGTGAAACAGCATTATCTTCAACATAAGGTTTAAAAGATTCTGGAAAGATAACGTTGTGATCAATATCTTTAAAAAGTGGTGCAATTTCAGAAACTTTATAACCTGCGATGCCACAACCCAAAGCAGTGACAAAATATTTCATTTTAGGATGATTTTTTGCATATATCTTAAAATCTTCAACATAGTGCTCAATTTGGGAAAGAGGCATTTGTTGAATGTGTTCATTTAAAGTTGGAATTGCAAAGCTTTGACCAGCCCAGCCGCGACCCACACCTTCAACTGCACCGAAGTGTTGACTGGCAACGCGTGCTGCACCGCTACCATGCTGTCCAGCAAGGTTACTACCAAATACAAAAACTGTATCTTCTGGGAGTTCGGTTACAATACTTTCATCATGATATTGATAGGTCATGGTTATGCTTTTTATTTAATGGATAGGTTCATGTTGCAACTGATTATGGTATTGGTCAAGTGTTAAGATGCTTAATCTTTTACATTGAATTTCCAACTCAATTTGCACTTTAAATTAAGATAAAAATCCCCATTAAAAAGGGAGACGTTAAATTCAATTTTTTCATAAAGAGAGATAACTTTGAACGAAAATCAACCTTTTGATTTGGTCACTCATTATCAGCCAGCAGGTGATCAGCCACAGGCAATTGAAAAGCTGGTCAATGGTATCGAGCATGGTTTTCGTAATCAGTTATTGCTAGGGGTAACTGGCTCAGGTAAGACCTATACCATGGCAAATGTGATCGCTCAAACACAGCGCCCTACAATTGTGATGGCCCATAATAAAACTTTGGCTGCCCAACTTTATGGTGAGTTTAAGTCTTTCTTCCCCAATAATGCGGTTGAATATTTTGTAAGTTATTACGATTACTACCAGCCAGAGGCTTACGTTCCATCATCGGATACGTTCATCGAAAAAGATGCAGCCATTAATGATCACATTGATCAGATGCGATTATCTGCAACACGCGCTTTATTAGAACGACGTGATGCAATTATTGTCGCATCGGTATCTGCAATTTATGGTTTGGGTGACCCAAATGCTTATATGCAAATGTTGCTGCATGTGGTCGAGGGTGACCGAGTAAGCCGTGATGAAATCATTCGCCGTTTGGTTGAAATGCAATATACGCGTAATGAACTTGAATTCTTACGTGGTACATATCGAATTCGCGGCGAAATTATTGATATTTTTCCAGCAGAATCTGATCAACATGCAATTCGCATTGAACTATTTGATGATGAGGTCGACTCAATCCGTTGGTTTGACCCGCTAACAGGTAAAATGGTTCGTAAAGTTTCTCGGGTAACGATCTATCCGAAAAGCCACTATGTCACACCAAAAGATCACTTAACACGTGCCATCGATACAATTAAGGATGAATTACAAGATCAACTTAAATTCTTCCGTGAACATGACAAATTGCTCGAAGCACAGCGTATTGAGCAACGGACACGTTACGATCTGGAAATGATGCAACAGTTGGGTTATACCAATGGTATCGAAAATTACTCACGTCATTTGTCTGGACGACCATCTGGTGAAGCTCCGCCGACTTTATTTGACTATATTCCAGAAGATGCTTTGCTGATTATTGATGAATCACACGTTACGGTTCCGCAAATTGGAGCGATGTATAAAGGTGACCGATCGCGTAAAGAAAACTTAGTAAATTATGGCTTCCGTTTACCAAGTGCGCTTGATAACCGTCCAATGAAGTTTGAAGAGTGGGAGCGTATTGTACCGACTACCATTTTTGTAAGTGCAACACCTGCTAAATATGAATTAGAAAAGTCAGACCAGATCGTTGAACAGGTGGTACGTCCAACAGGTCTCATCGACCCTGAAATTGAGATTCGTCCTGTCTTAACCCAAGTGGATGATGTTCTTTCTGAAATTAATATTCGTAAGAGTTTGAATGAAAGGGTATTAATTACGACTTTAACGAAGCGTATGGCAGAAGATCTGACTTCATATTTAAAAGAATATGGCGTTAAGGTGGCTTATCTCCACTCAGATATTGATACGGTTGAACGTGTCAAAATTATTCATGAATTACGTACAGGTGTGTTTGATGTTTTAGTCGGTATCAACCTGTTACGTGAAGGTCTGGATATGCCAGAAGTTTCTTTGGTTGCCATTTTAGATGCAGATAAAGAAGGCTTTTTACGTTCGGAACGTTCTCTTATTCAGACAATCGGTCGTGCTGCGCGTAATGTAAAAGGTAAAGCAATTTTATATGCTGACCGGATTACTGACTCTATGCAAAAAGCAATAGATGAAACTGATCGTCGTAGAGCCAAGCAAATTGAATTTAATGAGTTGCATGGTATTACGCCACGTAGTGCAGTTCGTCAGGCTGTCAAAGAAATTGACTCGGGTGAAGTACTTTCAGATGACGAGATTGATGAAAAAGTACTTGAACAAGCACAAGCATTGAGTGCCGATGAAAGACATATTCTTTCAGATCCTAAATTGTTTAGTAAACATATTACTAAGCTTGAAAAAGATATGTTAAAGGCCTCGAAAGATTTACAGTTTGAACAAGCAGCGCGGATACGTGATGAAATTCTTCGATTAAAAGCGCAGATGTTGCAATAAATGAATACATAACGCTACATAATGTGTTTAAAAAACAAGCTACTGTAGATATTTGAGTTCTTTTGTATTCACAACTAATCGTTGAGGGCAACAATGGCATTTCGAAATAATGTTCCGCAAGCCAGTTGGCGTTTGGCTAAAATTGCGTTAGGCGGTGTCGTTTTGGCTGGTTTAGCTGTTGGAACCTATGTCTATGCTCAGCCGAAACCCTTGCAAACTGTTTATAAAGTTGAACTGGACCGATATTTAGGTGTTTGGTATGAAGTCGCCCGTAAGCCTGCATTTTTCCAAAAAAAATGTGCTTATAACGTATCTGCAACTTACACCTTAAATGAAAATGGAAATGTGGTTGTAGATAATCGCTGCTATGACAATAGAAAACAATTACAGCAATCTATTGGTGAAGCCTTCGTGGTTAACCCGCCATATAACAGCAAATTAAAGGTGAGTTTCTTACCTGAAGCTGTGCGATGGATTCCAGTTATTCGCGGAGATTACTGGATTTTAAAAATAGATGAAGACTATCAAACTGTTTTAGTAGGAGAACCTTCTCGTAAATATCTTTGGGTATTATCAAGAACTCCTCATCCTGAACAAGAAGTGGTGGATGAATATCTAAATTATGCAAAAACATTAGGTTTTGATATTCGCGATATTATCCGTACAGAACATAAAGAATAAATATAAATGTCTGATTAAGAAAAAACCATGTTTTCACATGGTTTTTTCTTTTTTATAGTGGATAAATCAAGTATTGTGGTGAGCTGTTTTTACTAAAGTCTAAGAGGGTGGTGATGTTTAAGGGCGTGAGCTTGTCTGTCATGGCATCTGTCACTTTTGGTGTACTTTATTTTTATACTCAATTGTTAGGCCAGCTTGATAGTGAGCAAACTTTCGGATGGCGGATTATTGCAACAATCCCATTTCTAACTTTGTTTATGTGGTGGAGTGGTGATTTAGCGTATATCAAAAATATCTACCAGCGTATTTTGGCTAAGCCATCTTTATTATTGTTGTTAATCACAACCTCCGTTTTAACTTCAGTCCAACTTTGGCTGTTTTTATGGGGGCCTATGCATGGGCGAGGCCTACAAGTATCTTTAGGATATTTTCTATTGCCGCTTGTTTTAGTATTGGCTGGAAGTGTGCTATATGGCGAAAAAATATCAAAATTTCAATGGGTCGCAATTATTCTTGCTGTCATTGGTGTGGGCCATGAAATCTGGCGTTTAGGAAGTATTGCTTGGGAAACTGCATTGGTGGCGGTTGGCTATTCTGCCTACTTTTTATTACGTAAAAAAATTAAAACAGACAATTTAGGCGGCTTCTGGTGGGACTTAGTCATTATTTTGCCGATTGCGATTTATTTAACCCATACAGGTTTACTTCCTTATAGCAAATTTATAGATCAACCGAGCCTTGCTTTGATCATTATTGGGCTTGGAATTTTAAGTGCTATTGGTTTGGGAAGTTATATTCTGGCAAGTCGCTTTTTACCTTTAGTTGTGTTTGGACTTTTAGGATATTTGGAACCAGTTTTGCTTGCTTTAGCTTCTCTAGTTTTAGGGGAGAGTATTGGCCAAGAAGAATGGTTTACTTATATTCCGATCTGGTGTGCAGTATTTGTACTCGTTTTAGAGGGTGCAGTTCACCTTTATCAACAACGTCAAAAAGCCAAAAATTTGCAGTTAAACATCGCAAAATATCAAAAAAGATTAAAAAATGATGCTCAAGATTAGAGCATCAGAATCTAAAAAGTAAGAAAAAGCAAAAATTTAGCTGCTTTAAACAATAAGATAATAAAAAATAATTATAGGTATTTTATGAATTTATGATGAATTTTAGGAAAATCTAGCCACTAACGTCAGCTTTTGATTCATTCTTGTCGATAATTCCATTACAATTACGGGGTTTAAAAAATCACGCCTAGATATAATTAATTAGAGGACGTATCTGTGAGCAAAGACACTATCATCGCCCTGCATGCTGAACACCAAGGCCGTTGGAAAAACCGTGAAGAAATCGCGGAACGTATGATTGCCGTAATCGGTCAATTATACCGTGAAAAAAATATTGTCGTATCTGTTTACGGTCGCTCTTTAATTAACCGTTCTGTTATTCAAATTTTGAAAACTCACCGTCGTACACGTGTTGTAGATGTTGAGCTTTCTGTTGTAAATACATTTCCAATTTTAGAAGCTTTAGCAAAAGTTGAAAACATTGGTTCTGCAGAAGTTGATATCGGTAAACTTGCAGTTGAATATAAAGAAAAAGGCGGTGATGTTGACGCTTTTGTTGCTCAAGCAGTTGAGTCAATTAAAGGTAGTGCAACTTCTGAACAACCTAAAGATGTAGTTCTTTATGGTTTTGGTCGTATTGGCCGTATCTTGGCTCGTTTAATCATTAGCCAATCAGGTTTAGGTCGTGGCTTAAGCCTTAAAGCAATTGTTGTGCGTAAATCTTCTGATGGCGATTTAGCAAAACGTGCTTCTTTACTTCGTCGTGACTCTATTCATGGTACTTTCGCTGGTACAATTGCTGTTGATGAAGAAAACGAAGCAATCATTGCGAATGGTAACTTCATTAAAGTGATTTATGCATCGAGCCCAAGTGAAGTTGACTATACTGAATACGGTATTCAAAACGCGCTTTTAATCGATAACACTGGTAAATGGCGTGATGCTGAAGGTCTAAGCCAACACTTGAAATGCCCAGGCGTTGCACGTGTTGTATTGACTGCACCAAGTAAAGGCGAAATGAAAAACGTTGTATTTGGTGTAAACAACACAGATATCTTAGATGAAGACAAAATCATCTCTGCTGCAAGTTGTACAACAAATGCAATTACTCCAATTCTTAAAGTATTGGATGACAAATATAAAGTTCTTAACGGTCACGTTGAAACTGTTCACTCATTTACAAATGACCAGAACTTAATTGATAACTACCATAAAGCAGATCGTCGTGGTCGTGCAGCTACATTGAACATGGTTATTACTGAAACTGGTGCTGCTAAAGCTGTTGCTAAAGCATTACCTGCATTGAAAGGTAAGTTAACTGGTAACTCTGTACGTGTTCCTACGCCAAACGTATCTCTTGCTATCTTGAACTTAACGCTTGATAAAGAAGTTGATCGTGAAGAAGTGAACGAATACATTCGTCAAATTTCGATTAACTCTAGCCTTCAAGGTCAAATTGGTTATACCAACTCGACTGAAGTTGTATCGAGTGACTTTATCGGTTCTCGTACTGCTGGTGTATATGACGCTCAAGCAACGATTACTTCTGGTAACCGTTTAACTGCTTATGTTTGGTACGATAACGAAGTTGGTTATAGCTGTCAGGTATTACGTATCGCTGAACAAATGTGCGGCGTAAGCTACAAAAAAATTCCAGCAGAATTGAATGCTTAAGATCATTTAACGATCTATAAAAGATTTTCACAAAAAGACCCAGTTTAGACTGGGTTTTTTTACAACCGTACAAAATATATGCTGACTATTTTTTTTAAATAAATGAGAATACAAATTAAGGAAAAAAAGAAAATAGTAAGGGATAGGAATTGTCGCAGTTTAAACGTTTGTTGGTCGTTTTTATATTCATCATTATTGCCAATTTATGTGGTGTACTCATTGCAATATGGGTGTTTAAGCATTTTAATATTTATATTCCATTGAAGAATCAAGCAGTTGCTATTGACTTGCAAGAACCTCTACAAGTTAAGGTTAAAGTACAAGATGCTTTAAACGTGGATGTAAAAGGGCGGGTAAATGCCAGTATTCCAATTGATGAGAAGCTGAATATTCCATTAACACAAACATTAACTCCACGTGTTTACTTCGATAATATGGTGCCGATTAGCACTACAATTCCTGTCAAAGAAACATTAAAAGTTGAGCAGAATTTACCAATTGATACGAAGGTTCAGGTGAGGGTTTTGGGACGTGATATTACGTTACCATTAAAAGGAACAATTCCATTAAAACTTGATGTTCCAATTGATATTAATGTTCCGCTTGAGCAAAAGGTTCATTTGAAATTTGATGCGCCTGTACGGACGGTATTAAAAGAAAATTTACATATTCCTCTAAAAGCAAGATTGGATACTAATATTCCAATTGAGGGTAATTTGAATGTTCCTGTTAAAACAGCACTAAATGCTTCGGTCGATGTGAAAAACACATTGCCTGTGAAGATTGCAAATGGTGAGTTAAAAATTCCTCTGTCCACTATGCGATTAAATCGGGTAGTGGGTTCAGAAACATCGCAGACAACAACTGATCAATAGGGTGAATAGTAATGTTTCGTTCACTCAAGAGTATGTTGATCAGTTTTTTCTTAATGATGATCCTTGCTGCTGTTATGTTTTGGGTATATCTCAATATTCAAGCTAATTTAGTCGTTTCGGCTCATAATGCCGATATTAGTTTGCCTGACTCTTTAGAAACAAAGATTCAGGTTGGTAATACTTTACAGGTTCAATCTATTGGTAAACTTGATACAACATTAGATATAGACCGCCAACTGACATTACCTTTAAAAGGGAAATATCTGGCAGATTTAAGTTTTGCTGTAGAGACACCAATTACAGTGAGTGTTGACTATTCAACAACTTTAAAAATTGATCAGGTTATGCCTCTTGAAACTACGACAGACCTCGTCTACCAAAGTAAGTTTTTACCAAAATTTCCACTTAAACTAGATATTCCCATCAAGTTAGATGTTCCTTTTAATTTAAAACGTAGCTATACCATTCCAGTTAAAATTGTTTTTGATGGTCCTGTTTATTTTGAATTTGATGAGCCAGTAAATTTATCGGTTAAACATCGGTTTAACCCAAGTCTACAAGTGAATGATCCTATGGAAATGGGGAATGTCTCTTCATTTAATGCGATCATGTATAATTCGGTTCCAAAAACAAAAGCAAATCTTGATATGCAAATGACCTTGCCACTGCGTAATGTCCATCCTTAAAAATTGAATAGTTATTCTGCATTTTATTTTGAGTAAAGCCTGTATTTGTAAATCTAAAATGCTTTTGACGACTTAAAGATAAAAACAGATCGTTATAAATGGGAATTGTCCCATTTTCTATTCGAGAATTTTATGAAAATATGGCAGAATAGGCGGTTTTAGAGTTTTTAGAGGATTGGCAGATGCGCTTTGTTGATGAAGCAGTCATTACCGTAGAGGCTGGCGACGGTGGCAATGGCGTAGCCAGTTTTCGCCGTGAAAAATTTGTACCATTTGGTGGCCCAGATGGTGGTGATGGCGGACGTGGTGGAAGTATCTATATTCAAGCTGATGATGATACAAGTACGCTAGTCGATTACCGTTACACACGTAAGTTCCGTGCTGAGCGCGGAAAGAATGGTGCAGGCGCTAACTGTACCGGACGTGGTGGTGAAGATGTGGTTTTAAAAGTACCCGTTGGTACAACAATTGTTGATACAGATTCAGGCGATATTATTGGCGATTTGGTTGAAGATGGCCAAAGAATTCTGGTTGCAGGTGGTGGTGATGGTGGTTTGGGGAATACCCACTTTAAATCATCAACTAACCGTGCTCCGCGTAAATGTACGACAGGCATCAAAGGTGAATTTCGTGAAATTCGTCTTGAATTAAAAGTATTGGCGGATGTTGGTTTATTGGGTATGCCAAATGCTGGTAAATCAACCTTTATTCGTGCTGTAAGTGCTGCAAAACCAAAAGTAGCAGATTATCCATTTACAACCATGGTTCCAAACTTGGGTGTTGTAGATGCTGACCGTCATCGTTCATTTGTAATGGCCGATATTCCTGGTTTGATTGAAGGTGCAGCGGAAGGGGCTGGTTTGGGAATTCGTTTCCTTAAACATTTGGCACGTACGCGTATCCTTTTACACATTATTGATGTGCAACCAATTGACGGTTCGGATCCTGCGCATAATGCAAAAGCAATTATGAATGAGTTAGCTAAGTTTTCTCCTACTTTGGCTAAACTTCCAATTGTTTTAGTACTAAATAAACTGGATCAGATTGCTGAAGAAAGTCGTGAAGAGTGGTGTCAGCATATTCTAGATGAACTAGAGTGGACTGGGCCTGTCTTTAAGACATCAGGTCTATTAAGTGAAGGTACAAAAGACGTTGTGTATTACCTCATGGATCAGATTGAACAACAACGTGAACGCGAAGTTGAAGATCCTGAATATGCAGCAGAAGTAAGAGCTTTCCGTGAACAACTAGAAGTTGAAACACGTGAACAAACCATTGCGGCAAAAGAAGCATATCGCGCTATGCGTCGAGCACAACGTCTTGAAGGCATGTTGGGCGATGATGATGATTTTGACGATGATGAAGACGACAATGATGTAGAAAGCATCTACGTTCGTGACTAAAAAACCGAGGAAAACATGATAGAAGTGGTCGATGGGCAACGTCAGCTCAGTGAGTGTAAACGAATCGTTGTTAAAATCGGATCATCTTTACTCACAGCCAATGGGCAAGGTTTAGATTTGAATGCTATTTCGCATTGGGCGAAACAGATTGCAGATCTACACGATGCCGGACACGAAATTATTTTAGTGTCTTCTGGAGCTGTGGCTGAAGGTATGGTTCGTATGAAGCTTGCAAGTCGACCCACCGATCTACCCAGTCTACAAGCCTGTGCTGCGATTGGGCAGATGGGTTTAATTCATACTTGGTCTAGTGTGCTTGAAGAACATGGCATTCGTACTGCTCAGGTTTTACTCACCCATGATGATCTAGCGGACCGCCGTCGTTATTTAAACTCATGTGATGCTTTGCAAAACTTGATTGATTGGCGCGTGATTCCGGTTATTAATGAAAATGACACGGTATCTACCGACGAGATTCGCTTTGGTGATAACGATACTTTAGCCGCAATGGTTGCAGGTCAGGTTCATGCAGAATTGTTGATCATTTTAACTGATCAGCAGGGTATGTTTGATTCAGATCCGCGTCACAATCCCGATGCTAAATTACTCTCTACTGTTCGTGCCATGGACGATGTTTTATTCGAAATGGCTGGCGGTGGTGGTGTGCTCGGCAGAGGTGGTATGGTGACTAAGGTTCGTGCCGCACGTTTAGCTGCTAAATCGGGTTGTCCAACGCTCATTGCGAGTGGTGAAAGTGACAATGTCTTGTCACGTGCGATGGCAGGTGAAATGCTAGGTACGTTGTTTACTACAGATAAAGACCGTATGACTGCTCATCAACAATGGCTCGCTGCTCATTTACAAACGGCAGGCCGTCTTGTAATTGATGATGGTGCTGTTGAAGCGATTAAATTAAAACATCGCAGTTTGCTTCCAGTTGGGGTTAAAACTGTTGAAGGACATTTTGATCGGGGCGATGTGGTTGAATGTGTAGATAAACAAGGTAAACGTATTGCAGTAGGTCGAGTGAATTTCAGTTCACGGTCTGCTGAAATTATTAAAGGCTTAGCCTCAGATAAGGTTTATCAAGTGTTAGGTGAAGCTCGTTCACTTGAAATGATTCATCGTGATCATATGGCAATTTATTAAGTTATGTCTAAATAAAAAAAAGCTCGCTTTATGCGAGCTTTTTTTCTGGCGTTAAAATAGGTAGCACACGGTCTTCACCTACCATATAGGGGTGTGTCGCGAGACTGAGCATATCTAGGTCTTCTGAGCTATTACCATACGCATAAACTTGATGGTAATGCTGGAGCGTATATTGCTGATGTATTCTTAATTTCTTTTGTTCACTACTACAATCTGGGGTGGAGTAGTAACCTGTCATCATGCCGTTTTTAATTTGAGTTTCAGTACAAATTAATTCGATATTCAGTAGTTTACAAAGTGGAGCAAGATAAACATCAATTGAAGCTGAAACCAGTACCACTCGATCACCACGTAACTGATGATGTTGTAACTGTGCGAAAAGTTCAGGTGAAAGCGAAGAGACTAACTCTTGTGCATATTCTTCACCTAATCTTTGCAGTTCAATTGCAGGGGTATTTTTGAACATGCTGCGAAATAACTTGGCACGCATAGCATGAGCTGGATAAAAGTTAAGATAGTAGGCTTGAATCCATGGCAGGATTTTCAAACCTTGTTTAACAATATGGCGCTTAGACAAAGCATAAAAGATGAAACCTGTAAAACTATCTTTACTACACAAGGTTCCATCAAAATCGAACAGGGCGAGACTTTTTATAGTCTTATGCGTTTCGCTCGTTGCATACATGATTCATATCGTCCGTTTACGCGGGTTGCATACCAGTTGGTATTATAGTCACGACTTAATTTTGGCCCAGAAATGACCACTTGTGGCATCATTGCATAGATAGGTTCTTTACCTGTCTTTGCTTTATAAAGTTTCGTCAGAGCAATATAGGTTTGAGTACTTTCAAACTTTTTCTCTTTTTCTAATTTAAGATCATCACGAATTTGTCGTGGGGTAACCAATACATTATTTTTTGCAAATACAGTAATCAGTTCTTTTTCTGACTGGCTTTGAGTCGGACGCGGATCACCATCTTTTGTGTAAAGAAGTAGATCACCATCAAGACTGATTTCAGTATCTGTTAGGTCATTTAACATGCTTTGAAAAGCAGCATTACGGCTAGAATACATACCTGAGTTATAGTCTGCAAATCGATAAATGGCTTTATCGTAGTCTGCTGGATAAACCATTAAACGATGAATACCATAATATAAACCGCCATATTCAGTATATAAGTCATCACGAAGTGCAGCGGTATTCATGCTTGAGCGTTTATTGGCTTTCGCATAGTTAATATGAACTTGCATAGAACCCAAGGTGGTAATAGGGTTCATTTTCTCGCCAATATCTTGCCCAACTAATTTGGCAGCACCTGTTAATGCACTCACATGGTAATGCTTAGCCATAAAATCGAAAATTTCTCGGTAAAGTAAGTCGAGGTCTTTCTCAGTTTTAACTTTACGCATTTGACTCATATAGTTGTTATCGGGAGAAGGCTGAGTTCTTAGCACTTCTTCAAAATAACCGGCAATTGTTCCACCAATGGTTTTGCCAAGCTTATCTTCAAACTTTTCATTTAAACGTGTGCTAACTTCTTCAACTGCTTTTTGGCCTAATCCCGGTACTTGAGGGTTGGCAACAAAGTTAGATTCTTGATCTACTACAGCCACAATACTACAGACATTTTTCTTGGTTTTAGGAATATCCAAGTCTTTCATAATGTCGTCAATATCTTTAGCCCATGACTCACGATCATGCACACGCGATGGAATTAACTTTTTAATTTGCTGGCTTTCTAATTCAGGCTCATCATTATTTGACCACCAAGCTTTATCACCACAAGCAGCTAAACTCATGCACACGGCAACCATACCGAATGATTTTAATAAAAAACGGGAAGACAACGGTTTGTTCATGGCGAGGAAAGCACCTGCATAAAAAGATGAGCCGATTAAGCGGATGAAGTATACTATGTTGATCATCAATTGTATGAATATATATGTATATTGGTCCCTATCAACTGTCAAATAATTTAATCGTTGCTCCTATGGCGGGGGTTACTGACCGTCCATTTAGAACGCTCTGCAAGTATTTTGGCGCAGGCCATGCAGTCAGTGAAATGATGACTGCCGATAAGACTTTGCGGATGAGTAAAAAGAGCCTCTACCGTGCAAATTTTGACGGCGAACTCGCTCCAATTTCTGCTCAAATTGCAGGTTCTGATCCTGAGCAATTAGCAGAAGCTGCACGTTATCAAGTGGCAAATGGCGCACAAATTGTTGATATCAATATGGGATGTCCAGCCAAAAAAGTATGTAATAAACTTGCTGGTTCAGCATTATTACAAGATGAAGATTTAGTGGCACGAATTCTTGATGCAGTGGTTACTGCTGTTGATGTTCCTGTGACATTAAAAACCCGTTTGGGCTTTTTAAATGGTCAAGAAAATATTTTAAGAGTCGCAAAAAGAGCAGAAGAAGCGGGAATTGCTGCATTGGCTTTACATGGTCGCACCCGTGAAGACATGTATTTAAATACAGCACGTTATGATTTGATCAAACATGTCAAAGAGTTAATCAATATTCCACTTATTGCGAATGGTGATATTGATAGTCCTGAAAAAGCAAAATATGTGCTCGATTATACAGGGGCTGACGCAATCATGATTGGTCGTGCTGCTCAAGGTCGACCATGGATTTTCCGTGAAATTGCTCATTATTTAAAAACTGGAGAGCACTTAGCTGCACCTAATATTGAAGAGGTGAAGCATGTGCTACTTGGGCATTTATCAGAACTTTATCAATTTTATGGCGAATACTCTGGATGTCGTATTGCCCGTAAACATATTGCTTGGTACACAAAAGGATTACACTCAAGTAACGAATTCCGCCAAAATATGTATAAAGTTGAAAGTACTGCTGAACAAGCATTAGTGGTCGAAAACTATTTTAATCAGCTATTAGCTGAAGGCAATTTGATGAGTGATGTGCAAGTTGAGCAGGTTAACTTACTAGAAACTCATTAAAGAAAAAGCCAGTAAATGTTTACTGGCTTTTTTTAAATTTATTCATCTTCTAGCATTTCTACCACTAGCTGATTAACTAAATCGGCAGCAGCTAATTCACGTATTTGTGAGACATTACTACCCGCCCAAAAAGCACCGAAGCCATAGTCTTTATTCTTACTTGCAATTGTATTGAGTTGCTTGGCTAAATCATAGGTATATGGATATTCGGGTTGAGGAGGGCGATTAGGTAAATCAATTTGTGTGTGCCAATGGTTGAGTAATCCACGGGCCGGACGTCCAGAAAGACTGGCACTAATTTGCGTCACAGACTCATTAAATAAAGCTTTACGATATTCGACAGATGCATTTGAAGATAAACATTGAACGAAAGCAGTTCCGAGTTGAACAGCTGTAGCTCCTAAACTCAACATATGTCGTGCTTGTGCGCCGTTCATAATACCACCAGCGGCTACCACAGGTCGTTTGCAATATTTGACAATAAGATGTACTAAATCACTCGTTTTAATTGCTGCATCAAAAGTCTTATTAAAGATTCCACGGTGTCCGCCTGCTTCAATCCCTTGAGCAATAATAATATCTATACCAGCTGCTTCAATGGCTTGTGCTTCAACTAAATTGGTAGCAGAAACCATAGTGACAATTCCGGCATCTTTTAATGCCTGAATTTGATGGGGATGGGGAATACCAAAATGAAAACTGACAGCTTTTGGTTTCGTATCTAATACGACATTTAGAAAATCATCGTTATCAAGAAAACTTGGATAAATACAGTTTAAGTTTTGAGGAGGCTGTTCTCCGAACTTTTCAAACTGTGGCCGTAAATATTCAATCCATTGTGCTGAGGTTTGAGGATTAAGTTGTTCGGGTTGATGGCAGAAAAAATTAACCTGAAATGGTTTTTCTGTAAGTGTTTGAGTTTTTAAAATCTGTTCTCGAGCACTTTGCGCCGTATTTGCTCCGAGCCCTAATGACCCAAGTCCCCCTTGATTAGAAACTTCTGCGGCAAGTTCAGGCGTAGATACACCCGCCATAGGGGCAAGAAAAATCGGATGTTTAATTTCAAGTTGTTGTAACAGGGTCATTTTATTCACCTCATTTCTTTCTCATCACCATAACGTGAAATCAGAACCAAGAGCAAATAATATTGGGCATTTAGTTTTTAAATATTTATTTCTTAAATATTTAAAAGTTCTGGTTTTTTAAAGTGGAGTAACATGAAACAAAGATCCGATCCAGCTTGAAAAAGCCATCGCTAAAATTCCCCACAAGGTAATGCGTAAACTTCCTTTCAGCTTAGAAGTACCTGCAAAATGACTTGATAGCGCCCCTAAAATCGCTAATGAAAGAATTCCTGTAGCTAGGACTGCACGCATAATCCATTGATTCGGGCTCAATAATATAGCGAGCATAGGGAAAAAAGCCCCAAAAGAAAATGATGCAGCAGATGATAATGCGGCTTGTACAGGATTAGCTGCGGTATTTTCATGGATACCGATTTCATCTCGAGCATGGGCCCCTAAAGCATCATGGGTTGTTAACTGCAAAGCAACCTCTTGAGCCAATTCTTTAGACAGGCCTCTAGAAATATAAATTTGGGTGAGCTCATCTAATTCTTTTTGAGGGTGCTTCGAGAGTTCTTTTGCTTCAATCGCTAGATCTGCTTTTTCAATATCTTCTTGAGATTTTACAGAGATATATTCTCCTGCAGCCATTGATGTAGCACCAGAAATTAGTCCGGCAATACATGTAATTAATAGGGTGTGTGAATTGGCTCCACTTGCTGCCATACCCATAATTAAGCTAGTGACGGAAATAATCCCATCATTGGCTCCTAATACTGAAGCTCTTAACCAACCTGAACGGTGAATTGCATGATGCTCTGTATGATGTGGAAAAGCCATGTGTTTTGCCTTATAAATGTTTTATAGATGCTATGAAATTTTACAATTTATTGATCAAAAAATATGTCATCATTATAGGGAATTTAGGGATGCTAAAGAATAGATCATTAATAAAAATGGAGACTAAATAATTAGTTTTAAAAATGCTTAACCTAATTTAACGATGTAAATTATTCTTTTTAATTATAATATTATTGGTCATTCAAAGAACTTGCCCTCCCTAATAAGTCTAATTTACTGTAGAGGTGAAAATGAAGAATAGCAAAACAATAAATTCTATAACTCATTCAATATTAATTATGGGAGCAGTGATTTCTTGTGTAGGCGTGCTAAACATAAGCTCGGCTTTTGCACAAGATCAAATAAATTCTGAATATAAACCGGGTAATCCGATTTATGATAAATGGGACCAATTTTATAAAATTGAGAAGACTCAACCGGAAAATGCCGAGAAGTTATTATTAGAACTCGGCGAAATGACACCTCAAGATATTAAAGTATGGAAAAGTTTAACTTATTTGCAGATTAGAATAGGCAAGCAAGAAGCCGCTTTGCAAAGTTTAAGAAAAGCAGAGGTATTAGACCCAGCAGACGATAATTTAAAACTCCAAGAAGCCTATCTGCTTAACTCTCAAAAAAATAATAAAGAAGCTTTGGTGGTTTTTAAGGAACTTACGCAATCTAAAGATGAGGATATTGCCAATAAAGCGACACAGGCTGTAAAGAATTTAAGTGGAGGGGAAGTCAAAACTTATTTCCGTGATGTGTATTTTGCGCCTTCATATGAGTCACGTTACGACGATGTGATTTTTCCTCTGAAAGCCCGTTATGGTAAGAATCTTGATAATGGTCGAGCACAGGTGTATGGCTTTTTAAACCTAAACCGCGATACCCAATCTCAGGGCGGGGTACGACCTGAAATTATTGATGAAAATGCAGTAACTTTAGGTGTGGGCGCTAATTACCAACCTTGGACATCTATACCTGTGCGCATGTATTTAGAAGTGGGGGGAAGCTACGATCTGATTGATCGAAATAGAGATAAGTTTCGTGAGAGTGTTGTCGGTGGGGTGACAGGTTATCACGAGTGGTATTCTCAAAATAGTTGTAATCAGTCACTTTGCTTTAATGATTACTTCACTGATTTATATGGCAATGCAGCGACTTATTCTAGAGAAGATTATAACGTTATTGGTGATTTGAGATTACGCACGGGGCTGAATGTCTATAAAGGCGAGAACGGAACTGTACAGGCTTATATGAAATTGCATGGTTTAGCTGACAGTAAAGATGAATATTACAATAACTTATTTGAATATGGCCCCGGCATTTCATGGCAGCCTTTTAATTACCAACCTATAAAATTACGTATAGAACGACTATATGGCAATTACTTTAAAGATGTGCCAGTAAATACGAAAGATCATTACAACAATACTCGAGTAGAACTCGTTTTTTATAAGGATTTTTAAAATGAAGAAAGTTTTTATATCTATTGTATTTGGAACCCGTCCTGAATTAATCAAACTTGCCCCTGTTATTTTATTGGCAAAACAAGATCCTCGCTTTCAAGTTGAGGTAATTTTTACTGGACAACATGACGAACTGGTAAGAGATGCGATAGATTTCTTTGGGGTTGAAATTGACCATCGTCTTAAAATTATGAATGCTGGACAAAGTTTAAATCAGCTACTAATACACGGTTTGAGCCAAATCGAGAATGTATACACGGATGGGCAAAAAAGAGATGCAATTGTTATTCAGGGAGATACAACAACTGTTTTAGCAGCTGGTTTAGTCGCGTTTTCAATGAAAGTTCCTGTTGCACATGTCGAAGCTGGTTTACGTTCTTATGATTTGGATCATCCTTTTCCAGAAGAGGGAAATCGTCAGTTAGTGTCACGTATTACTAAATGGCATTTTGCCCCAACAGAACAATCAAAAAGGAATTTACTCAATGAACAAATTCCACTAGAACTCATTACAGTTACAGGTAATACCGTTGTTGATGCGGTGTATTTAGGACGTAAATTAATTTCTGAAAAATCTGATTTGAAGAACCAGCTTGAACCTTATGGAATTCAATTAAAGCAAGATGACAAAGTTGTGCTTATTACTGCGCATCGTCGTGAAAACTTTGGTGGTGGAATTCAAAATATTTGCAATGCGGTTGAGCATTTAGCCAAAGACCATCCTGATTTACATTTTATTTGGCCAGTCCATTTAAACCCAGCCGTACATGATGTGGTTCATGATAAGTTTAAAAATCATTCGCAGATCCATCTTGTTAAACCATTAGACTATCCTAGTTTATTGGCAGTCATAGACCGATCTACTTTTATTTTGACGGACTCAGGTGGCTTACAAGAAGAGAGTCCATCTTTTAATAAGCCAGTTTTAATCTTACGAGATACTACAGAGCGGCCTGAAGTTGTTGAAGTTGGGGCAGGTGTTTTAGTGGGTACAAACCAACAAAAAATTATTGAAGAAGCTGAAAAGCTACTTACTGACCAACAGCACTATGAAAAAATGGCGCACGTAGAAAACCCATTTGGTGACGGGCAAGCAGCTCAACGTATTCTTAATCAAATTGCTAAATCTTATGAATTGGTATAATTATGAGTTAAGAATTTCTTCTCACTTATGGCTTTATTAACACCACCATAAGTGAGTCGATACCACAAGCTCACAATATTGACGCACCAGCGGCTCATGTAATGAGGACCATCAAAAATATAGACAGTTTTTCCTTCATATGCTTTTAGCTGAGAAATAATTTCCCAAGGATATGCAGCTCTAAATTGCCCATTTTTTTTAACTCTAAAGGCTTCTAGTACTATAATTACTTTATCTTTTCCAAGCTTTTGTTCAAGTTGATCTAAAATATGTTTGGCTTGCTGAGGAGACCGTACACCTACGCCAACGCCGTCTTGGAAGAAAACGCCGTTATGTTCTGGTAACCAGCTTTTAACCCATAAATCATAATGTTCGGGTTCGCGTTCACCACTATAAATACTGACCCAAACTGGTACTGGAAGTTTACTTAAAACCTGACCTAAAGCACTTACTCTTAACCAAGTCGGATCTGCTTCTACCGGAAAATAATAACCTTTAGGTGCAGTTTTTTGCTCTTTTATAATTTGGGCAGATTTTTCCCCTAACTCAGTAACATTTGCCCGAGCTTTAGGTTCATTATATTCGCCGGCTAAACCCAATATTAGATTTTTAGCCCAAGGCTCTTGTTTAATTTTTTCTAAATTAATTGCTTTTTCCCATTGAGGAAAGTTTGATTCTTTCCACCATGATTTAGACTCAACAACAGACCATTGGGGAACAAAGGTGTTAACACCCAAATAGTGCCAGTTTCCCTCTGGTGGAGTAGTGTTATTGTCGGGCTGCCAGAAAATTCCTTCAATATGCGGGGCTTGTCCTTGATGTTTGAACAACCCCGCATAAGCTATGACACTACAAATAATTAAAATGATAAAAGCAGCTATTTTAATTGGTATCTGTTTTTTCATTATTTCGTCTTAACCAGTACCACAAGAAGATAATTATTATCATGATTGCAGAGATAATCACAACTAATAAGAAGAAAGAAGATTGTTGGACTAAAGGCGCTTTTTGATTTCCGACAATAAGTTTTTGTAAAACATAAATATTTCCATTTTCTGAAACTAACATTTTTGTCACGTTATTTGGAATTTTATGTTGGATTTTTTCCCAAAGATGCATAAAGCTTTGTGCACCACCTTCTGAGTCGGTAATCACGTCAAAGCGATTATTGTTATAACTCACAATAAAACCATTAACAGCAGCAGGCGCATAAATAATATCTTGATGCATTAATACCTGTTGCTGATAAATATCTTTATTCACACGAACATTTACTGATTGTGGTGCACTTGGTGAATACCGGACTAGGTTAAGTGGCATTGGTCCTTGTGTTAAAAGCATTTTTTTCGCAGTTTGGCCTAATACAATCGCGATATTTAGAGCACCCGATTGATCATCAATTGCAATGGTTGGGGTTGTTGCTAAAGTCATTGAAATTGCCGCTACGCCATTTTTGAGTTTATGCGGCAGTTTTAAAGTCGATTTGGCTGTATCAATCCAGAGTGAGCCATGGGCATTGGGTAAACACTGAGAGTTAGCAATCACCGAGTTTTCAAGCTTTAAATTAAAATTGGTCGTATTAGAAATAGCTTTTGCAAAAATGTTGAATTGTCGGTTTACGGGATCGGAAGCAAGGTCAGCTGTTTTCATGCTGCCTGCAAGTCCGCCATCAATCCAAGCCGTAATATTTGAACCTTGCAATAAACCACTTTGAATGCGAAGTGCAATTTGTCCTTGCAAGATATCGGTTGGTTGCCACACTGCTGGGAAATCAAGAAATAAGTTCTTTTCAGCGTGGTTTAATCTGAAGTCTTCAATGCCTAAATCGGCAAGTGTATTAATTTTTTTAAATTGTGCCCAAGCGGGATTGGAGATCGTTGTGGGAAAAATTGCACTCCCAGTATCAAGCTGCTGTACATAAGAGGGGTTAATTAATCCATTTACAGCAGCCGAGAGTTCTTGTGGGGTATGATAAGTAATTGAAAGAGTGGCTACTCCATCTGCTGGTTTTGCAATCTGTACTAAAGCACCTCCTTTGAGTGGTGTAGCTGAGTGAATCACTTCAATAATAAAATTTGTTTCATCATTTAAATTAATTTGTCCTGAATCAACCCATTCTATCGGCGTGATTGAAGTCCATGAACTTGCTAATCTAGCGAGCATAGAAGCTTCTATAATTTCTTTGCGATTATATTTTAAGATGCCAACAAATGGGGTAGGTCGTCTTGTTTGTGGGTTAAATAATGCATCAGGTAAGTAGTTAAGCTGATAATTATTTCTGATTGAAGTAAAGTCGATTTGAGAATTACTGAAGTAAGTTAAATGATCAATATCTTCTGAACAGAAGGTTTCTTTTGTTTGATTAAGATTGGTAGGCTTAGAATATTGCTGAATAATAAAATCTAAACGGTGGAAGCCACTTTGACTTGGAGGAATATCAAATTTGAATTGACCGTCCCCACTCAGTGTAGTGTTATAAATGAGTTTATCATCATATTTTACGAGTAAAGTTGTATCACTTTCAGTGGAATAATCACTTGAAAATTGAATGTTTTGCCACTGGGCACCTTTTCCAATATAGAAAAAATGAGGCTCGACCGTATATTTAGTTGAAGTGCTAATATCATCGAGTTTCCATATGTACGCATGAGCAGACATGGCGAGCATAAGACTGGTGCTGGCAAGGAGCACTTGAGCTGTTTTATAGAGATCAAAAGTCTTTTTCATTTATTTTTTCTCCTTGCTACGTTCCGTTTTGTACCATTGAAGGGAGTTGCCCTGTATTTTATTTTTAAGCATGTCATATGCGGCTTTAAAAACAATAAATAGAAATATTTGTGAGTAACTTACATAAGATAAAACAGAGTAAAAATAGAGTTCTGGTTTAACTTTTTCGAGAGAAAGGGTAAACCACATTTGTGCGACATATAGACAAAACGAGAGGCCCCACAGTAATGTGAAGGGGCCTGGAACTGAAATGCCTGCGATACCCAGTAACCCAAGCGTCAAGGTGATATGACTCCAGAATAAAGCGGGTACGAAAAGTATGTAGCACATAATGTTATTTAGAATTTCAATTCCAATAGGAAATGGGGTTCTTAACGCTACTGGTAAATATTTACGAGTCACATAAAAATTACCTTGAGTCCAACGTGAGCGCTGTTTAACAAACACACTTAAAGATGGTGGGTCTTGTTGCCAACCAATTGCATAGGGAACCCATTTAATTCGTTTTTGACCGATAAAAATCCGGAAGCTCATTTCAGTGTCATCGACCAATGACTTCTCATCAAAACCACCCAAGGTTTCTAAAGCATCACGCCAAATGACATAGTTGGTACCCATTAATGTTGATAGCTCAAAACGTTGCCAACGTCCGCCTTGGAAAATCCATTGGAAAAAGATGAACTCAATGGCAATAAATCGAGTCAAAATACTATCTTGCCAATTACGGGTTCTTACTTTGCCATTTACAGCCACTAATTTTTTATCCGCAAGTAGTGTTTGAGCTAATAAACGTACACAATCGGGTTCAGGTGTACTATCTGCATCATAAACAACAATGAGTTCACCCTTAGCATGGGGTAGGCCATTATTTAGTGTTCTAGATTTACCTTTGCCTCCCATCCCTTTAGGAACATTGACAATTTTTATACAAGGATAAATCTGCGCTAGATTTTCGGCGATTTCTAGGGTGTTATCTTTAGAACCGTCATTAATGAGCAAAACTTCATATGCTTCGGCTGGATAATCCTGTTGCGCGATTGCATGTAAAGTATCTTCAATCACTACGCCTTCATTATAGGCAGGAATCAAAACACTCAAAACAGGCCATCTATCGGGCACGGGTAAGTTCTGCAATTCTTTTTCTGCTGTTTTTGAGTATTTCCAAGCCTGATAACTTAGCCATGCCCAAAATGCTTGAGGAATCCAAATGCCTAGAAAACCAAATAGGAAGAGAATATCAATGGGAGCCATTTGATTTAACCCTCCTAATAATAGATGAGATCAGCAATAACAATAAAATCACCCCGATGACCAAGGAGATCCAAGAAATATAGCTGCCGAAAGTACCAAGAAGGTCAGGATAGGTTGTGGTTAAAATAAGATCGAGTGGAACTACGACTGTGCTTAAACCAATAAAAATATATCCAATAAAACTGGTATTTATATGTTCGGGGGTACTTATGTATTTAATATTATTAAATTTCCATGAAATGCCGAGTTGAGGGTATCGAATATTTGTGGTCGGAAGATCAGCAGGAGGATTAATAATAATTTCATAACCCGAAACATGGCCATTAAAATTTTTAGCTGAATAAAATAAGTGCTGCTTTTGTTTAATCTCTCTAGAGGGTAGCGGAAGTTGCTTTGGATTAAACTGAACAATATAGCTGCCAGCGGTCTGGGAAATTAAATTTTCATCCCAACCTGTTGAAACAAAAGCAGCCATAGGTCGTAAGCCAATTGCAGTTGAAAATGTAGCTTTGGCTGCAAAATATTGGGGTTGTTCAGATTTAAAAAGAGCAATAGGAATAGCACCTTGACTCACTGCTTCTTTTAATAAGAAATAGTGAGAAAAGCTAAAAACTTCATCTGGTAATATGATGCCTGGCTTTATTCCTTTATGAATAAGACCTTGAAAACTATCTGAACTGATTTGGTCAATTGTAAAAATAGGCCACCATGTGTCCTGTGATGGGAAAAACATGGAAAGATCATCCATACTCTGAACTTCAGTTTTTGTTTGTTCAGATTTAATCTCGCAATGATAATATTGACGATAGAACTGTTGCAAAGTGCCATCTGGATATTGACTAGAGGCTATAATAATTCCACAAATATTAAGAAGATTAGACATTAAGTAACCTCCTCTTCAGGTGGAATCTGGATAACTTTATATTCGACTTCAAGCCGCAAAGTCATAATTTCTTTTAACTTTTTAATAAATTCAGGTTCTTCTTCTGTTTTTTGTTTACGAATAACAATACTGTATATCGTTTCTAGATCATCATCAGCGAACTGGAAAACAATTTCTTGCGGATGATGCTGGCTCAAAATTTTAATCATTTCATTTTGAGTAGTTTTCCATACATCATCACCTAACATTTCTTTAATTAAGCTTCGGTTGAGAATCCTGATTTCAAAGACTTCATAATCTTGTATGTGGTGGTGATCAAGAAGTTTAAAGAAACTACGCTGAAAATACTTAAGTGCGCTAAGTGGGAAAATATCACGGCGATAATTTCGATCATAACTTTGTATATCACGATATTTTTGGACGTTAATTTCAATATTGTGGCGTACAGCACTCAGAAAAAGAGGAATGAGAGGGATAATAAAAAGTAAAAGGAGTTGACGTTCAATATGTGTTTGCGCGCCTAGATCAAGCAGAAAATATACTGCAACGCCTACGAAAGCGATTAAACCTACAATTAAAGATGCACCGACTTCTAAAAAAGCACCAGAAATTAAAAGAATAAGAATAAAAATCCAGCTTCCTCTAAAGCTTACAGGCAGCCACTCATATGCCACCATCCCCATAAATAGATGAGCTGCGATAATCCATAAGACGAGTGTTCTTCCTGGGTTCTTTTGTTGCATGCGAGCTCTGGCTACCTTTTTGTAATGTTAATTTTTATACTTTTATAATGAACTGTGATGATTTTTGAATTTAATTTATTGTTGTGTTTGTCCTTTTATAAATCCCTTTAGTATTATTTTTAGAGTAAAGTCACAATATAGTCAAATTTCTCGTATTTTTTTAATAAAAAATAAACAGATAAGACGTAATTCTTATCTAAATGCTCTTGAAAGTTTCAATTGCCTTAATACGAGTTTCTTTCAAATCAACAATTGGCTTTGGATAATTCAACTGAAGCGGAGTTTTACTTGAGTAGGGTTCATGAATCATTTTATTGTCTAGATGAGCTAACTCATTTACCCATTGACGAATATAGTCTCCGTTTGGATCAAATTTCTTAGATTGAGCAATAGGATTAAAAATTCGGAAATAGGGTACAGCATCAGTTCCAGTTGATGCACACCATTGCCACCCACCATTATTTGCTGCTAAATCACCATCGATTAAGTGTTCCATAAACCATTGTTCACCTATTCGCCAATCGATGAGTAGGTTTTTACATAAAAACATAGCGGTAATCATGCGGACTCGATTATGCATCCATCCTGTTTTTTGAAGCTGACGCATGCCCGCATCAATAATCGGTATACCTGTTTGGCCGGTTTGCCATGCGGTTAGGTGCTCTGGATTATGATTCCACTTAATTTTCTGAGTATCTTTTTTAAACGGAATGTGTTTAGAAACATGTGGAAAATCAAATAAAATATGCTGATAAAATTCTCTCCAAAGCAGTTCATCTAACCAAGTCTGCTGACCTTCGTTTGTCAGATGGAAGTTGCCATGTTCAGCCCTGAAAAGAGCTTGTAGGCACTGGCGGATAGATAAAATTCCAAGATTTAAATAGGGGGAAAGTTGGCTAGTTGCTTTTACATTTGGAAAGTCACGTTCTAATTTATAATTAGATAAATGATCTTCAATAAATAAGTCGAGTTGCTCCAGAGCAAAATCTTCTCCAGTCGGCCACAAGTTTTGTTGGTCTTTAGAAATAGATGAGTCAAAAAAATTTTCTACATCTTCGAGACTTAAACTTTTTATATTTGAATCGGGCTCTGGTTTGGCTTTTTGCTTTTCAGGAATTGGATAGCACTGAGGCAAACCGCTGATATCTAGTTTTGAATAACATGCTTTTTTGAATGCACCGAAAACTTGATATGGTTGCTGTGACTGATTGCGAATAGAACGTAAAGGAAAAATCGTACGGTCATGAAATAAAAAAAGTTCTTTACCTTGTTGATTTAAAGCTTGCTGTACAGTTTTATCTCTTTTTAACTCATTCACGCCTACTTCTATATTGGAGTAAACATTTTCGATATGAAGTTGTTTTGTGAGTTCGCAAATATAATCTGCAATATCTTTCCAGTAGGGAATGACTTGAATGATCAGTGGAATATTAAGCTGTTCTAATTCTTTTTTAAGTTGTTGAAGCTGACGTAAATAGAAATTAATTTTTATAGGTGCATCGTGATGTATTTTCCATTGTTCAGGCGACAAGATAATTAACCCAATCGAAGGTCCTTGCTGGCAAGCATGCCATAAAGCAGCATGATCTCGAACTCGCAAATCCTGACGAAACCAAATCAGCTGATTTACGTTTGACATGAAAGATACCCTTATAAAGTTGAGTGAGTTAGAGGTTTATTATCAAGATATTATATAAAAATAAATACATAAAAAAAGCAAAGCCGAAGCTTTGCTCTTATCTTCATCTAAAGATGAATTAGTGGTGGTGACCACCTGCACCGTGTACGTGACCGTGATCTAATTCTTCTTCAGAAGCTTCACGGATTTCTACGATTTCAACTTCAAAAGTTAAATCTTGACCAGCAAGTGGGAAGTTAGCATCTACAACAACGTTGTCGCCTTCAACGGCTTTAACAGTTACGATCTGAACGCCGTCATCTGTTTGAGCTTGGAATTGCATACCAGGTTGAATGTTTTCAACACCTTGGAACATTTGAGCTGGAACTTCTTGTACTAGGTCTGGGTTGTATTCGCCATAACCTTCAGCTGCTGGTACATTAACAGTAAATTTGTCACCAACAGTTTTACCTTCTAATGCATTTTCAAGACCAGGAATGATATTGCCTGCACCGTGCAAATAGGCAAGTGGTTCGCCTTGAGATTGATCAAGTGTTTCACCCTCAGCGTTTGTTAATTTGTAGTGGAATGAAACCACGTGGTTATTTGCAATAGCAGTCATGTTTTTGATCCATTCAATCAATTAAAGCGTACATCATAAAGTGAAAAATAAATTTTGTAGACTACAAAATCTTAATCTTTGGCACTTTTTCTAATGCGTTTTTATATAAATAGGGACGAACTTAAAAAATTCAACTTAATACAGCTTAATTTTTGGACGTACACGTCTTGTAAGTAAATCTTTCATTGTGAGTAGTCCAGCTTGAGTGTATCCATGAATCGTTGCTTGATGTAAACGATACAAAGATACGTACATGGTTTTTGCAATATAACCTTGCACACTTACATCGCCAAGTAATTCTCCAACGGCTTTATTACGACTTAAAGACACGAGGGAACCTTTGTCGTTAAACGTGAACATAGGCTGTGAACGATTGTTTAAGCGGGCAGCGATAGCATCGACTAAAAAGCTTGCTTGTTGGCTGGCAACTTGAGCACGCGGAGCAAGGGGAGGATGTCTTGCATCAAGCTGGCAATGAGCACAATCACCAAACGCAAATACATTTGGATCAGAATAGGTTTGCAACGTTGCATAGACCATTAAACGGTTAATGTTATCGCGTTTAAAGTCTGTAAAACTTTCTAATACCTTAGGTGCTTTTACGCCTGCTGCCCAAACGGTAATATCACTTTTGAGTTGGTTGCCATTACTAAAGTAGATGCAATGCTTATCAATTTTTTCAACGCGGTGTTGAGTCAAAATTTCAACGCCCATTTTTCTGAGTTGCTCTGCACTGTGTTCAGCAGTTTTATCCGTCAGAGCAGGTAAAATGCGTTCAGAGGCTTCAATGAGTGTAATTTTGACTTGGTTGGGGTGAATTTTCTTTAAACCATATCGATAAAAGTTTTTAGTTGTTTCAATTAACTCGGCTGCAAGCTCTACACCTGTTGCCCCCGCACCAACGATTCCGATATTTAAAGTCCGCTGATTAGGTTGATTTTGAGCTTCAATATAAAGATGGAGTAAATCTTGCTGGAAAACATCGGCTTGTTTTCTGCTGTCGAGGAAATGACAGTTTTCACGCACACCCATGGTATTAAAGTCATTTGATACTGAGCCAAGCGCTAAAATAAGTGTGTCATAACTGAGCTCTTGCGGATGATTCTGTTGGTCCTTAGACACTTGAGGGGGCATTAGTTCAATTAATTTTTTATCTTTATTGACTCCAATTAATGTTCCTAGCACAAATTCATAATGATGTTTTTCTGAGTGTGCGAAATAGTTAGTTTGTTCTTCGTGTGGATTTAAAGATCCAGCAGCAATTTCGTGAAGCAGGGGTTTCCAAATATGAGTGAGGTTTTGGTCGACCAATGTAATTTTTGCTTTACGACTTTTCCCAAAAGTTTCACCGAGTTGTGTTGCCAGTTCTAAGCCACCAGCACCACCACCAACAATTACAATATGATGTAAATTTTGGGCCATTTTTTTCACCTAATTATTTTTCTATAAAAAAAGATGGCTGAATTATGCCATCTTTTATTTATAAAATTTATTGTGCATCTGTGCACAATTTGATGTTTTTAGTGCGAATCTACAGGGTAGAGTTTTGCAGCACTATGTTCACTTGATGAAAAAATAGAGAAGAGGCTAGAAAACCACATTGCAATTTTTTGGAAAATATTAGCTTCTTCAATATGTACGTTATCTTCGATTTGAAGACTACGGATCAGTTGATTATTTTGATAAATCGATACTGTTGCTAAGCTCATTACTTTCATTAACGGCGCAGTTAATTGTTTTTCATTGAGCTCAATGTTTACACGTGTTTGAGTCGTTTCAAGCGGAGCGATAACTTTTGGTTGCAGGTTGCTATCAAGTACTTGAACGCGCTGAGTGATATTATCAAAATTATTTAGGTCAATTGGTGCTGGGTCAGCATATAAAGAAGTCGTTACAATCGTAGGTTGCTTTGTCGCTACCTTAAACATTTTTAACGTCGACTTTACTACAGGCAGCTCGGCAATTAATTTTTGCTCAGGAATAATAACTTCATCACGTGTATAGGTATAGGCAAGATTCATTAATTTATCTGCAATCTCAGCACGTTTTACCGCACTCGGTGTACCTAAAACAATAACCAATAAACGTCTTTGAGCTAAGTCTGATGAAAATGAAGGACGTGAAGCCGTTAATGCCAAATTATAACCCGCTGCTTTAGTGTAGCCAGTTTTTAGGCCGTCAACAGATGGGTCATATTTCAAAGCAAGGTTAGTCGCATGGTGAAAACGTTGGTTGTAGCTAAAGCTTGGCATTTTTGAATAATGCAAATATTCAGGCGTTTCTTTAATTACAGCTTGACCTAATAAACTTAAATCATGTGCCGTAGTGTAATGATCCGGCATCGTAATTCCAGGAGGATTACTAAAATGGGTATCTTTCATACCCAAAGCCTGAGCTTCCTGATTCATACGTTGTACAAAGTGAGGAACATCGCCAGAAATTTTTTCAGCTAAGGTCACGGCTGCATCATTTGCAGACATAACAATTAAACCTGCCAATAACTGATCAACAGAAATTTGTTCACCAGCTTTAAGATACATTTGTGATTCGTCCCACTGCACGACACCAACCACTGGTGTTGCAGTAATAATTTCTTCTTTTTTCAGCTTTCCGGCTTTAATCTCTTTTAAAGCAATATAGGCAACCATCATTTTGGTTAAAGATGCTGGTGCGCGTTGCACGTGGCTATTATGCTCGGCAATGATTTGACCCGATTGAGTATCTACAATAGTCCATGCAGCGGCTTCGACACTTTCAGGTGCAATATTGAGTAGCGCAGCATTGGTTAGGGTGGTGCAGAAAAGACTGAATAGGGTAAAAAGAGATAGAAAAAATTTCACGGATGACCTTAACTTTTACTGGCAAATACGGGACACAGATGCACAGCATGCTATGCCTTTTTTTAATGGAAGGCTAGTGGAAATTGTTGCCAAAAAATACATGTACGCAAGACGATACAAAAAAGTGATAATCTAATGCGAAGCCGTTCTTATTTTTAAATTGAAGAATTTATGTTGCATTATCAAATTGAGTTCGATGATTACAAACAACACCTTGTTCACGTGACAATTCGTTTTTTAGCCAATCCGAATCAGGAACTTTGGCTGCCAACGTGGATTCCGGGTAGTTATCTAATTCGAGAGTTCTCAAAACATATTGAAGCCGTTAAAGCTTATGATGAAGCTGGACGTCTGCTGGATATTAAAAAAACGAGCAAGAATCGTTGGCGTTTATTTAATACCGATCATGAGTTAATGACGATTGAATATGATGTTTATGCATATGATTTGTCTGTCCGTGGTGCATATGTCGATCAGACCCGTTTATATATTAATCCAGCATGTGTATGTTTAGCTTTAGAAGGACAAGAACAGTCTGCTTGTGAAGTCGAAGTTTTCTTGCCAGATGAGTTAAAACATTTTCAGCTAGCGACAGGTTTGGCTTCAAAAAGTCTAGTCAAAGGTCGCTTTACTTTAAAAGCTGATCATTATGATCAATTGATTGATAGCCCGTTTGAATTGGCTGATCAAACACGTTTTAGTTTTGAAACACATGATATTGAACATGAGTTTGTAATTTCTGGCCCACATAATGCCAATGTTGATCGCTTAAAAGCTGACATTGAAAAGATTTGTGCAGCCGAAATAAATATGTTCGGTTCAGCGCCATTTAAAAACTATACCTTTATGACGATGGCAACAGGGAACAGTTATGGTGGATTAGAACATTGTAATAGTACAAGTCTGATTACACCGCGTGACGATTTGCCAAAATCGAATGAACCAACGGAACCTTCTAAAGACTATCAACGCTTTTTAGGCTTATGTAGTCACGAATATTTTCATTCATGGTTAGTAAAGTTCATCCGTCCAGAAAACTTTGCAAACTATAATTTGCACCAAGAAGGCTATACCTCTTTACTTTGGATATTTGAAGGCTTTACTTCATATTATGATGACCTGATTTTATTACGTAGTGGCGTAATTTCTCAGAAGTCTTATCTTGATTTACTCAAAGCACAAATTGATCGCTATTTACAAAACCCAGGCCGTTTTGTTCAAACAGTTGCCGAATCAAGTTTTGATGCTTGGATTAAATTTTATCGTCAAGATGAAAACTCAAATAACGCGGGTACGAGTTACTACAATAAGGGTGCTTTAGTTGCGTTGTGCCTAGATTTAGGCTTACGTCTACGTGGTTCTAGTCTTGATGCTTTAATGCGTCGATTATATGAAAATACTCACAATGGTATGCAAGTAAACGAAAGAACCATTTTTGATTTATGTAAAGAACTGACGGGTGATAATTGGATTGAACAAATTAATCATTTGATTAACACGACTGATGAATTACCGCTTGATCAATTGTTTCCTGAATTTGGCTTAAGCTATAGAGTTAAAACTGACAAATCTTTGCCATTAGGTTTAAAACTTGTCGATAAGCCAGAAGGTGTGCTTGTGCAAAGTGCCCGCCGTGATAGTGCAGCAGCGAAAGCAGGTATTTCTGCTAATGATGTGATTATTGCAATTGATGGTTTAAAAGCATCCACTAAGCTTGTCGAGAAGTATGCAAAGCAGGGCGGAACTTATACTGTCTTTGCTTTCCGTCGTGATGAGTTAATCTCTTTTGAAGTCGATTGCGCTACATCTGAATTAACCGAAGTTGAACTCATCGTTGAAGATCAAGCTAAAACTGAAAAATGGTTAAAAGCTTAGATTAAAGCTAAATAGTTTATAAAAAACCGATGTTTTGCACATCGGTTTTTACTTTTAAGTACTTCCAGATGGCGAAATCCGTTTTGCCTTTGAGTTTATTTTGAATGAAAAGTATAATAATTGTCAGAACACTGAAAGATATCTCATGTAATTTAATGATGTTTAATGCCTGAAAAGTGATCTGAATGTGCGTATTACAATGACTTAGATATCAGAAAATTATCTATATATTTGAATTATGTATTATTTCGCTGCGAAATGTCGTTATCACTGGATATTTCGTTGACTGAAAGGCAATGAGAGCCGATACTCTCAGGGTTTTATTTAAGCATATCGGTTCGTAGGCACTGGGCCAAAAGCTCGGTCCTCAACACTCAATCAAACGGAAGGGGCTATATATGGCTGGTGAAAAGTCAACTATTATTTACACACTGACTGACGAGGCGCCACTATTGGCGACCTATTCGCTACTGCCGATCATTGAGACCTTTACTAAGCCAGCTGGCATCGAGATTATTAAAAGTGACATCTCTGTAGCTGCACGTGTGCTCGCAGAATTCGCTGATTACCTAAGTGAAGAGCAAAAGGTATCCGACAACCTTGCAGAGCTTGGTCGTCTTACACAAGATCCAGATACTAACATTATCAAACTCCCGAACATTAGTGCGTCTGTTGCGCAATTAACTGCATGTATCAAAGAGCTTCAATCAAAAGGTTATGCAATTCCTGATTATCCGGAAAATCCTGCAACCGAAGAAGAAAAATCAATCAAAGCTCGTTATGGTAAGTGCCTTGGTTCAGCAGTAAACCCTGTCCTTCGTGAAGGTAACTCTGACCGCCGTGCTCCAGCAGCAGTTAAAAACTATGCGAAAAAACACCCTCATTCAATGAGCGAGTGGAAACAGTGGTCACAAACTCACGTTTCACATATGGAAGAAGGTGACTTCTACCATGGTGAAAAATCAATGACACTTGATCGCGCACGTAATGTGAAAATGGAACTTATCACGACCAGTGGTAAGAGCATTGTTCTTAAGCCAAAAGTTGCGCTTCAAGAAGGCGAAATCATTGACTCAATGTTCATGAGCAAGAAAGCACTTTGTGATTTCTATGAAAAAGAACTTGATGATTGTAAAGAAGCGGGAATTTTATTCTCTCTACACGTAAAAGCGACAATGATGAAAGTTTCACATCCGATCGTTTTCGGTCACTGTGTGAAAATTTACTACAAAGAAGCTTTCGAAAAACACGGTAAGTTATTTGACGAATTAGGCATTAACGTTAATAACGGTATGGCTGGGTTATACGAGAAAATAGAAACTCTTCCTACTTCATTACGTGAAGAAATCATTGAAGATTTACATGCTTGTCAAGAACACCGTCCTGCACTTGCAATGGTTGACTCGGCAAAAGGCATCACAAACTTCCACTCACCAAACGACATCATCGTTGATGCTTCTATGCCAGCAATGATCCGTGCTGGTGGTAAAATGTGGGGTGCTGATGGTAAGCAATATGATGCTAAAGCTGTTATGCCAGAATCAACATTTGCCCGTATTTACCAAGAAATGATCAACTTCTGTAAGTGGCATGGTAACTTCGATCCGAAGACTATGGGTACTGTACCGAACGTTGGCTTGATGGCTCAAAAAGCTGAAGAATACGGTTCTCACGACAAGACTTTTGAAATTTCAGAAGCTGGTATTGCAAACATTACCGATCTTGACACTGGTGAAGTGTTATTGACTCAAAATGTTGAAGAAGGCGATATCTGGCGTATGTGTCAGGTTAAAGATGCTCCGATTCGTGACTGGGTAAAACTTGCAGTAACTCGTGCACGTAACTCAGGCATGCCTGCAATCTTCTGGCTTGACCCGTACCGTCCACACGAAAATGAATTGATCAAGAAAGTACAAACGTATTTAAAAGATCATGACACGACTGGCCTTGATATCCAGATTATGTCTCAGGTTCGTGCAATGCGTTACACACTTGAGCGTGTAGTACGTGGTCTAGATACTATTTCTGTGACTGGTAACATCTTACGTGACTACTTAACTGACTTGTTCCCAATTATGGAACTTGGTACTTCTGCGAAAATGTTATCTATCGTTCCGCTTATGGCGGGTGGTGGTATGTACGAGACTGGTGCGGGTGGTTCAGCGCCAAAACACGTACAACAGCTTGTTGAAGAAAACCACTTACGTTGGGATTCGCTTGGTGAGTTCCTTGCTCTAGCCGCTTCTTTAGAAGAAATGGGCATTAAAGAAAATAATGCTCGTGCTAAGTTACTTGCGAAGACTCTTGATGAAGCGACTGACAAGTTACTTGATAATGGTAAGTCTCCATCACGCCGTACAGGTGAGATTGACAACCGTGGTAGCCATTTCTACTTGTCACTTTACTGGGCAGAAGCACTTGCTGCACAGAACGAAGATGCTGAGTTAAAAGCTAAATTTGCTACACTTGCAAAAACTTTAGCTGAAGAAGAACCGAAGATTGTTGCTGAACTTGCTCAAGTACAAGGTAAACCAGCTGACATCGGTGGTTACTATGCAATTGATAAAGCAAAAGTAGATGCTGTAATGCGTCCAAGTGCTACATTTAATGCAGCTCTTGCAACTGTTGGTGCTTAATCACTAACTCGTTAGTGAATAGCTCAAAAGCCGGTGTATAAACACCGGCTTTTTATTTTAAAAATAAATGGCATTAAAAAAGCCCACCGAAGTGAGCTTTGAAAATTTAGATCTTAACGACTATTACGTCCACGACCACGTGGTGCTTTTGTATTTGGACGAGTTGTACCATTAGTCTTACGACGTGGTTTTTCACTTTCATCCATTTGCCAAATACGTTTTGTACCCGACTTTTTCGCAGAACCATCTTTGTTTTTACGAACCATCGGTTTGCCGCCAGTACCACCTGGTTTTTTCACATATGAACGTGAACGATAAGGCTCTTCCGCAGGAACATCTTTAAAGTCTGGGTAGAGTAGAGGTTCGATTTCTTTGGTGTCACCCGGTTGTAATCCTAATTGGACTAAATCAATTGAACCAATTTTAGTACGAATGAGACGTAAAGTCGGGAAACCTACCGCAGAAGTCATACGACGAACTTGACGGTTACGGCCTTCACAAATAGAGATTTCAATCCAAGACGTTGGAATGTTGGCACGGTAACGTACAGGAGGGTCACGGTCCCATAACCATTCAGGTTCACTTACCTTAATCGCTTTAGCTAGTAAAGTCATACCATCATTAAGCTCTACACCTTTACGCAGTTGCTCAAGCGCTTCTTCGGTTACATCGCCATCAACTTGAACTAAATACGTTTTGTATTTTTTATTCGCAGGGTTGGTAATGAACTGATTCAAACCACCATGATCGGTTAAAAAAACTAAACCCTCAGAGTCCATATCAAGACGGCCTGCTATGCGTAAAGTCGGGTCATCAACAAAGTCAGAGACCGTCATGTGCGCTTCGTCTTTACGAAACTGGGAGAGCACGTCATAAGGTTTGTTGAGAATGACGATTTTCATAAAAAATGGCTTCTTCTTTCAAATAACTAGAGAAAACATTGAGCTATATTTAAGTGTGAAATTTGCTTATTTCCCACATAAATCTCAAAAAGAATTAAATTCGATTAAGCTATTATGCGTTAATAAAAGTTGAAAGTATTGTTTATCGATAATTATTTTTAGTTAATTAAGTATTATAAAAGGGAGAATTTACACAATGGGTTATCAGAAGATCGTGGTTCCTGCTGACGGTGACAAAATTAAAGTAAATGCAGACCTGTCACTGAACGTACCAAACCATCCAATTATTCCTTTCATTGAAGGTGATGGCATTGGTGTGGATATTACACCAACCATGAAAGCAGTCGTAGATGCTGCTATTTTAAAAGCTTACCGTGGCAAGCGCTCAATCGAATGGATGGAAGTGTATTGCGGCGAAAAAGCCAATAAAATTTATGGCAACTACATGCCGGAAGAAACTTTCGAAGCTCTTCGTGAATTTGTTGTATCAATCAAAGGTCCATTAACCACACCAGTGGGTGGAGGCATTCGTTCACTCAACGTTGCCTTACGCCAAGAATTAGATCTATATGTTTGCGTACGTCCAGTACGTTGGTTTGAAGGCGTTCCTTCACCTGTTCAGCACCCAGAATTAACAGATATGGTGATTTTCCGTGAGAACTCGGAAGATATCTATGCAGGTATTGAATGGAAAGCCGATTCTGAAGAAGCTAAAAAAGTGATTAAGTTTCTTCAAGAAGAAATGGGTGTCACAAAAATCCGTTTCCCTGAAGGCTGTGGTATTGGAATTAAACCTGTATCGAAAGAAGGTTCACAGCGTTTAGTCCGTAAAGCGATTCAGTTTGCAATCGAAAATGACAAGCCTTCAGTGACCCTTGTTCACAAGGGTAATATCATGAAATACACCGAAGGGGCATTTAAAGAGTGGGGTTATGAATTGGCTCTAGATCGTTTCGGTGGAGAACTGATTGATGGTGGCCCATGGGTTAAAATTAAAAATCCTAGAACTGGTAAAGACATCATTATTAAAGATGTCATTGCAGACGCGTTTTTACAGCAGATCCTTATGCGTCCAGCCGATTACTCTGTTATTGCCACGCTAAATTTAAACGGGGACTATATTTCTGATGCTTTGGCAGCAGAAGTAGGCGGCATTGGTATTGCACCTGGTGCAAATATTGGTGGTGCAATTGCAGTTTATGAAGCAACTCATGGTACTGCACCTAAATATGCGGGTCAGGATAAAGTAAACCCGGGTTCTATTATTCTTTCCGCAGAAATGATGCTACGTGATATGGGCTGGACAGAAGCTGCAGACCTGATCATTAAAGGAATTGCTGGAGCGATTGCAGCTAAAACCGTAACTTATGATTTTGAGCGTTTAATGCCGGGTGCAACCTTGTTGCGTTGTTCTGAATTTGGTGATGCGATTATCAAACATATGGGAGAGTAGTCTTCTATTAAAAAGCCCTCAGTTGAGGGCTTTTTTTATTGCATAAATTCGGGATGCTTCGGAGTTTTAATAAAACCTGTTTTCTTTTGATAACTCTGGTCTAGGGCTTGAATAACAAGAACGAAAGCAACTAGAAATAAAGGAAAGAGCAGAGTTTTCACGATTTGGTTTCTCCGAGAGTTGAGGTGAAAGAAGGGCGTAATGGAAGTAAAAGGCAAATCGCAAGAAGCAGAACGATTCCACCCAAAAGAAACAGATGTGCATAAGACCAATGCAAATGATGCAACGTACTAATGACCACGCCACCTAAGAGTTGAGTGCTAGCAAACCCAATCGTGGCAAGGCTCCATAGCTTTTGATAACGTTGTTCATAAATCTGTAACAGACTATAAGAACTAATAAATACGGTTGCGGGAGTGAGTAAACCTGTCAGAAGCGAAGATAAGGCCAGTAAAGAAGTCATTTGTGAAAGGAAAGGTAAAACAACAGCTAGGCAGTAAATGGCATATAACCATTTAATAGTCTGTAGATATCCCATTATTCGGCTCAAGCAGTAAGCGACAAATGCACCAATACAGCTTCCTACTCCATAGAGAACCCAAAATAAATTCCTTTGCTGTAATGGAAAATGCAGAGTTCCAGATAAATAATCCATCCAAAATAAAGAATGTGGAATATAAGCAAAAGCACTGCACATATAGGCAATAATAATGACAAGGCCTAAACGTGAATGTTTTATGTTTTTAGAAAGTTGAGTGGTCACTTGTACTGGCTGATTATGTTGATGCCTCAACAATTGAAAAAGTGCCAAGCTACCTAAAATAGAAAGTCCTGCCAAAATCTCCCAGACATATTGGACAGGCATGTTTTTAAGTAACGGAATAATAATGGTGGCCAATAACACACCGACACCAATTCCGCTAAATCCTAAAAAATTAACTTTCAGTCTTTGATGAGTCGCAATATTTTTCATGGCAAAGCTTGGAGCCAAAATCATGAGTAGGCCGCCTGCAACACCCGAAATGGTGCGCCAGAAAATAAACCAAACTAAAGGCATTTGAGTGAAAGCACAGCAGAGTAGACTTAAACTACCTGTGACTGCCGACCCTACAATAATCGAAGCAATAGATTTTTCTTTAATGCTAAAGAGTGCCCATAACGCACCGAGAAGATAGCCCAATAAATTTGCGCTGCCTAAGAAACTGGCGAAATCATGAGTCCAGTGGTACTGCTCGATCATGATGGGCATAAGCGCAGTATAGGAAAATCTAAAAACACCAATTCCCAAACAAGTTGCCAAAAAGACAACTGAGCTCATTCGATAAAATGTAGACATGAGAAGACGCTCAATTTTTTTATTATTAAAAGCGAGTTTATCAATCATTAAAAATGATTTAATATGATATTAATTATCTTGTTTTGAGATAGTGGTATGTTGCTTAAGTCTCTAGAGTTTTTTTTAGCGGTTGCAGAGAGTGGAAGTTTTTCATTGGCTGCACAAAAAATGTATACGGTTCAATCGAATATCACGAGCCATATAAAAAAACTTGAAGAAGAGTTGGGGGTTATTCTATTCAATCGTAATAATCCTGTGACTTTAACGAATGCCGGACAACAGCTACATAGTTATGCTGTTCAAATGATTGCATTGCACGATAAAGCTAAGAAAATCTTTCAAGAAGGTGATATTGACCCGAATGAAACCATTCGCTTGGGTAGCATGGAAACAACCGCAGCAATACGTTTGCCACAGTTGTTCAATCAATCTATGCAGCAATATCCGACTTTACCTATTGAGCTTCAAACTCATCCAACAGGTTATTTATTAAATGCTGTGCATAGGGGGGAATTAGATTGCGCCTTTGTTGCCTCTAAACATGCGATTCCAGAGCTATATAGTTTTCCTGTGTGGCATGAAGAGCTGGTTTTGGTTTGTCCTAAGCAACAACAGAGTTTTCCAGATAAGACAACCCTTGCAAAGACTAGATTTATTGCATTTCGGCAAGGTTGTTCATATCGACATGCCATAGAGCTTTTCTTGAATGACTTTAGTATTCCCCCTTCGCAAATTATGGAAATGGGAAGCCTTGACGGAATCGTGAGTTGTGTAGAGTTGGGTGTTGGTTTTGCTTTATTACCGAAATCATATCTCACAAAAGTTGCAGATAAAGTTTCAGTCAATTGTTTTGGACTAAATACGGAATCCGCTTTTTTCACTACATATTTAGTTGCCCAGTTACCTGAAACATGGGGAACCAATTTAAAGCAGTTTATTTATTTTATTGAGCAACAATTTGAATTAAAGGTTGCTTAAGTAGAGGCTGATTTTTATACATAAATATCTCACTTAATTTATAAATTAAAAGTGATATATATGTATTTAAAAGTCATTTTATATTCTCACGCAAGTTTGTAATCATCTTGATGCTATAAAATTGTTGAAAAGGGTAGTTTATATAGGCCGGCTATGGTCAAATATGCCCCCTTGAAAGATGACACAAGCAATAATTTGGAGTTTGGGAATGAATATACCCTTAATCATCAATATTGTGGTTTTTGTCGGGTTAATATTTTTACTCGCCCAAACACGTAAAACAGACTGGAGCTTATCGAAAAAAGTTCTGGCTGGCTTAGTTCTAGGTGTAGTGTTTGGTTTAGGACTACATTTGATTTATGGCGGTGGCCATCCGATTCTTGCTGAATCTATTAGCTGGTTTAATATCGTTGGAAACGGCTATGTAAAACTTTTACAAATGGTCGTTATGCCTTTGGTATTTGTGTCTATTTTGGGAGCGGTTGCAAAATTACACCAAGCCTCATCTTTAGGCAAAATCAGTTTTTATACAATCGGTACTTTACTCTTTACAACACTGATTGCCGCACTGGTAGGGGTATTTGTTACAAACCTATTTGGCTTAACTGCAAAAGGTTTGGTGCAAGGTGCGGCTGAAACTGCGCGTTTAACTGCCATTAATACAGATTATGTAAGCAAAGTTACCGATTTAAGTGTACCGCAATTTATTCTTTCCTTCATTCCAACTAATCCATTTGCTGAATTGACGGGTGCAAACCCGACTTCGATTATTAGTGTAGTTATTTTTGCGGTCTTTTTAGGGATAGCAGCACTCAACCTAATGAAAGATGATGCTGAGAAAGGCCAGCGTATTTTAACTGCAATTCAGACTTTGCAGTCTTGGGTAATGAAGCTGGTTCGTCTAGTGATGACACTTACACCGTATGGTGTTTTTGCACTTATGACAAAAGTTGTAGCAAGTTCGAATGTCGCAGATATCTTAAACCTTGGTGGTTTCTTGGTGGCATCTTATTTAGGTCTAGCTATCATGTTTGTCGTGCATGCCATTATTTTGACCCTGACAGGTGTTTCTCCGTTTAAATTCTTCAAAAAAGTTGCTCCTGTTCTGACTTTCGCATTTACCAGCCGTTCAAGTGCTGCCAGTATTCCACTGAGCATTGAGACGCAAACTCGCCGTTTAGGTATTCCTGAATCTATTGCAAGTTTTTCTGCTTCTTTTGGTGCGACCATTGGTCAAAATGGTTGTGCGGGTTTATACCCAGCAATGCTCGCGGTGATGGTTGCGCCGACCATGGGAATTAACACGCTAGATCCAATGTGGATTGCATCATTAGTGGGTATTGTGACTTTAAGTTCAATTGGGGTTGCTGGGGTAGGTGGTGGTGCGACTTTTGCTGCACTGATTGTTCTTCCTGCTATGGGCTTACCTGTGACTTTAGTTGCACTTCTTATTTCAATTGAACCACTCATTGATATGGGACGTACTGCATTAAACGTAAATGGTTCAATGACTGCCGGCGTAGTTACGAGTCAATTGATGGGTCAGACTGATAAAGATATATTAAATAGTGAAGATGAAATTGAGTTAACTCAACATCATTAAGAATTAGTATTAAACGGCTCATTCACTTTAGATGAGCCGTTTTTTTATATGCTTAAATTGACGCTGTGATGTTAATTTTTAAAAAACTGTATCTGTTTTTCTTTTAAATAATTTTCGAAAATGGACCTATTACAAAAGAGAGCACTATCATGAAAATGTATCAAGTTGATGCTTTTACTAAAGAGTTATTTCGCGGCAATCCTGCGGCTGTGATTGTTGAAAAAGAATGGTTAGATGCAGATTTAATGCAAAAGATAGCATTTGAAAATAATTTATCTGAGACTGCTTTTGTAAAAATCATAGACGCTGAAAATTATGAAATTCGTTGGTTTACGCCAGCAGTTGAAGCCGATTTTTGTGGTCACGCCACTCTTGCTAGTGCTTTCGTATTATTTAAAAATTTTACTGATAAAAAGACCATTAATTTTCATGTTCGAAACTTAGGTCTTTTTATCGTTCATCAAGATGATGATGGCAAAATCAGAATGAATTTTCCGATTCGTAAAGCTCATCAAGTCGAAGATTACCCAGCTGTTTTACGTGAGGCATTAACCAAACCTTTTAAAGCGGTTTATCAAAATGTTCAAGCTTACATTGTTGAGTATGAATCAGTACAAGATGTGTTAGATGAGCAGCCTGACATGAGCTTGCTCAAAACCCTAGGTAAACGGACTGCGATTACAACGACAGGAATGGAGGTTGCAATAACCTCAAAAACAGACCAGCAATACGATTGTGTATCGCGCTATTTTGCACCTGTCGCGGGTATTAATGAGGACCCTGTTACAGGTTCAATTCATACCGCAATAGCGCCGTTATGGGCAGAAAAACTGGGCAAAAATAATATTACGGCTTATCAGGCTTCTAGCCGCGGTGGGGTTTTATATTGCAATATCCTGTCTGGAGAGCGTATTGAAATTTCAGGCTACGGAAAACTTTATATGCAAGCTGAAATTTTTCTTTAAAATATAAGGCCGTTTAAATAAACGGCTTTTTTTTCAAAACTTTACTATTAATGTCAGCTTAAATTTCCTACTATAGTCCCACAACTATTGATTTTTTATTATTCAAATTAATTGGTATTTATATGTTTATGCAGTTTAAACAACTGACTCTCTCCCTATGTATTCTTGGTTTAAGTGCTGCGTCTTTTGCACAAACTACACTAGTAAAAAGCAAGCAAAATATTGAGGAATATAAATTAGATAATGGTTTTCGGGTTGTACTTGCACCGAACGACAAAGAAAATAAAATCTTTATTAATACCATTTATTTAACTGGTTCATTAAATGACCCGCAAGGTAAAAGCGGTTTAGCTCATCTGCTTGAACACTTGGCTTTTAAAGGGACAAAAAATGTTAAAGGGGAAGAATTCCAGCGTCGTCTAGATCAATATACATTGATGACGAACGCCAGTACCGATTATTACTCGACCAAATATACCAATATCGTTCGTCCGGAAAAGACTGCGCTCAATGAAGTGTTATATCTTGAATCGGAACGTATGGATAAATTAGTTCTACAAGAAAAATTTGTTCCTTCTGAAATCGAAATCGTAAAACGCGAACGTGAAGTCCGTATGGATCAGCCTTTTGCTGTCCTGATGGATCAAATGTGGAAGTCAGCTTATGGTAACCAATATTTAGGTCGTTTACCGATTGGTGATTTACCTGAACTTAAATCTATTAAAATGCCTGAATTGAATCAGTTCTATCGTAGCTGGTATGCGCCTAATAATGCAGTCATGGTGATTTCAGGTAAGTTCGATAAGACAGATGTCTTAAAAACTATTGATCAATACTTTAGCCCAATCGCGGCGCGTGATGTTCCTAAGCCTGTACAGATTCCCGTGCTCGACTCTACAAAAATAAAAAATCGTCAGTTTGTGGTGAAAAAGGGGAGCGATCTCGCTAAATTCCATATCTATATGAATGGTAAAAATACCAAAATTCAGCCGACACTCGCTTTAGCGCCTTTATTATATACCATGCAGCCAAGTGGCCACCTATACCAGAACATGGTTGAAACAGGCATTACCACAAATGTTGATGCAAGTACGTGGTTAGACCAAGATTTTAATGTGGTGTTTCTGGGTGCCATTTATGCACCAAGTAATGACCCTAAAAAAGTTGAAAGCTCTCTGCTCGCTGGTATTGAGAAAGGAAAGCCTTTTACTGAAGTTGAATTAAATCGTGTTAAGAGTTTAATGAAAACCCAAGGCGATTTAATTACTAAAGATGCGGTAGCACTTGGGTCACGTTTAAGTGATTACACGGTCGCTGGTGGGCAATGGGATCAATATTTTAAAGATTTAGATTCAGTAGAAAACGTTAAGTTAGACCAAGTGAATCAAACTTTAAAACAGTTCCTTGTGGCTGAGCATCGTATTGACGGCGATATTTTGCCAACACCTGAAGATCAGAAAAAAGCTCAACAACAAAATGCAAAAGAAGCACCTAAGACTTTAGATCAGGTAGAAGCAAAGGCAGAGCCTTTAAAAGATCCAAAGGTGTATCAACAAGAAGTCGCGGAGTTTTTAAAAACTTCTAAGCAATATGTTGAAAGCAATGAGAAAAAGATTATCCGTGGAAAACTAAAAAATGGAATGAAGTACGCTTTATTCCCAGTTGAAACACGTGATGATCGTACTTATGCAACGATTACGATGGACTTCGGAACAGAAAAATCTTTATTTAATAAAGGTACGGTCGTTGATTTAACCTCATACTTATTGCTTCGTGGTTCTGATAAATACAGTTTGCAAGATATTGCTGATAAATCGATTGATGCGGGTGGCGCGGCTTATGCAAGTGCTGACGGCAATGGCATGACCATTAATATTCAATCTAAATCTGAAAAATTTGATGAGTTTTTCGAGTTTGTTCTTGATGTGATGAAAAATCCAAAATTTGAGCAATCTCAATTTGATTTAATTAAATCACAAAGTTTATCGAGCCTTGATCGTCCTTATACTGAACCAGATGTCGTGGCTGGCTTAACACTTTCACGTTTGCTTGAAGAATATCAACCGGGTGATTTGCGTTATCACTTTGAACCTGAACTGGCAAAACAGCAATTGAAAAATGCAACTCAAGAGCAAGTGAAAGAGTTGTATGAGCGTTTCTTTGCAATGAACCATGCTCAAATTGCCATTACGGGTAAATTTGATGCGAAAAAAATGCAGAAATTACTTAATCAGGAATTTGGTCGTTGGAATGGTAAACAGCCTTATCAGAAAATCTTGATTAATCATGTTGATTTTCCAGCTCAGCAAGTTCATGTTTTGTCTGAGCAGCGTGAATTTGGTAGCTATCAAAGTGTGCTTTCAATTCCAGTTGGGAAAAACCATCCAGATGCATCTGCATTAATTTTACTTAACTATATTTTAGGTGAGTCTCAAATTTCATCACGTTTGGCTCAAGAGCTTCGTGAGAAAAATGCGCTAGTCTATGGTTTTGGAAGTGGGCTGCAACTTGACCGTGATACGAATGTGGGGGCCTTAAGCATTAGTGCAAATTATACTTCGGGGCGCTCAGCGCAAGTGTCTGCATCAATACATAAAGTGTTGAATGACTTGTTGAAAAATGGGGTGACTGAGCAAGAGCTTGCAGCCGCTAAAGCAGATATCATGAAGAAACGAGTTACGGCATTAGAAGATGAACGTAATATTCATGGAATGTTAAATCTACAGCTTGAAACAGACAAAACATTGCAAGACCGAATTCGACATGATCAGAACTTGACTAAACTGACTGTTGCAGACGTAAATGCAGTAATTAAGAAGTATATTAAACCTGAACATTTAGTCGAAGTGATGGCTGATCAATATGGTCAGGCAGCAAAAAAATAAAGTCTTATCGCAAATAAAAAGCCACTCAATTGTGGCTTTTTATTTGGATGTTTAAATCATCTTAATGATCATGTTTATGCGCATGAAAATCTTCATTTTTACGGAAACGTAAATAATTTTCAAACTGTTCACAGTACTCATCAAAGTTATCTTCAAGCATCATTTGAAATTGTTGCACAAGGTAAGACATCACTTGATCTTTAGCAGCGCGCATTTCTTCGCCATCTTTAAAATTATTTGCTGCTACCCACGTGTTAAAACGGGCACTAGCAAACAACATTGCTGCACTTACTTGACCACGCAGCTCGGCTGGATCTGGCTTTTCACCTTTTGGCGGGCGACAAAAATCATTGGCTTGTTTAATGAATTCATCCGCACGCTCAAAGAAAACCGCATTTAACGCTTCTTCTTCAGTAATATCTGTTGCATTAATCTTTTGAGACATGACTTATTCCCGCAAAAATAGAGCTGCTTATTATAGGCAAACGCTTGCGGAAACAAAACCTTTGACTTAGTCTGTAAATAGCCTAAGTATTGGTTGGAGAGTCTGATATGCAAGATGCGATTGCTATTCAAAGTTTAAAAACAGATATTGCTTTATTACGCCAGCATGTTTTTCCACCTCAATATTTAGAGCATGTTGAAGGACTGCCGATTTATTATGGCTTGCAAGAAGAAGTCGAAAATTATTATCGCCAATGGCAAGGTCTAATTGAAAGGGCACAAGAACTTTTTCAGCCATTTATGGAAGATGAATTACCAGATGCCATTCATTTGCCAAGTCATTTAAATTTACCGCTCTTCTTTTTTCATGTAGATCGAATTCGGATTAATAAAACACGCGCAAAAGAATCGAAAACTTTCCGTGGTGTTGCAAGTCTTATTGAAAAATGCGGGCAGTTCGAAACTGATCAGATTTTTACGATGCAAGAATGGTTGCAGAGCGACGATACCGCGGCTCTAGTTGCTCACCGTGAATTCATTGATTTAAGAACCTATGTATTTCAGCACGGGCAAAGTGAATATACCCGTTCACGTTTTTATACTAATGGTATTGTGTTAGGAGTTGAACCACATTTTAAATTGGTCGATGCCCGTGATAAGCCAAGAAAGCAACGCAGTGATAGCTATAATGACCCATTAGCAGATAATGGTGTATGGAAAGTGTTTGGTAAGTACCGATAAAAAGTCGCTGCTTGTTTACAGCGACTTTTTATAAATTACCAGAAAGTTTCAGTCTGACTAAAAGTTTGCAAAGCTTTTGCTGAGCGCTTTTGTAGGTGAGGTTGTTTGGCTTTTACCCACCCTAATGCAAACCAGAAAGATGAGTCATTTTCGACAACTTTATTGAAAATACCTTCCGCAATAAATAAGTCGTTATATTGACCTAAGGTGTTTTGTACAGGTTGTAGATGTTTTAAATATTGCTGTACTTTTTTGTCAGGATAAAGACTTGAAATAAACTCAACACAATAACGTAACTGCTTAGCTGTCTTTCGTATTTTGTGCTGTTCAGTCACTTCAAGCTCAGAGAAGTGTTCAGCATTGCTAATCACTTTATGATGTAATTTATCTAAACTCTTTTTAATATGTTTTTTTAACCCACCTGTTTTGTTCTTTGAATCTTCTTCTGAATACGCAAATGCTAATAAATCGAGTAATAGCTTAATCGTGTCCGCAGAGGTAAAGATTGTTGAGAGTTCTTTTGAGGGCTGAACTGAAACAGGTAGTAACAGCTCAGGCGAACCATGTTGTTGAATGACAGGTAACACCTCGGTACGAATAGCATCTTCATCACGAGTGTCTCCAAGCTTACGGAAAAGCTCCGCAATTTGTTCTTCCCAAACAGAGTTTAGCTCGCTAGACCAACTAGAGAAATGTTTAAGTGCACTGCGTAAACGACGTAAACTTACACGTGCCTGATGAATATGCTCAGCTTCAGCAACTTCATCGGCAATTGCAGCCATATTTGGTAAAAATTGTCCTAAACAGTTTTCGATAATCTTTTTTAGAGCCTGTTCAGCAGTAATATCTTTATTTAATGTCAGCGCTTTGGCATGTACAGCGGGTGAGGCTGCTTGCCCCAGTGCTAATAAATTCCCACGCTCGGCTTTACTTCTGACATCAAGCCAAAGTGCATAACGATTAATCCATTGCTGTGCAAATTGAATTAGCGTTTTTACTGCGCCTTGTTTGAGTTCAAATTCGACTTCACAAATTATACTTTGCGTATCTGCTGTTTTTACGACGCCGTCATCTAAGCAAACTTCAATAGCTGTATTATCTGCTTCAAACACATGATAAGTGCGCTGTACATCGGTCTCAAACTGCAAACTTAGTTTTTCAGCTTGCGTTCCTAAAACCGCGTTAATTAAATCAGTTACGACTTTATTATCTTGATATAACGCAAGGTTTAAGTCAGGTTCTTGGTCACACGCACCTAAATGAATTTCTTCTTCAACACGGTGCAGGTGGCTTTGACCTGCGGCTTTAAATGTTTGTACCCATTGATCATCTTCTTTACGTAAACGTAAGGCCATACCATTTTTTGCGAGTAATCGATCAGGGGTATCGTAATATTTTGCCTGTAAGTGAATATATTTCGCTTTATGTTTTTTTAAGTATTGCTGGACAGTTTTTTTCTTCGATTCAGGTAACTGAAACTTTAGTTCGACTTCGACCATAATATATCTCCCTGAATCAGGTATTTAAACTATCTTGAATAAGTATAATAGCTTAGCGCTAAAAGTAATGCTTTTGATAGAGAAAGTTACAATCAAACATATGACGCTAGGCTTTTATTTAGGTGTACAATCAGCTGACGTTTTGATCAAATAAAAATCAGGAAGATGATCGTGAATGCACCAGTAAACTTTAGCCATGACGCTCAGCCAGAGTTTGAATTGCCGATTAAAAACTATCAGGAATTTTATCGTTTTTATTTAACTGAACACCGTAACATCATGAGCAGACGCTTACATGTGGTGGGTAGTAGTATTGGTATATACTTTTTTTCAAAAGCAATTCGTAAGAAACAGGCCAAATATGTGCTCTATGGTTTGGTAGCGGGTTACGCAAATGCTTGGGTTGGACATTTTGTGTTTGAAAAAAATAAGCCTGCCAGTTTTAAACAACCTTTCTATAGCTTTATTTCTGATTGGCGAATGCTATCTGATGTTGCACGTGGCCGTTTGAGTTTGGTTGATCGCAAGCACGATAAAATACCAAGTTAATTTTACTTTCTATTCTTAACATACCGATTGGTACTGGTAAGCCTATATCAATCGGTACTTATGATGTCCTATAAATCCGTTATACTAGCGAAGTTTTTTAAAGCGAGAGTAGAGTATGCGCGGTTTATATCTCATTACCAATGATGACCCAATCCAACTATTATTAGAAAAATTAGACGCCGCACTCGCAACTCATCAGGTCGCAATTTTACAGTACCGCCGTAAGAAAGTAGAAAAAGCCGACCAACCCGCAGAAGTTGAACACATCAAACTTTTATGTGAAAAATATCAAGTTCCTTTTGTGATTAATGATGACCTAAAACTGGCCGCTCAGTTTGGATTAGGTGTGCATTTAGGACAAAGTGATGGCGAAATTACTGATGCAAAATCGCAATTACCAGAAGGCGTCATTATTGGTCGTACTTGTCTAAACTCATTAGAACTCGCCCAAAAAGCAATTGCAGATGGCGCGACTTATATTGCATTTGGTGCAGTCTACGCGACCTCTACAAAACCTGAAGCAGGTAATGTAGGTATCGAAGTGATTAAGCAGGCAGCAGCCCAATATGATTTACCCATTTGTGCGATTGGTGGTTTAACTGTTGAAAACTCAAAACCTGTGATTGAAGCTGGGGCTGACCTCTGTGCAGTCATTAGTGATATATTAGGCCGATCAACTGCTGAAATTCCTGCCCGTGTACAGGCCTGGGCACAATTATTTTCTTAAGCTTTCAAAATTATTTTTTAGATATTTAAGACGAGCATTTCCATGAGTTTATCTCCAAAGCAAGAACAGTTATTTAAACAAGCCAGCAAACACATTCCAGGTGGTGTGAACTCTCCGGTACGTGCCTTTAATGGCGTTGGAGGAACACCTGTTTTCATCGAGAAAGCAAAAGGTGCTTATTTATGGGACGTAGATGGTAAGCGTTATGTTGACTATGTTGGTTCTTGGGGACCGATGATTTTAGGTCATGCTCATCCAGAAATTATTAAAGCAGTACAAACAGCCGCAGAAGATGGTTTAAGTTTTGGTGCACCAACTGTACATGAAACAACGTTGGCAGATATTATCTGTGAAATCATGCCATCAATTGAATTGGTGCGTATGACTAACTCTGGTACAGAAGCGACCATGACGGCTATTCGTTTAGCGCGTGGTTACACTGGCCGTGACAAAATTGTGAAGTTTGAAGGTTGCTACCACGGTCACTCTGACTCACTTTTAGTAAAAGCAGGTTCGGGCTTACTTACTTTAGGTGAGGGTGAGCCGACTTCAAAGGGTGTTCCTGTTGATTTTGCTAAACACACTTTAACGTTACCTTACAACGATATTGCTGCATTAAAAGAATGTTTTGCTAAATTTGGTCATGAAATTGCTGGCGTTATTATTGAGCCTGTCGCGGGTAACATGAATATGGTGAAACCAATCAACGGTTTCTTACAAGCCATTCGTGATGTGTGTGATGAATATAAATCTGTATTCATTATTGATGAAGTGATGACAGGTTTCCGCGTTGCTTTAGGTGGTGCTCAATCGGTTTATAACGTTAAACCTGATTTAACAACTTTAGGTAAAATTATTGGTGCGGGCTTACCTGTTGGTGCATTTGGTGGTAAGCGTGAAATCATGGAATGTATCGCGCCTTTAGGTGGCGTATACCAAGCAGGTACATTGTCTGGAAACCCACTTGCTATGCGTGCGGGTATCGAAATGTTTAAACATTTGCGTCAACCAGACTTTTACAGCAATTTATCTGCTCAACTTGAAAAATTACTTGCAGGTTTACAAGCCGCAGCTAATGAAGCAGGTATTCCATTTAAAACTCAGCAAGCTGGTGCAATGTTCGGTCTTTACTTTACCGACCAAGAAGATATTACAAGTTTTGACTCAATGTTGGCGTGTGATATTGAAGCTTTCAAAAAATTCTTCCATGGCATGTTAAAGCGTGGGGTAAACTTAGCGCCTTCAGCATTTGAAGCAGGCTTTATTTCATCTGCTCACTCTGATGAAGATATCAAATATACGATTCAGGCTGCCAAAGAAACTTTCGCTGAAATGAAGTAAGCAAAAAAGCCCGTTTAAAACGGGCTTTTTAATTTGAGCTATTTTTTACTTGTTGAGAACAATGTTTTATCCTTTACCTCGAAAAATCCAATTAGCAGCAAATACTTCAAATTGGCCGATTGAGTCTACGCAAAGTATTTTACTCATGGTTGGGCTAAATGAACTTGAAAAATCACCTGACTGGGCGCACCAGCCATTAGCTGATCATTTAGAATTGCTAAGTAAAAGAGCACAGGTCCTCGAAATTCCAGTTATTTTTATTGATGCATCTCAGCTTCAACAAACCATGTTGCAGTTGGGGCAGCGACTGTCATCAAATAGCAAAGCCCAAGTTGTGATGGCTGGTGATTTATCACCGCTGTTTAAACAAGTCATGCAGCTTGTTTTATCTATTACCGATTATGTAGCTATTGTAAATGATGCGATCTTGGCGGCTAATCTAGAACAGCACATTCAATGGGTTGAAAAGATTAGTTTTGACCATATAAAACATTTAAATACACAGACCTTAATGCGTCTATGGTCTTTAAGTGCGCCGTCTGAATATATTTTGTCGGATAAAGGAATCTTATTGGTAATTGCTGAACAGGTGGGGCGACACCCCATGGAGATTCATCCTGAAATTGATTTACGAAACTACGGTTTAGATCAGTCTGCTGTGAATTATCTGGTCGAAGTGTGGCGTGCGAATGGTGCGAGTGTAAGCGCTGAAGAGGTAATGCAGGCACCTACATTGCAGCATATTATGCAGTTATTGAAGCCTTGACTAACTATAGACTCCACGTGATCCATAATATTTGCAAATTATGCTGTTAATTTACCCGAACGGCATTGTAATTCGGACGTAAGCTTTTTATTATTGCCCGCTTGTTTTTCATCTTGCCTTGGGAATACAACTTTGAGTGATTTTCTAAGTGAACATCTGATCTATCGTGATGATGATTTTATGGTGATTCATAAACCTTCGGACATCTTGAGTGTTCCTGGTAAAGGTGATTTACATGATAGCGTTTTGACAAGGTTGGTTGCGATTGAACCTAAAACTTTGCTCATTCATCGTCTAGACCGAGATACTTCAGGTATTTTAGTATTTGGTTTATCAAAGCGCGGTCAAAGTGCGATTGCGCGTCAATTTCAAGATCGTCAGACTTCAAAAATATATGAAGCGCTTGTCGCAGGTCATTTAGAGGGTGAGGGGACTGTAGATATTCCTGTCATCTATGATCCAAGCCGACCACCTTTACATATTGTCGACGCTTCTCACAACAAACCTGCTTTAACACATTGGCAGGCAATAGAACATTTTCAGATTCAGGGACAGCCTGTAACTCGTGTGAAATTAACACCAATTACGGGCCGATCTCATCAACTCCGTGTACACATGCAATATCTTGGGCATCCAATTGTAGGTGACACGCTGTATGCAACACCGGAGCAGCAACTTGTTCCGCGTTTATGTTTGCATGCCAAACAGTTAAGTTTTAATCATCCTGTCACAACAGAAACATTAACTTTTGACTGTCCTGTACCGTTTTAATGTAAAAATTTTAATGCGTGATTTTTTGTAGCAAAGTCATTTAATTGGTTTTTGCTTCAAAATTTTGCTTTAAAGACTACATAAAAAGATGCAAAAATAAGCTAATTTGCATCGTACAATATGTAGTGCGAACTTGAGAGAAAGGTGGAAAAATTGCAGCAGTATGCTATTGGTCAACGTTGGCTATCAGACACAGAAACTGAACTCGGTTTAGGTGTGCTTATTGATGTAGATGAAAGATCTGTCAGCATTTTATTCCCCAAAAGTGATGAGACACGTGTCTATGCACGTAACAATGCTCCACTATCTCGTATCATCTTTAACACAAATGATGAAGTTCAAGATCAAGAAGGCAAGAAGTGGATTGTTGAGTCTGTTGAAGATCGACATGGTGTTTTACGTTACAACGTTGTTCGTACCTTAGAAAATGGCGAACAAGATCGTAAAGCGCTAAATGAAACACGTATCGGTGCACAAATTCAGTTATCGAAACCTTTAGATCGTTTGCTTGCAAGTCAGGTCGACTATAAAGAGTGGTATGACCTGCGTATTGAAGCGATGCTTATGCAAGCACAAATGCAGAATAGTCCTCTACGTGGTATGGTTGGGGCGCGTGTTGGTTTAATTCCACATCAGCTTTATATCGCACACGAAGTTGGTAAACGTTTTGCACCTCGTGTTTTACTTGCCGATGAAGTGGGTTTGGGTAAAACAATTGAAGCTGGTTTAATTATCCACCAACAGCTTAAAACCGGTCGCTCAGAACGCATTCTTATTTTAGTCCCTGATTCTCTACAGTATCAGTGGATGATTGAAATGCGCCGTCGTTTTAACTTGCAATTCTCTCTGTTTGATTTAACACGTACAGCATCTATTAAAGAACATGATCCAGAACTTAACCCGTTCTTGACTGAGCAATGCATTATTGCCAGCGTTGACTTAATGGTTGACCATGATGATTTACGTGAGCAAGCCATAGAAGCTGGTTTCGATTTGCTCGTGGTCGATGAAGCACATCATTTGATGTGGAGCGAAGAAGAAGGCGGTAATGATCGCTACGATTTAATTGAAGAGCTTGCTGAAAATACCGCTGGGGTGTTATTGCTTACCGCAACACCTGAACAGCTTGGTGTGGAAAGTCATTTTGCACGTTTACGTTTACTTGATCCGCAGCGTTTTAGCAGTTTAGAGCGCTTCTTAGATGAAGAAACTCAATACCAGCAGACTGCAAAAATTGCTGAAGTACTCATGTCTGATCAGCCTTTAGCTCCAGAGCATTTATCTGCTTTAGAAGGCTTATTAGGTCACAGTATTGAAGACCAACCTGACCAACGCTTTAGAGCAATTCACGAATTATTAGACCGTCACGGTACAGGTCGTATTCTATTCCGTAATACACGTGAAGCAATTCAAGGCTTCCCAGGGCGTGATTGTCAGCCAGCACCATTACCAGCACCAGAAGATTGGTCAAAAGATGGGAAACTGCGTGAGCAAATGTGGCCAGAAGAAGCACACCTTGATGGTTCATGGATGCAAAATGACCCACGTGTGCTATGGGTAATGGAAATTCTGCGCAAAGATCTCAAGCATAAAAAAGTGCTTTTAATTGCGCGTAGTGGACCAGTTGTGGAAGCTCTAGAAAATGTATTGCGTTTGCATGCAGGCATTCGTACTGCAATGTTCCATGAAGGCATGAGCTTACTTGAACGTGACCAGGCAGCGGCTTATTTTGCTGAAGAAAGCTATGGTGCACAGATTCTCCTGTGTTCGGAAATTGGTTCTGAAGGCCGTAATTTCCAATTTGCCAGTGATCTAATTTTATTTGATTTGCCAGCTAATCCAGATGTTTTAGAGCAACGTATTGGTCGTCTAGACCGTATTGGTCAAGAAAACCGTATTCAGATTCATGTGCCATATCTTGTTGGAACAGCTCAAGAGCGTATGTTCCGTTGGTACAATGAAGCACTTAATATTTTCAGCAATATTTCTCCGACAGCACAAACGCTGCAAGAGAATTTTATTGTTGAATTAAAAGACTGTTTGCTTGCAGACCAAGGTCAAACATTTGAAGATTTACTTGAAGAAGTGAATGTTCAACGTCAAGCTTTGGAAGCTGAACTTCAAGCGGGCCGAGATCGTTTACTTGAATATAACTCATGTCGTCCTATCGTGGCGCAAGAGATTGTTCAGGCACTTGAAGATTATGATGACAATACAACGCTACCAATGTTTGTGAAGCGTTTCATGTCATCAACCAATATCGATTTTGATGAGCAAAGTAACGGTACTGTGATTATTCGTCCAACAGACCAAATGCAAGTGCAAGGTTTGGCGTTAGACGAAGAAGGGATGACTGCTACGTTCTATCGTGATCAGGCTCAACTTCGTGAAGATGCTCAATATTTAACTTTAGAGCACCCATTCATTGAAAGTGTAATGGAAATGATCCGTACGCAATCATTTGGTAGTACCAACGTTGCTGTACTCAAATCTAATGCGTTAAAGCAGGGTTCAGTATTAATTGAAGTGTGGTTTAAAGTCGATGTAGTTGCGCCTAAGGCGTTGAACTTACCATCGAGCTTGCCTAAGCAGCTTATTCGTGTGCTATTAAGCGAAACTGGGCAAGATTTGTCTGAAAAAATTGATCCAGCAATTTTGAAACCATATTTACATCACTTAGATGGCAATAGCTGTCGTCAGGTGGTTAAAGCTCGCCGTGATATTATTGAGCAACGTTATAAACAAGCGTTGGATATCGCGAAAGTTGATTTGCCACAGCTTCAGCAGCAAGCAAAAGAACACTATGGTAATAAATGGCAATATGAAATTGACCGTTTAACTTATCTAAAACAGTTCAATCCAAGTATTCGTCAAGATGAAATTGAACGTTTACAAAAGCTGCAAAAAGAAGGCTTGAGCTTGCTTGATGGTTTAACTGTTACACCAGAAGCAATTCAAGTATTAGTTGTGGTTAAGCCATAATTAACTTCAAATAAAAAAGCGCCTAGAGGGCGCTTTTTTTATACATCGATTTTGAATTAGATGAGACCAGCATCTTTCAGTTCTAATTTTAAATATGCATAGAAAATTGGAGCTGCGATTAAACCGCCTAAGCCAAAAATTGACTCAAATACCAGCATTGCTAATAAAATCTCCCATGCATTTGCATTGATTTTATGCCCAATAATTTTAGCATTAATAAAATATTCAAGTTTATGAACAAGAACGAGATAAAGTAATGCTGCCCCTGCGAGCCCAAGTGAAACAGTAAGAGCCGCAATGAACGTCAATGTATTGGAAATAAGATTACCTAAAATTGGAATCAATCCAAACATGAAGGTCAAAATAGTAAGCGTTTTAGCAAAAGGAAGATGCACTCCCCAAAGCGGTAATAAAACAAATGCAAATAAAATAAAGAGCAGCGTATTAATTGCTGAAATTTTTATCTGTGCAAAAACAACATTTTTAAATGAAATTGATAGTTTCTGAATACGTTGGATCAGAAGAGATTTAAAAACAGGTTGCGGTGTACGGCGGTGAAAACCATGTATAGCCACCAAAATACCGATAATGAGGCCCATAACCATCGTCACGAAGTTATGCAAAATATCGGAACTGGTATTTTTTAATATGGTCACGTTATCTTTCATAAACGCGAAAATTTCATCTTTTAATTCTGTCACGCTATCAGGAATATAACCCGGAAGATATTTGCTAATTTCAGCTTGTAAATGCAGCAGGGTTTGATCAACTTTGCTGTTGATGTTGTGGATGCCTACACCTTTTAAATCGTGAACCACAAAGCTAATTAAACTTGTAAAGAAAAAGGCGATTAGTGAAATCGTAATAATACTTAATAAAATACTAATAAAAATGCGGGCTCTTTGACCATCAATATAACGTTCTACAACCGAGCTTAAGCTAATAATAATTTCATAAATTAGAAAGCCTGCAAAAAAACTTGCTAATAGATGTAATGGGATAACCGAAAGCAAAAAGATGCCCATAAGAATGTAGCTTGCAATCAGACTTTGACGATTATTCAAATTTTGCATGTTGATCCCTAAGATCGTTGGGAATATAGAAGAAAGAGCAAATGGAATAATTATTTATACTCTCGCAAGCTATTCGCTTCAATCGGTGAATTATATTTTTGTTGGAAAATAGAAGAGTTAGATGTAAAAATGGCCTGTTTATTAACAAGCCATTCATTAGACAATTTTAACGAATTTCTGCTTCATCCAAATGCCGAGCACCTTCTAAAATCATTCGAATCATAATCATCGTTTGCTCAGCAACTTCCGCACGTTGATGAATTGGAAGATCAATCACTTTGGCGCCCATGTGAAACACAAGTTGCGTAATTGCTTTTGCAACAAGATCAGGGTGATATAAGTGGTTATTATTTAAGTGCTCTAGACGAATTAAATCTTCTTGTAGTTCTTGCTGAAAGAAGTTTAATTGACGATCAACAGCAGCTTTATAAGAAGTAGAACCTGTAAAACCTTCGCGTAGTAATAAACTTAAATTACCTTCATCGGCATCGAGCTGCTGAAGAAAAATATCGACAGAACTGCGAATAATACTTTCTTGCAAGGAAGCACGTAGGCGAGCCTGTCGGATAATTTTACGTAAGACGATACCTGCACGGTCAATTAAAGAAATTGCTAATTCATCAATATCTTTAAAGTGTCGATAGAAACTGTTTGGCGCAATGCCAGCTTCTCGTGCTACTTCACGTAAACTTAATGAAGCAATACTCTTTTGTGGGCCAATCAGATTGAGAGCAGCCTGAAAAAGTTCTTCTTTAGTAATTGTCGCTTTTCTTCCCACAGAACGCGTAGCTGTTTTAATTTCAATGACATCTTGTTGTTGAGGTGTGTCATTCAGGTTCTGAGAAAGTGAAGATTGGGTCATGCTGTTCAATATATTTATAAACTCTCAGGATTATAGCCTTAGAAGCTGAACTTGTGAAATTGTAATTAAAAGTACGTGTGTATATACAAATATATATACATGTGTATAATAATTAAAAAAGAGCGACAGAGCCTCAGTTATGCAAGCAATCGAAAAGAGAAATTCTCTATTCAATTCATTGACACAAGCCATCTTTGATAAAGAAATGGCTAATTTCTGGCTACAAAAAGTTAATCCTTTATGGTCTGTAAAACATGGCCTTGTTCAAATTGTAAAAAAAGAATTTGTCGCTCACGACATGGTGAGCTTGACGCTAAAATGTAACCGCTTAGTGAAAATGGGCGTTGCAGGCCAGCATCATCCTGTAATTGTAGAAATTGCTGGTCGTCGCTATGAACGTACTTATAGTTTGACGCAAATTGACGAACAACATTTACGTTTAACGATTAAAAAAGTGGCTGATGGTATTGTCAGTAACTGGTTTATGACTGAAAGCCAAATTGGTGATGTTTTTGAGCTTGGTCAGCCTTATGGCGACATGCAACAAAATATCAAAACACCAAAATTAATTATGCTAGCTGCAGGTAGTGGTATTACCCCAATGTTGAGCTTAATCACTGCAATTAAACAAAGCCAGCAGTTAGATAAAGTTCAAGTACAGCTTTTATATTGGGTAAAGCAACGCTCAGATGCAGCTTTTGTTGAATACTTTGAAAAAGTTGCACAGCAATTTCCAAATTTTAGTTATCAGGTTTTCTATACACAAGAAACACCAAATGATGAACGTTTAAATGCAGAGCATTTAGCATTAGTAGACGATTTGGAAAATAGCACCATATATGCATGTGGACCTTCTGGTTTCGTTTCAACAGTGGAACAGCTTTTTGAAAAAGCACCGACTGTATTAACGGAAGCTTTTAGCTTAACGCGTGATAGTACGGCTGAAGTTGGTTATGTAAATGTCACATTAACCCAGTCTAATAAGGTTATTGCAATTCCAAAAGGCGAATCAATTTTGGTGAGCCTTGAACATGAAGGTCTTAAGCCAACACATGGCTGCCGTATGGGAATTTGTAATAAGTGCGTTTGTAGTAAAGCTCAAGGTTCTACACGTAACTTACTCAACGGTAGTGAAAATACCGAACCAAGCCAATTACTCAAAATTTGTGTGAACTCAGCACAATCTGATCTAGTTATTGATCTTTAAGAGAGAACTTTTATGAATATGCCAGTGAAAGTCGAATATTTTAAAAATCCTAAAAATCGCGATTTGACTCCAGCAGAACTTGACGCATTTGCAAAAGAGCTTGATCAGATCAAACAAGAAGTATTGGATGATTTGGGTGAAAAAGACGCTAAATATATCCGCCGTGTCTATGCAGCAGTTCGCTACAGTAGTTTTTTAGGCCGAGCATGTTTGTTTGCAGGTTGGTTCCCACCAGCATGGATTTTAGGAACAGGTCTATTAGGCTTTTCTAAAATTATGGAAAACATGGAACTTGGTCATAACGTTATGCATGGCCAATACGACTGGATGAACGATCCTAAATTTAATGGTCAAACTTACGAATGGGATACTGTCGGTACTTCTGATAACTGGCGTCAAACGCATAACTATAAACATCACACATATACCAACATTAAAGGTATCGATGATGATATTGGTTATGGTTTACTTCGTTTATTCCCAGAGCAACGTTGGAAGCCTGGTTTCTTGCTTCAACCCGTTTATAGCATTCCATTTTGCTTATTGTTCCAGTGGGGCGTAGCGATTCAGAACCTTGAAATTGGTCGCGTTCTTTATAAGCGTAAGAGCATGGCAAAATTCTTGGAAGAATTAAAACCAGTAAATAAAAAGATTGGTACCCAGCTTTTCAAAGATTACGTTTTTTTCCCATTAATTGCAGGACCAGCGGCATTACCTGTATTGACAGGAAACTTGGTTGCGAATGGTCTTCGTAATATCTGGACGTTTACGATTATTTTCTGTGGTCACTTTACTAAAGATGCAGAAGTATTTCCAAAGTCTGTTTTACAGGAAGAAAGCCGTGGTCACTGGTATATGCGCCAGATTCGTGGTTCTTCAAACTTAAAAGGTTCAGAAGCATTACATATCTTAAGCGGACATTTGAGCCATCAAATCGAGCATCATTTATATCCTGATGTTCCTGCGCGCCGTTATCGCCAAATGGCTCCAAAAGTTGAAGCTGTATGTAAAAAATATGGTCTAAATTATAACAACGCGAGTCTAGCTAAACAGTTTGGACAGGTTGTCGGCCGTATCTTTAAATATGCTTTACCGTTTAAAAAATAATCAAAAAAGCCCTGGTTAGTTCAGGGCTTTTTTTGAGAAACAAATTATTTAAACTGAATTGAACCGTTTGCATTCACAGTAATTTTAGACTCCCCAGCTGCCATGTCTTGAGCTGGTGCAGCTTCCGCCATAGCAAACTTAGCCATACTTGCTCTCATTACAGGCTGAGGGAAATAATTATTGGTATTTAAGTTTAAGTTAACGAGCGTGTATTGGCTTTTATTCCATGCTTGAGTCAACATTTGAGCACGTTGTTGAAAGTTTTTAGATGCTTCAACCATCAAATCATTTTCAACTTTTTTACGTTGTTCATCTGAAACCGTAAAATTAATCGATTGAGTTTGGAAGCTTTGTTGCAATTCATTGACTAACTGGCTTGCTGCTTTAAAGTCTTTACTTTCTAGACGGATTTCAGCGCGGCCACGCCATTCTTTTAGCTTATTACTGTCGTTATCGTAAATTGGGTAAGTGCTTTGAGCACCAGTTTCCACTTTAACTTGCGGATATTTACGAGAAACAGCGAGTGCCTGATTCATCAATTGATTAATCTGATTTGAAAGTTCGGCTGGTTGCTTGTTACTTTTTTCAATATATAAAGTTGCGTGCATTTCATCATTAGAAACTTGACGAGAAGCTTCGGCTTGTACATTCACAATATTATAGTTCAAAGCATTATCATCCTGAGCAAAAACCAAAGGGCTAAGGAGAGAACCTAAAAGAAGGGTTGAAACAGCTAAAGTACGCATAAATTTTTCCTTTAAAAATTAATATAAATTTAATTTTTTTCATTAAGAAATGTTAAACATAAGTTATGCATAACTTTTGCAGATTTTGTGGCGTATTTGTAATATTTAGATCAGTTTTTTTAAATTTTGGTAAATATAAAATCTTTTAAAAATAAAAACTTAAAAATAAAGTGTGTCAATGTAACTTAAAAAATCAAAGTAATATAAAAAAAGAATATTTTCTTTAGGTTGTCACATAGTATGATGATAATTCATCTTAACTATTGGGATGATACATTTTTTCAATAAGATTAGATGAGTAAAGTACATAAAAGACGTTTTTTTTCTTGTAAAATTAGGTATCATCGCGCTCCTAGTTACAAGATATAAAATAAGTGTCTTTACTAGTTCTATAAAGCACCGAGTCAAAGGACCAATCGTCACCAGACTTATTTCTTTCTACCCCTATCAGAGATGGTAATCCGATATGAGCGTTACTTCCGTTAACCCTGCCACTAATGCTACTAACGAATATTATTTGACTCGCCAAAGTCAAATGGAATCAAATGTTCGTAGCTATCCACGTAAATTACCGTTAGCGATAGCGAAAGCACAAGGGTGCTGGGTTACTGATGTTGAAGGTACAGAGTACCTTGATTGTTTAGCTGGGGCAGGTACATTGGCTTTAGGTCATAATCATCCTGCGGTGATTCAAAGTATTCAAGATACATTGGCAAGTGGTTTGCCATTGCATACTTTAGACTTAACCACACCTTTAAAAGATGCATTCACTGAAGCATTGTTAGCATATTTACCTGGTGGTAAAGAAGAATATTGCTTGCAGTTCTGTGGTCCTGCTGGTGCAGACGCAACTGAAGCAGCAATTAAACTTGCTAAGACTTACACTGGCCGTAGTTCAGTAATCAGTTTCTCTGGCGGTTATCATGGTATGACCCATGGTGCACTTGCTATGACTGGTAACTTAAGTGCAAAAAATGCAGTTAACGGTTTAATGCCAGGCGTGCAATTCATGCCATATCCGCATGAATACCGCTGCCCACTTGGTTTAGGTGGTGAAGCTGGTGTTGATGCTTTAACTTACTTCTTTGAAAACTTTATCGAAGATGTTGAAAGCGGTGTAACAAAACCGGCTGCTGTTATTCTTGAAGCGATTCAAGGTGAAGGCGGCGTAGTTACAGCTCCAGTAAAATGGTTGCAAAAAATCCGCGAAGTGACTGAAAAGCACAACATCGTTTTAATTTTAGACGAAGTTCAAGCTGGCTTTGCACGTTCAGGCAAAATGTTTGCATTTGAACATGCAGGTATTGAACCTGATGTTGTTGTAATGTCTAAAGCAGTAGGTGGTGGTTTACCACTTGCAGTATTAGGTATTAAACGTAAATTTGATGCTTGGCAGCCTGCTGGTCACACGGGTACTTTCCGTGGTAACCAACTTGCTATGGGTACAGGCCTTGTCGTATTAAAAACGATTACTGAACAAAATCTTGCTCAAAATGCGCAAGAACGTGGTGATTACTTACAAGCTGAATTTAAAAAATTAGCTCAAGAATTCCCATGTATCGGTAACGTACGTGGCCGCGGTTTAATGATCGGTGTTGAGATTGTTGACGAGCGTAAACCAGCTGATCGTATCGGTTCGCATCCTGCTGATTCACAATTAGCTGCTGCAATTCAAACTGCTTGTTTCAACAATAAACTATTGCTTGAAAAAGGTGGCCGTAACGGTACAGTAATTCGTTTACTTTGCCCGCTTATCATCACTCAAGACGAGTGTGTTGAAGTAGTTGCTCGCTTTAAGAAAGCAATTGCAGAAGCATTGGTTGCAGTACGAGGCGCATAAGTATGGTGGATTTTGCAGAACATCGTAAAGCGTTACTCTGCAATGATGCACAATCCATTGCTGACTATGAGTCAGCAATGGGCGAAGCGGTAAAAGCCGTTTCAGCATGGTTGCAAAATGAAAAGATGTACACAGGCGGTAGTATTAAAGAATTGCGTTCAGCAATTTCTTTCCAACCTTCAAAAGAAGGTATGGGTGTACAAGAATCACTTCAACGTATGATTGAGCTTTTCTTAAATAAAAGCTTAAAAGTACATCATCCACATTCATTAGCGCATTTACACTGCCCAACCATGGTGATGAGCCAAATTGCGGAAGTGTTAATCAATGCAACTAACCAGTCTATGGACTCATGGGATCAAAGCCCAGCCGGTTCATTAATGGAAGTTCAGCTTATTGATTGGTTGCGTCAAAAAGTTGGTTATGGTTCTGGTCAGGCAGGTGTTTTCACTTCTGGCGGTACTCAATCTAACTTAATGGGTGTGTTACTTGCTCGTGACTGGTGCATTTCGAAAAACTGGAAAGACGAAAACGGTAATCCGTGGTCTGTACAGCGTGATGGTATTCCAGCTGAAGCAATGAAAAACGTCAAAGTTATTTGTTCTGAAAATGCGCATTTCTCTGTGCAAAAGAACATGGCAATGATGGGCATGGGCTTCCAGTCAGTTGTGACTGTTCCTGTGAATGAAAATGCGCAGATGGATGTAGATGCTCTCGAAAAAACGATGGCGCATTTGCAATCAGAAGGCAAAGTGGTTGCTTGTGTTGTTGCGACAGCAGGTACAACTGATGCTGGTGCAATTGATCCATTGAAGAAAATTCGTGAAATCACAACGAAATATGGTTCATGGATGCATATTGATGCGGCATGGGGCGGTGCATTAATTCTGTCAAATGACTACCGTGCAATGCTTGATGGTATTGAGTTATCTGACTCGATTACCCTCGACTTCCATAAGCATTACTTCCAAAGCATTAGCTGTGGCGCGTTCTTGTTGAAAGACGAAGCGAACTACCGTTTCATGCACTACGAAGCTGAATACTTGAACTCTGCTTATGACGAAGAACATGGTGTACCAAACCTTGTTTCTAAGTCATTACAAACGACTCGTCGTTTTGATGCATTGAAATTGTGGATGACAATTGAATCACTAGGTGAAGACCTTTACGGTTCAATGATTGACCATGGTGTAAAACTTACTCGTGAAGTTGCAGATTACATCAAGGCAACTGACGGTTTAGAGCTTTTAGTTGAGCCTCAGTTTGCTTCGGTATTGTTCCGTGTTGTGCCACAAGGCTACCCAATTGAGTTTATCGATAGCTTGAATCAAAACGTAGCGGACGAGTTGTTTGCACGTGGTGAAGCAAATATCGGTGTAACAAAAGTGGGTAATGTGCAGTCATTGAAAATGACCACATTAAGCCCAGTTGTGACATTCGAAAATGTTAAAAACCTTTTAGGTCAAGTATTGGCTGAAGCTGACCGCATTAAAGATGCGATTGCTTCTGGTAATTATGTACCACCAATCGACTAATTGAGTTGATAACGAAAAAAGCCCGGCTTCTTGCTGGGCTTTTTTATTACAGATTCTTTTATTCAAAATGTGTATGAGTAAATAAAAATATGCACAAACCATGCATATTTTTCAAAAACAAAAATAATTATGCATGATCTATCTTATGCAAATTTCTTATTGTATTGGTATGTCCCCAATATTTTTGGTCACATTGATATATCAATATCGTACTTACTTGAAATCATCCCGTTTTAACTGAAAAAAGTAAGTGGCTGTAATTACAATTAAGACAAGGAAGAAGAAATGCAACAAGTTAATGTGCTTAATGAATTTAAACTAATTATTAACGGTCAATCTTGTTCAGGTGAACAGGGTGAACTAGAAGTTATTAACCCTGCTACAGGTCTAACTGCAGCACGCTGTGCAAAAGCATCGGTTGAGCAAGTAAATCAAGCAGTAAGTGCAGCTAAACAAGCATCTAAAGCTTGGCAACAAGTTTCACACGAAGAGCGCAAGTCAATCTTAAATAAAGTTGCAGATGGTATTGAAAAACACGCTGAAATGCTTGCAGAGTTGGTTGTACTTGAGCAAGGTAAGCCACTCGCACTTGCACAAATGGAAGTGCAGGGCGCAATTGGCTGGACGCGTTACGCGGCTGCTATGGATTTACCTGTTGAAGTGATCGAAGACAGTGAAACCAAGCGCATTGAACGCCATCGCCAACCATTAGGAGTGGTAGCTTCAATTACTCCTTGGAACTGGCCACTGATGATTGCGGTTTGGCATATCATGCCTGCATTGCGTGCGGGTAACGTGGTCATTAGCAAACCTTCTGAATACACGCCACTCTCAACTTTGCGTTTATGTGAAATCATTCAGCAAGAAGTTCCAGCAGGCGTGATCTCAATTGTGGTCGGTGCTGGTGAGATTGGTGAAGCATTATCTTCTCATCCAGATGTACAAAAAGTTGTGTTTACGGGGTCAACTCGAACAGGTCAGCACATTATGGCTGGTGCAGCTCAACAGTTAAAACACCTAACTTTGGAGCTTGGTGGTAATGACGCTGGTATTGTATTACCAGATGCAAATATCGATGAAATTGCAGCTAAGATTTTTAATATGGCATTCTTAAATGCAGGCCAAACATGCGCCGCCTTAAAGCGCCTATACGTGCATGAAAGCCAATATGAAGCTTTATCTCAGAAGTTAGCTGACATTGCCAACGCTCAAGTTGTAGGTGATGGAATGGAATCTTCTACAACATTTGGTCCAGTGCAAAACCAAATGCAATATAACAAAGTGAAAGCCCTTATTGCTGAAGCCATTGAACAAGGTGCAAAAGCACTTTCTGGTCAACAGCAGTTACCAGAGCAAGGTTACTTTATTGCACCCACTATTTTGACTGAAGTTTCTGACTCTTGCCGTGTGGTGCAAGAAGAACAGTTTGGTCCTGTGTTACCTGTTTTAAAATATACAGATATTAACGATGCAATTGCCCGTGCCAATGACAGCGAGTTTGGTTTAGGTGGTTCAATCTGGTCGTCAGATATTAAAGCAGCACAGACTTACGCTAGTCAGCTTCAATGCGGTACTGTTTGGATTAATACCCATGCAGAAGTTCTTCCTCATGCACCTTTTGGTGGCTGGAAAATGTCAGGCTTAGGAGCTGAGTTTGGTTTAGAAGGTTTACTTGAAAATACGATCGGGCAAACAGTTCATATTAGTAAAGTCTAAATATTAATTTTAAGGCGGATGATAGATCCGCCTTTTTATCTTCACTTTTATGAGTGAAAAGCTGAGCTGTTTATTGGGAGTGATGATAGCTCATGCTTTTAGGCTTGATTAAAAAATGATTCTGTTCTTTAATTTTTTTTAGAACAATGTAAGACTTTATATGACCTATAAAATTATAAGAAAGTAATCTTTCAGTCACAAATTGAGAGAGCTGTTCTAAGTTTTCAGCAACGACTTTTAAAATAAAATCCGCATCGCCACTAATTGAAAATGCATCTTGAATGTTATCTTCCGCTTCAATGAGTTCCTGAAATGCTTGCTGAGATTTTGCCTCATGTGTTCTTAAATTAATGTGAATCATCGCTGTGACTTCCAGCCCTAGCGCTTGTTGCTGGATGCGGGCGGTGTAACCCAAAATTATGCCTTTTTGCTCAAGTAGCTGTCTTCTTCTAGAACATTGAGAAGCAGATAAACCGATTAAATCTCCAACTTCCTGATTGGTGAGCCGTCCATTCTTTTGTAGTGCCTGAATGATTTGCCAGTCGAACTTATCCATTGCATAAAATCCTTTTATGATACACAAATCATGTATTTTTATTGAAATGCGTTTTCATTATGCACGAAATCTAAAAGGTAGATGAAATATTATTTTTCTATGGAATAAAAATTGGTCTCAAAGGATATAGAGCAATGTTCATAGAAATCGGTGACTTTTTAAATCTTCGTTTAAAACAAATGGGTATCCAACATCTTTTTGGTGTACCTGGTGATTTTAACCTTTCATATCTAGAACAAGTTGAAGCAGATCCAGAACTCGAATTTATCGGAAATTGTAATGAATTAAATGCTGCCTATGCAGCAGATGGTTATGCACGAATTAACGGTTTTTCTGCCTTAGCAACCACTTATGGTGTAGGTGATTTAAGCGCGATTAATGGCATTGCGGGTGCATATGCAGAAAATGTACCTCTTATTCATATCTCTGGTATTCCGCCTTTACATGCAGTTCAAAAGGGTACTTTAATTCACCATACGCTTGTCGATGGTAACTACGACAATATTATGAACTGTATGAAAGAGTTCACAGTTGCTCAAACACGTTTAACTCCTGCAAATGCAGCTTTTGAAATTGATCGTGTATTACGTCAGTGTTTCCTTGAACGCCGTCCTGTGCACATCCAGTTAGCGGGAGATATTACTCACGTTAAAATTGAAGTTACTGACCGCCCACTTGATTTAAGTTATCCATCTGTTGAACCAGACTTATTGCAAAGTGTGGTAAGCAAACTTTGTGACATTTTGAACAATGCAAAAAGTCCAGCACTTCTTATTGATAATGAAGCTTCAGTTTTTGGTGTAACTTCGCTTTTAAATGATTTATCTCAAAAATGCTCAATTCCATTTGCGGGCATGAATACTGCAAAAAATATTATGGATGAAGGCTCGCCTCGTTATATCGGAACGTATGTAGGTGGGGCAAGCCAACCGCATGTGAAAAATATTATTGAGCAATCTGACTGCCTAATTGGTATTGGTGCACGTTTTACAGATGTTGGTTCAGCCGTATTTACTCATCAAATTGAGACCAAGAATTACATCGAAATTAAATCTTATGGTCTGAACATTTTCGGTCAGGATTTTCCGGGTATTGAAATTGGACAGTTACTTGTTGAGCTAAATAAAAAAGTTGCACCACGTAAATCATCAATGCCTCTTCTTGAAAAACAGCCACAGAAAGTAATTGAAGCTCCAGCCCAACAAAAGCTAAACCAAGATGTGCTTTGGAACTACATTTCAGGTTTCTTAAAAGAAGACGATGTGATTGTTGGTGAAGTAGGAACTTCAAACTCAGCTTTGTCTGGTTTAAAACTTCCTGCTACAGCTAAATATATTGCTCAGCCGCTTTGGGGTTCAATCGGTTATACCTTGCCAGCTTTACTTGGTAGCTTATTGGCAGCTCCTGAACGCCGTCAAATTTTGTTTATTGGCGATGGTTCTTTCCAGCTTACGGTACAAGAGCTTTCTACAATTATCCGTCACGGTTTAAAACCTATTATTTTCTTGCTGAACAATGGCGGCTACACGATTGAGCGCTTAATTATGGGTGAAAACGCAGCTTATAACGACGTGCAAAACTGGAAATATACTGAAATTCCAGCTGTATTTAACGGTAAAAAAGGCCATACCACTTATGTGGTTGAAACTGCCGGACAGCTTAGAAGTGTTTTAGACAATGTTCATTTAAATGATCAGTTAACTTTTATTGAATTAAAACTACCAGCAATGGATGCACCAGTAAGTTTGAAAAAATTTGCTTCAGTCATCGCGCGTTTTGATTACGGCGATCGTGGCTACGAAATTTTAAAGGAGCGTTCCCAGCCTATTAAATGTAAGGATGCAAGCTCGTTTTAAATAGAAGATAGGACAAGTCTTCTTAAAATTAAATGGACTCATATTAAAGCAAACGTATTTCCGAAGGTCGGTTTCTGGCCTTCGGATATGGTGCTGAATAAAGGTGTACAGGAAGTGACACCAACATTGGAGATAATGTTATGGATGCAAACAATAAGCACGAGTTAAAACAAGGCTTATCCAATCGGCATATTCAACTCATCGCGCTAGGAGGTGCGATCGGAACAGGGTTATTCTTAGGTCTTTCTCAAACGATTAAACTGGCAGGTCCTTCAATTTTATTAGGATATGCGATTGCTGGAATTATCGCTTTCTTAATTATGCGTCATTTAGGTGAAATGGTTGTTGAGGAACCAGTAAGTGGTTCTTTTAGTTATTTTGCGAACAAGTATTGGGGCAAAATGGCTGGTTTTATGTCTGGCTGGAATTACTGGGTGTTGTATGTGCTGGTAAGCATGGCTGAACTCAGTGCAATTGGAACCTTCATTCAGTTTTGGTGGCCTGAAATTCCGACATGGCTGACTGCTTTATTTTTCTTTATTTTAATTAACGGCATTAACTTAGTGAATGTCCGCTTTTTTGGGGAATCCGAATTCTTATTTTCCTGCATTAAGATTGTTGCAATTTTAAGCATGATTGGTTTTGGTACTTATCTCTTATTTACAGGTTCTGCTGGTCCGCAAGCAGGTATTGCAAATTTATGGCAACACGGTGGTTTCTTCCCGCACGGGATTCACGGTTTTGTCATGGCTTTAGCTGTTATTATGTTTGCATTTGGTGGTCTAGAACTTATTGGTATTGCTGCTGCTGAAACGAAAAAACCTGAAACTACTATTCCTAAAGCAGTAAACCAAATTGTTTATCGTATTTTAATTTTTTATATCGGTGCTATTGGGATCTTGCTGTGCCTTTACCCTTGGAATATGGTGGCAGAAGGTGGTAGCCCATTTGTTATGATTTTCCAGTCATTAAACAGTAATGGTGTTGCGAATGTCTTGAACTTTGTGGTCTTGATTGCTGCTATTTCAGTTTATAACAGCTGTATCTATTGTAATAGCCGTATGCTGCATGGCTTAGCAGAGCAGGGCAATGCTCCGGCAATTTTGAAAAAAGTAAATAGCCGTGGTATTCCAGTTCCAGCAGCGGTTGTTTCTGCATCAATCACAGCAATATGTGTGGTCGTAAATTACCTAATTCCTGGACAAGCCTTTCAACTCTTTATGATGTTGGTTGTGGCTGCACTTGTCATTAACTGGCTTATGATTTCAGTCACACATTTGAAATTTACCAAAGCAATGAAATTGCAAAAACGTCAAACCAAATTTCAAAGCATTATGAGTCCATGGAGTAATTATTTAACCATTAGCTTTGTATGCTTTATTCTTATTATTATGGCAATGACGCCAGATATGAGATTGGCCGTTATTTTAGGCCCAATTTGGCTTGCTGTTTTAGCACTGATGTATTTTTTAAAATACCGCAGAAAAATGATCGCAATGCCAGAAGTGCAATCGAATTAATCCAGTAAATTTACAATGATATTGCGGTTACCTTACACACGGTAGGTAACCCTTTATCTTTTGTCATATTATTTTCATGTTACAAATAAATTATTATCTACCGTAATTTTTGATCAGAATTTTAGTAATAAAATTATTTTTAATAGTAAAAGTAAAAATACAGTTAAATTATCGATTTTTAAAATAATTATAATATCTTTTGTTTTTATATTTTATGAAGACTTAAAATCTATATTTTTAATCAGTGTCATAATAGAGACTAATATACAGAGTAAAATATCCGCTCAAGTTGAATTAAATATTTGATAACAGATAAAAAATAATAATGTGACAATTAACAATATCGAAATCATTAAAGCGTCATCATACTGTAACTTAATTGTCATATTTTCTATTCACAATGCAGCTATCGAAGAGCGTACAAGCACTCAACAAAAAGTGACGTACAACCTATTGCATTAATGAGAGAGAACAGAATGCGCTTAAATCCACGTCAAATCGCAATTGCGTTAGCAGTAACTGGGGCAACTGTAACAACGACTGCAAATGCAGCTCGTGATACGATTCAAATTGCTGGTTCTTCAACTGTACTACCATTTGCCAGCGTTGTAGCTGAAGAGTTCGGTAATACATTTCCTCAATTTAAAACTCCTGTAGTTGGTTCTGGCGGTTCTTCTGCTGGTTTGAAACAATTCTGTCAAGGTGTTGGCGATAACACAATCGACGTTGCTAACGCTTCTCGTAAAATTAAAAGCACTGAAATTGAAGCTTGTAACAAAGCTGGTGTAAAACAAATTCAAGAAATTAAAATTGGTTACGACGGTATCGTATTTGCGTCTAACTCACACAAAGCAGCTTATAAATTAAAACCTTACCATGTATTTGCTGCTTTAGCTGCACAGTTACCTTCAAAAGGTAAGTTGGTTCCAAACCCATATACAAACTGGAACCAGATTGACAAATCACTTCCAAATGAACCAATTACACTTGTAATCCCTGCATCTAACCACGGTACTCGTGAAGTTTTCCAAGAGAAAATGGTTGATGCTGGTTGTGAATCATATGAATACTTCAAGAACTTAGATAAAGATGCTCAGAAGAAAGCATGTTCTACTTTCCGTAAAGATGGCCGTGTAATTGAAATTGCTGGTGACTATACAGAAACTCTAGCTCGCTTAAAGACTTCTCCAAGTGCAGTAGGCGTGTTTGGTTTAAGTTTCTATGATATGAACCGTGACAAGTTACGTGTAGCAACAGTAAATAACGTTGTTCCATCTGAGAAAACTGTATTGAACGGTACATATCCTGTGTCTCGTCCATTGTTCTTCTACGTGAAAGGCGAACATTTAAAATCAGTTAAAGGCTTACCGCAATATGTAGAATATTTCGTAAGCAAAAAAGCAACAGGTAAAGGTTCTAAAGCTGAACGTGATGGCTTAATCGCAATGTCTGATGCTGAACGTGCAAAAGTTTTGGCTGACTTTAAAGCAGGTAAAACTGTTAAATAAGTTAGTTTGAATGAAGGCTGGTGATCTTGAGAGTTCATCAGCCTTTTTGTCTAACTTGTTTTTTCCAAATTATGACAATTGAGAAAACAGTGGAGAGTACATGAATCTGCTACTTATCGGTGTGTTGTTAGCCCTTGTGGCAATCGCATATCAACTTGGGCTGAGAAAGAGCCGTAGCCTAGCAGGTAAGGGAAGCAACTCGGCGACATTACATTCTCGTCCTGGTTATTATGGTGCACTGGTTGGTCTTTGGTGCGGTATCCCTGCTTTTTTAATTTTGATCATTTGGAGCTTGGTTGAACCAAGTATTTTAAATCACATTATCTTTAATAATATTCCTGCATCTGTAAGTGCATCACTTGATGAAGCTGGCAGAAGTGTCTTGATTGATCGTGTTCAAGCGATTGCTTCAGGTTTTGGAGTAAGTGATAAGCCGGCAGCTTATGAATTAGCTGCTGCACAACAGTTTGCAAAATTTCAAACCATTGGCTCTTTTGCCAAATTTGCTGTTGTAGTCTGTGCAGCTTTATTAGGTTTAGTGTGGGCAAAGAAAAAGATTAATCAACAATATCGTGCGCGTAATCAAGTTGAACGTGCGATTAATGTTGCTTTGATTTTATGTTCTGGTGTTGCGATTTTAACAACCATCGGTATTGTGATGTCGATGTTTGGTGAAGCAATGCACTTCTTCCGTTTTGTAAGCCCGCTTGATTTCTTCTTCGGGACAGAGTGGAACCCCGGCTTTAGTACTTCGGGTAATGCTGAAGGTAGTTATGGTTTATTGCCATTACTCTGGGGCACACTCATGGTCAGCGGCATTGCTTTATTAGTAGCCGTACCCATTGGATTAATGATTGCCATTTATTTAGCTGAATATGCTTCTCCTTGGTTACGCTCGTGGGCAAAACCAACAATTGAAGTTTTAGCGGGTATTCCAACAATTGTTTATGGTGTTTTTGCCATGATGATTATTGGACCATTTTTCAAGACAGCTGGTGCTTACGTTGGTCTTGAAATTAACGCGACCAGTGCTTTAACTGCTGGTTTCGTGATGGGGATTATGATTATTCCGTTTGTTTCTTCTTTATCAGACGACATTATTACCCAAGTACCTCGTGCAATGCGTGACGGTTCTTTAGGACTTGGAGCAACGAAGTCTGAAACAATTCGTCAAGTCGTTTTACCTGCTGCTTTACCGGGTATTACTGGTGCCTTTTTATTAGCTGTCTCTCGTGCCGTAGGGGAAACCATGATTGTGGTTTTGGCAGCAGGGAACAGTCCACTTTTACATGCAAATCCATTTGAAGCTGTTTCGACAGTGACCGTTACGATCGTAAAACAGTTAACTGGTGATACTGACTTTGCCAGCCCACAAGCTTTGGTTGCATTCGCGTTAGGTCTAACACTCTTTGTGATTACCTTATGTTTAAACATTGTTGCACTGTACATTGTGCGTAAATACCGTGAGCAATACGAATGAGTACATCAAATACATCGTCTCCTATGGATCAGAACGTATTTGATCCAAAAGCTGCTGCTGAATCACGTGAACGACGTAAACAGGTCATCCAAAAATCTTTGGCTAAACGTCATCGTAAAGAAAAAGCTTTTCGTTATGCTGGATTATCGGCAGTCGTCATTGGTCTTGCATTCGTTGCGCTGTTGTTTAGCAGTATTTTGGCAAAAGGTTTACCTGCTTTTTGGCAAACGAGCATGAATGTTCCAATTTACTTCGATCCGAAAGTCATTGATGCAGGTCCAGTACCTGTACGTACTCAAGGTGAAACACCTGCTCATTACCAAGAGCGTTATGTCGATTGGCAAACCAAAATGGGTATGGTGGATTGGGATGGCATTATTGTAAATGGAATGATTGCCAAAGATCCTGCACTTGCTAGTGAGCGTGATTACTTAAGTAGTCTTTATGCAAGTTCAGAGGCTTATCGTTTACGTGACATGGTTTTTGCAGACCCATCACTCATTGGTAAAAAAGAAAATATTAATTTCTTGGGTGATGCCAATGTGGATGTCTGGTTAAAAGGTAATATTGACCGTTCATTGCCAGATGATCAGCAACAACTTGAACCAGAAGTACGTAAACTTGCAGATGAACTAAAAGCAAAAGGTGTTCTTGAAAATACGTTCAATTTGAACTTGTTTAAAAATCCGGACTCTCGTAGTTCACCAGCAATTAGTGGTCTTGCTGGCGCATTTATGGGTTCATTATTCATGATGCTGATTGTGATCATTATTGCGATTCCAATTGGTGTTGCTAGCGCAATCTATCTTGAAGAATTTGCTCCAAAGAATATTGTCACAGACATTATTGAAGTTAACATCAATAACCTTGCTGCTGTTCCTTCAATTGTGTTTGGTTTACTCGGTGCGGCAATTTTTATTGGCTGGATGCATTTACCCTTATCTGCTCCGTTAGTCGGTGGTTTAGTTTTAAGTTTGATGACATTACCAACAGTCATTATTACGACACGTGCTTCATTAAAAGCAGTGCCACCTTCTATTCGACAAGCCGCACTTGGTTTGGGAGCTTCTAAATTCCAGACTATTTTCCACCATGTTTTACCATTAGCTTTACCAGGCATTATGACCGGCTCAATTATTGGTGTTGCTCATGCGCTTGGTGAAACGGCACCTTTACTTTTAATTGGAATGAGTGCATTCGTTGCAAGTATTCCAACAACACCATTTGATCAATCAACTGCATTACCTGTTCAGGTTTACTTATGGCAAGGTAATGAGTTGCGTAACTTCTTCGAAGGCCGTACTGCCGCTGCGATTATCGTACTACTTGCATTAATGATTGGTTTAAACAGTCTTGCAATTTGGTTACGTAAAAAGTTCGAAGTGCGTTGGTAATAGAGGATAAATAATGAATACTATTGATATTACGAATTCCTTAGAAAAGGATAAGTTAGTGAACACTGAACAATCTCAATTTACAGATAAATCGCAGAATCATGGCACTTCGTATGTTTCGCATTTTGAACCACAAACTTCAAAAAAGCAGAACTCAACCGAAATCAAAATTAGTGCACAAGATGCCCATGTTTATTATGGTGATTTTGAAGCGATTAAAGGTATTGACCTCGATATTTACAAAAACGAAGTTATTGCTTTTATTGGACCGTCAGGTTGTGGTAAATCTACCTTTCTTCGTACGATAAATCGTATGAATGACACCATTGATGGTTGCCGTGTGACAGGTAAAATTACACTCGATAACCACAATATTTATGATCCAAACCTTGATGTCGTATTGTTACGTGCTCAGGTTGGTATGGTATTCCAAAAGCCAAACCCGTTCCCTAAAACTATTTTTGATAACGTAGCTTACGGCCCTAAACTTCATGGTCTCGCGCGCGATAAATATGATCTTGAAGAAATTGTTGAAAATAGCTTGCGTAAAGCGGGTTTATGGGAAGAAGTGAAAGATCGTTTGAATCAACCAGGTACTGGTTTATCAGGTGGTCAGCAACAACGTTTATGTATTGCTCGTACAATTGCAGTAAGTCCTGAAGTGATTTTGATGGATGAGCCATGTTCTGCACTTGACCCAATCGCAACAGCAAAAATCGAAGAATTAATTTCTGATCTATCAGAGCAATATACAATTGTAATTGTGACTCACTCAATGCAACAAGCGGCACGTGTTTCAGATCGTACTGCTTATTTCCATTTAGGTGATTTGATTGAAGTTAACTCAACTGAAAAAGTCTTTACTCAACCTGACCATCAGTTAACAGAAGCTTATATTACTGGACGATTCGGTTAATTAGTCATCCATATAAAAAAAGAGCCATGTGCTCTTTTTTTATTTTATAAATGAAAATGACTCTATTTTGCAAAAACGCTATTGAATTTTAATCAAAAGGACCACATCTTAAGGCTATAAAAGATAACTTATGAGCTTAGAATTTTATGTTATTCCATTTGCCTAAACTCCCTGCAGAAATACGTGTTAGTCATTTAAATGCACGTGTAAATGAACAGAGAAAAAAAATTGCACAAACAACTGCAAGTCGTTTAGAACTTTTACAATTGGCTCAACAACTTGCTAAAGAAGCTAAAATTCGCCGTAAAAATAATCAAAAAATCTTTGTTTTAGATTTTAAGGGTGATATCCAAGCCTCAGCAGTTGAAAACTTGCGAGAAGAAATTACCCTCATTTTAGCAACTGCTAAAGCAGGCCGTGACCGTGTTGTGGTTCGCCTTGAAAGCCCAGGAGGCATGGTACATGGTTATGGTCTAGCAGCAGCTCAATTGGTGCGCTTGCGTGATGCAGGCTTCCATTTGACGATTTGCGTAGACAAAGTAGCAGCAAGTGGGGGCTATATGATGGCATGTATTGCAAATGAAATTATTGCAGCGCCGTTTGCTATTGTTGGTTCAATTGGTGTGGTTGCTCAAGTTCCAAACTTTAACCGTCTTTTAAAACAACACAATGTGGATTTCGAGCTTTACACAGCAGGGCAATATAAGCGTACTGTCACGATGTTTGGTGAAAATACCCCTGAAGGTAAAGCGAAGTTCGAAGAAGAGCTTCAACAAACTCATGTGTTATTTAAACATTTTGTAGAGAAGTACCGTCCACAACTTAATGTTGATAAAGTCGCTACAGGTGAGCATTGGTATGGTGAAGATGCGCTAGATTTAAATCTTGTTGATAAATTACAAACATCTGATGAGTATCTATTAGCGTTATTACCACAGCATGATGTTTATGTGATTAATACGCGTAAGAAAGCAACATTAGGTGAAAAGTTAGGTTTGCAAGCGGCTCAAATGGCAGATAGCTTGATTCCGGCTGTAATGAATAAAGTTGCAGACACGTTGGCCAAAGCCAATTCAACCTTAGTGCAAATGCGTGATACTAGATTTTAATTAAGCTAAATTTTGAAAAAGAGAGTGCCTGCATAGGTGCTCTTTTTTTATGTGAGTGATGAAAGAAATTTGATTAATATTTGTTTAAGTTTCAATTGTCAGAGTTATAGTTAATCTTTCACTTCTGAGTTTTTGTGATGTCAAAAATATGGTCACACATTGATATTCTCATACGTATTTTACATATCATTATTATGCTTGGTTTTATTGGTGCTTACTTCACAGGAGATAAAGAAGATCTGCACCAAGTCCATATGATGTTTGGTTACGTACTTCTTATTAGTATTACCGTGAGAGTGATCTGGCATTTTTTGAGTCCACGTATTTCAGGTACAACACCATTCGGTATTAAAAAGCGAAGTAACATAGCAATAAATGCGATCAAAAAATCCTTAAGTCATTCAAACCTTAAGAGTATTTTTTCTAAAAATTCAATTCATTTAATCAGTATTGGACTTTTTCAAGCTTCAATTGCACTTATATTTCTCGTGATTCCAATTGTGGTGGGGCTAGGGTATGCAACTGAACATGTTAATTTTTCTTTGAAAGACCTACACGAATTTTTTGCAAACTTGTTTTTAGCTTTGGTTTTGTTGCATGTTTCAACTCTTATTCTAAATAGTATTTTTGCAAAACGTTTTCAGGGCTGGAGTATGCTAAAAATGACCTTATCAGATGCGAAAATAACTAAATTTGCTGCTTTATGTCTTTTGATTCTGATAGGCACCTTTAGCTTCTTTTACTTACGAATGTAAATGATGGAATTAATATATGAGAGATTTAGTAAATAATCGAACAGGATGAAATTTAAGGTTGATATGAGTTTTATGAGGAATGGATATTTTAATTAAAAGTCAAAAATAATTATTGATAAATATGCTTTTTGAATTGTGATAAACACATGGTTTTGATATTTTAAACAGCAATAAAATAGCTTTTAGATGAATCATTTAAAAAGTTAGACATTTAAAAATATAACTGAAATTCAGGATAGGAAATAATGACAAGAATAATTGTGGCATCCAAAGAGGGTTTGGACGTTCTACAAGATGGTCAGCTCAATAAAGTGGTTTTAAACCAACCAGCAATCATTCAAATTGGTGTAAGTCAAAAAGATATAACATCGATGGAAAAGCAAGGTGGAAGTCTTATTATCCATTTAAAAAATGGTGAAACCCTTGTTTTAGAAAATTTCTTTAATGAAGCAACAAATACAACAGACCATTCACTTGTTTTTCCGACTGAACACGGAAAATTTGTTGAAGCCCAATTCGACGCACAAGGTAAGGTGATCGACTATACAGGTTTAAACCATGTCACAGATTTAGCCTATACAAGTACTAGTCAACCAGCTTCAACAATGGCAGTTGATAATGATCCAAGTTTTTCGATGGGTAATGTCCTAAAAGCAGGCTTAGCAGTTTTAGCCGCTGAAGGTTTATATTTGTGGGCTTTTGATAAAGATGACAAAGATGATTCACCTGTTGATGTCCCAAACACTGCGAAACCAACAGAACTCAAACTTGCAGATGATGCTGTTACCGTCACTGGTAAGGCAGAAGCTAATGCCAAAATTTATATTAAAGATTTAAATGGAAATGTGGTTGCTTCTGGTAACACAGATGCAAGTGGTAATTTTACGATTAAGCTTGATAAACCCTTGACAGATGGAAATAAATTAAATGTCTTTGCTCAAAATGGAGGTGGTAAAGAATCTACTGGTGCTGCTATTACAGGTACAAAAGATACAATTGCTCCAGATGCACCACAAGCTCAGTTAAGTGAAGATGGTTCGATCTTGGATGGTAAGACTGAACCAGATGCAATGGTTTTCATTTATGATGCCAGTGGTAAATTCATAGATACTACAAAAGCAAATTCAGATGGGAAGTTTTCTTACAAATTTACTCCGCCTTTGACCAGTGAAGCGGGTGGTAAAGTGGTTGCTGTAGATAAAGCTGGAAATGAATCTGAGCCAACTAAAATCATTGCTGGAAAGGACACTTTCGCTCCAGATATTCCTTTAGTTGAAGTGAATAAAGAAGGAACAGTAGTTGAAGGAATCGCAGAGGCTAATACCAAAGTACAAATTAAAGATGCTAATGGCAAAGTGATTGGAACGGGTACGGCAAATGCAGAAGGTGAATTTCAAATTACGCTTTCTCCAGCATTAAAAGAATCACAAAAGGCGACAGTCATTGTTGAAGATGCGGCGGGTAATACCTCTAAGCCTTTAGAAATTAAATCTGGCTATGACACCATAGCGCCAGATAAACCTACAGCTCAAGTGAATGCAGAAGGAACTTCAGTTACTGGTACAGCTGAAGCCAATTCAAAAATAGAAATCAAAAACTCAGCAGATAAGGTTATTGGTACTGGTACAGCAGATGCGAATGGTAAATTTACAATTACGATTTCGCCTGCTTTAACTGATAACAAACATGCTTCAGTTTCGGCGATTGATAGTGCAGGAAATAAATCTGAGGTGCTTGATATTATTGGTACAAAGGATACAACACCTCCTGATAAACCAGTTTTTAATAAATTAGAAAATGATAATGGTACTACTGTAAAACAAATTACTCCTAACTCAGAAACTGATGATTCGACTCCAAAATTTACTGTTAAAGTTGAAGCCAATGCGACCTTAACTATTTATGATAATGGAGTCGCAATTTCGGTTGTTAAAGTTGGTCAAGTAGATGGAAATAGCTATTGGTCATTTACACTTGATAAAAATTTAGCTGTTGGAAAACATACAATTACTTTAATTCAAAAGGATGCAGCAGGTCTTCCCAGTGAAGAGAGTGCATCATTTACCTTCTATGTCGTTGCGCCAAAAGTGGCGAGTACGAGTGAAGTTGTCAGTAGTGATGTAAATGAAGTTGTCCCTTCTATGGTGGATAGTGTCGGGTTAAATACATTAAAGTTAGCGCAAACTACAACCAATGAAACGACTAGTCAGCAGCAAAAATCTGTGTCATTAGATGATTTATTAAAAAGTTCTTCAACGGATGCTTCTGATCCAATCGCAAAAATTTTATCTGCAACAGATTCTAAGCCTGTAGTGAATGAGCAGAGCGAAGTAAATAATACAGCGAGTGATGCCACAACTAATCTAGAACAGCTTCTACCAAATACGACTTCTTCGGCTTTATCAACTCTGTTAGATCAAACTTATTCAGTCGTTTAAAGAACTCTTAAAAAAAAGCGCTCATTGAGCGCTTTTTTATTTATGAATTATTTATTTTAGGTATTTTTATAAGAGCCGCCAGTCCATAGAGAATTGCACCAATCGTTGCTAACAACATATCTTTATGGGCATCCCACATGTCACCTTGTTGCCCATTATAATTTTCGGCTTGCTCTGGCGATAAGCCAATTGCAATTGCCCATTCAATGAGTTCATAAAAAACGCTAGATGCCATGACGAATTGGACCACAAGTAAAAACAGAGTAAAAGGCCGTGCTGTAGGTAACCAAACTTGAAAAACTCTATAAATAAGAGGGTAGAGCAAAACACCATAGGCAAGATGAACTAAACGATCATACATGTTACGGGACCATCCCATGTATTGATCTAGATTGAAATGGAATATATGTTGAATCCAATCATTGTAAGGAACATATGAATACAAATAGTGCGCACCGATAATATGGATCAACAAGAACACTAAATAAAAAGTAAAACTTAAAAAATCGAGGCCAATCTTTTTAAAAATAATAAAAAGCAAAATCAACATAAAAACAGTGCCTGCTTGATGAAGTAAATAGGCTTCAAATTCAAGGGGCTGGATCCCAGACAATATAATGGCAATAAAAATAAGGCCAAGAGCAATATAGTGTTTAAGTTTGAATTGTTTTTCGATCATTTTAGAAATATAACTTTATTGTGCTTTATATTAGTGTAATAAAAAAGCGAAGCCGAAGCTCCGCTTTTTATGAACTTTTTAATTAGATTTTGCTAATTAAATCGTTAATTTGTTTAGCTTGTTCAGCTGCATTACCTGTGTAAGTTGCAGGAGTAAGTTCAGCTAAACGTGCGCGCTCTTCGCTTGGTACTTGAGAAAGTTCATCACCATTTACGAAGTTAACCATCATGTCGCGAGTCATTGCTTGACCACGAGTTAATGCTTTTAACTTCTCATATGGCTTTTCAACGTTATAACGACGCATAACAGTTTGAATTGGCTCTGCTAAAACTTCTTGAGCTTGATCAAGATCTTCAAGTAAACGGTTTGCATTGAGCTCAAGTTTGCCAACACCTTTTAAACACGCATCAAAAGCAATTAAACTTTGCGCAAAACCAACACCCATATTACGAAGTACAGTAGAGTCAGTTAAGTCACGCTGCCAGCGAGAAATTGGTAATTTTTCGCCTAAGTGTGCCAATACAGCATTTGCAATACCTAAGTTACCTTCAGAGTTTTCAAAGTCAATTGGGTTAACTTTGTGTGGCATAGTTGAAGAACCAACTTCACCATCTTTCAATCTTTGTTTGAAGTAACCTAAAGAAATGTAACCCCATACGTCACGGTTAAAGTCGATTAAAATCGTGTTAAAGCGACGTAAGGCATCAAACAACTCTGCCATGTAGTCATGTGGTTCGATTTGTGTCGTGTATGGGTTGAACGTTAAACCTAAAGATTCAACAAAAGCTTGAGCATGTGCTGCCCAGTCAACATCTGGGTAAGCAGAAAGGTGAGCATTGTAGTTACCTACAGCACCGTTGATTTTGCCGAGTAGCTCAACATTTTCAAATTGTTTAATTTGGCGAGCTAAACGGTATGCAACGTTCGCCATTTCTTTGCCCAAAGTTGTTGGGCTTGCAGTTTGACCGTGTGTACGAGACAACATTGGTTGTTCAGCGTGAGCTGTTGCTAAAGTAGAGATCGCATTTAAAATTTGCTTCATGCTTGATACTAAAACTTCGCGGCCGTTTTTAAGCATAAGTGCATGAGACAAGTTGTTGATGTCTTCTGAAGTACATGCAAAGTGAATGAATTCACCTGCATTTTGTAATTCAGCGATACCTGCGATTTTCTCTTTTAAGAAATATTCAACAGCTTTTACATCATGGTTAGTTGTGCGCTCAATTTCTTTAATGCGGTTAGCATCTTCTTCAGAAAAGTTGCTAACAATTGCATCTAAAGCTGCATTTGTTTCATTTGAAAAAGGAGCAACTTCAACAATTTCTGGACGGTTAGAAAGCGCTTGTAACCAACGCACTTCTACAGTGACACGAGCATGAATTAAACCAAACTCAGAAAGAAAAGGGCGTAGCGCATCACATTTACTGGCATAACGTCCATCTAATGGTGATAGTGCGGTTAAAGCGTTCATAACGATTCCTTAATGTTGGAATAAACATAAAACAAAAAATAATCTCTTTACAGCCTTAGATGACTTGGTACTGTAAACGAGCAAGTGCCTGAATATCCTGTAGCAATTTACGTTTGCTAAAAATCATGTTCCACGAACTACCACCGAGTTGTCGCCATAAATGGGCCATTTGCAAGCCAGTAAACAGACAAGCACGGATGCGGTTAGTATGGTTGGTATCTTTAAATGCTTCTGCATTACCACGAACGAGAATGCGAGGGTTAATCTGCCCAGCAGTATCAACATAAGTTTGGGCCAAATTGGCTAAAATGCTTGGGTGTAAGTAGTTATTATCAAAAAAAGAAAGCTGTTTTAAAATCTTTTGCTGAGCTTTTTCAATGATTGCGACGTATTCAGGGTTGCTATAGACCTTCTTTTCTAATTGCAAAAGGGACATCGCATATGACATTGGAAGCTTGGCTGTGCCCATCTTCGGAAGGCGGGATTTGGGCATGTTTGTAAAAGGTTGAGTAATACAATTTTCGAGAGTCTTAAGCCCTAAAGAAATATCTGCCAACTGATTAAAAAAATCTAATGTTTGAACACCATTGTTGACTGTAGGGCGAATATTTAAACTCGCTTTGATTAACAGCTCAAAATAGAAGTTACCACTTTCACCAATACTCTGCTGACCAGTTAAAGCTGTCATGTGCGTGAGCTGGGTAGCCTGAAATACCCCAGCCAAGGCAAGGGCACGGTTTTGGCGAACATTCAAGGCTTGTGATTGTTGAAATGGTAACTCCACCATGTCATTCATTCCCTTAAATAAAATTTGGTGTAGGGGCATTTGTATGGTGAATGACACCCCCGCCTAAGCAAACTTCATCTGAATAAAATACAACGCTTTGACCCGGTGTAACAGCACGCTGAGGTTCATCAAACTCAACTCGTACACCGTGTTCACTATTTTCATCAATAAAAACTGTACATGCCTGATCAGGTTGGCGATAGCGTGTTTTAGCTGTACAGCGTAAACCTTCAACAGGAATATTCTGTTCACCCGCCACCCAGTCAATTGACTCACTCCAAAGCTGTGTACTTTGCATGAGAGGGTGTTCATGTCCCTGACCAATAACGAGGCGATTATTGGCAATATCTTTATGTAGTACAAACCATGCACCTTCCGCTGCACCTTTCAAACCACCTAGACCAATTCCGCCACGTTGACCGAGCGTATAGTACATCAGACCGTGATGTTCACCAACTTCTTTACCTGTATCAAGTACAATTTTTCCAGGTTGAGCGGGCAAATATTGTTTAAGGAAGTCATTAAATCGACGTTCGCCAATAAAACAGATTCCTGTAGAGTCTTTTTTCTTGGCTGTAGCAAGATCAAGTTCTTCTGCAATTCTGCGAACTTCTGGTTTTTCAATCTCACCTACTGGAAATAGGGTTTTGTTAATTTCTTTACCATGAACAGCATGCAAGAAATAAGTTTGGTCTTTGTTATTGTCTACACCACGTAATAATGGTGCGTAGGCTTCGCCTTTCGAGTTATATGCAGTTTCACCACGGCGAGCATAATGACCAGTCGCGATAAAGTCTGCACCTAAAGTCATAGCATGATCTAAAAATGCACGGAATTTAATTTCTTTATTACATAAAATATCTGGGTTTGGGGTGCGTCCAGCTGCATATTCAGCTAAGAAAAGTTCAAACACGCGGTCCCAATATTCCATAGCAAAGTTTGCTGTATGGAGTTTAATACCGATTTTATCCGCTACTGCTTGAGCATCGGCTAAATCTTCCATTGCCGTACAGTATTCCGTGCCGTCGTCTTCCTCCCAGTTCTTCATGAAAAGACCTTCAACTTGATATCCTTGTTGAAGTAAAAGTGCTGCAGAAACAGAAGAGTCTACACCACCAGACATACCGACGATGACACGTTGTTGCATAGGACTAGGCATCCAAATGAGAAGTTAATGAGGGAGAAAAAGGGTGCTCATAAATAAGCGATAAAGGATAACGGTGGCCTTTTATGGCATCTTCAACTGCTTTGAGTACGAGTGGACTACGAGCACGAGCAGATTCTTTGAGCTCATCTGGTGTCATCCACACAGCAGCTACAATATCTGTATCGAGTTGAGGATTATTTTCAATTTGAGTCACATGTGCTAGAAAACAGAAGCGGTAATAGGTACGATCCGGAAACATGGGCGGGGTATACGTATAAATACCAAGCAATGCATCAATTTCAACATGATGACCTGTTTCTTCAAGTGTTTCTCGAATAGCGGCTTCTGTTAATGACTCACCGCATTCCACATGACCAGCAGGTTGGTTAAATACTGTGTGTACAAAACCTTCGCTATGTTCTTCAACAAAAAGATAGCGTCCGTCTTTTTCTACGACTGTAGCAACAGTGACATGAGGAGTCCATGCGGCCATAAAAAAGCACCATGATTTAAAAGACGTATGATACGAAATTTAGGGGTTTTTGGCTATGGTGATCTGCTAAACGATATGAGCAATACTACAAAACTATATCGTTTAAAAAACCAGAATTTTATTGCTGATATTTCATAGAGCTAATTAATCTTGCTCTGCTTGAGCCGCTTTATGATTATTTTGTACTTTTACATAATGCCTTGCCGAATAAGGAAGAAATGCTAATTCTTTTTCGGTTAGCGGTCGCACTTGTTGTACAGGGCTTCCTACATATAGATAACCACTTTTTAAGACTTTGCGAGGCGGAACTAAACTTCCTGCACCAATCATTACATCATCTTCAATAATCACGTCATCTAAAATAACAGTATTGATTCCGATTAAAACTCGGTTGCCGATGGTACAACCATGCAAAGTTACATGATGTCCGACTGTCACATCTTCACCAATAATAAGAGGTGAGCCATTAGGTTTTGCATCATTTTTATGGCTAACGTGTAACATACAATGGTCTTGTACATTACTGTTTTTACCAATTTGAATACTATTTACGTCACCACGAATGACGGCAAAAGGCCAGACAGAAACATTTTCGGCTAAGCTGACTTCACCGACTACAACGGCCATGTCATCGACATAACATGTTGTATCAATTTGAGGACGGTGTTCAAGATAAGGACGTATGTTCTTTGCCATGAGTAGTATCAAAATAAAATTTAGATGAATTATAAAATAAAAAAGCACTCAGGCTAAATAGCATGAGTGCTTAATTCAACTATTCAAAAATTAGAATAAGTTGCTGAAGAATTGTTTAACATGGTCGATTAAGCGTGCAAAGAATCCTGCTTCTTCAACTGGTTTTAATGCTACTAATGGCTTTTCAGCAATTACTTTGCCGTCAAGGCTAGCAACAAGTTTGCCCACAACTTGGCCTTTTTGAAGCGGTGCATTTAAGTTAGGTTGAACAACTAACTGTGTTTTAATGCCGTTAGCTTTGCCTTTAGGCATAGTCACGCTAAAGTTTTCAGCTAGACCAATTTGAACTTCATCTTCTTTACCAAACCACACTTTTGCTTTTGCAAGAACTTGATTGGCTGGTTGAATATTTGCAGTTTCAAAGTTTGCAAAGCCCCAAGACAATAATGTACGCGTTTGGTTGGCACGTTCATTAACGCTATCCGTTCCGAAAATAACGGAAATAAGACGCATCGGACCACGTTTGCTTGAAGTTGTTAAGCAGTAACCCGCTTCATCTGTATGACCTGTTTTTAAACCATCTACGCTTGGGTCTGTGTAAAGCAAGGCGTTACGGTTACCTTGTTTAATGCCGTTAAACGTAAATTCTTTTTCAGAGTAGATTGGGTAATATCTTGAGCTGTCTTTAATAATATGTTGCGCTAAAACAGCCATATCTTTAGCACTTGAATAATGACCTTCTGCCGGTAAACCAGTTGAGTTCATAAACTGGGTATTTGTCATACCGATACGTTTTGCTTCCTGATTCATCATGTGAGCAAACGTGCCTTCATTTCCGGCAATATGTTCAGCCATTGCTTTTGATGCATCATTACCTGACTGAATAATGATACCGCGAAGCATTTCTAGAACAGTCGCTGTACCATTTAAAGGAACATACATACATGATTCAGAGCTGCTTCCTTTACACCATGCAGACTCGTTCATACGAACCTGCTCATTTTCAGTCAGTTCACCTTTTAATAATTTTTGTTCAATGATGTAGCTTGTCATCATTTTTGTCATTGAAGCAGGTGCAAGCTTTTCGTTTTCATTTTTAGAAGCGAGAATTTGTCCTGTCTCATAATCCATTAATACATAAGACTTATTATTTAATTCTGGCGGAGCTGATAAGACAGTTGCTGCATAAGAAAAACTTGGTAAGAGGAGGAGTGCAGCAATAGCGCTTTTTCGAGTCATTCTAGGTAATTCCAATATCTTGTATGAAGCAGAAGAACCTAGCATTTTAGGATAAAGCAAAGCCGACTTCTATGGGGGAAGTCGGCTTTTTCAAACAGTATTGTAACTCAAGAGTTTTTTACTAATTTAGTTTTGCGATTGATAAGCTTTCACGTCTTGACAAACTAATGTGTTTTGCTCGTTACCCGCAGCTTTTGCATCATTACGCGCTTCTTTTAGGACTTTCTTGAAACTTTTGTCTTTAGCACGTTTCTCTAAAGCTGCAACTGGGTCGGCTTCATTTGGTAAATAGTCTTTTACTAAACGTTCATAACCTTGAGCAAAATCAGCATCTTTTTTGCCAATAAGGCTTGGGCAAATTTCAGAAAGTACTTGAATTGCAGCTAATTCTTCAGGAGTTATAGTTTGCTGTGGAGTTACTTCAACAACATTTTCATTTTCGGTTTTCTTTTCAGCTGTTTTCTTCTTATCAGCAGCAAAACCAACTGTTGCCATGCTCATAAGTAAAACCAAAGAGAGCGATTGAACTAAGCTTTTCTTCATAAACATCGATAACCTAAAATAAAATTTTTAAATATGTCGATAGCTTAACCAATTTACAGGTTAAAAAAATGGAAAAAATGTATTGTTATGTTGGTTTTCTGCTTAATACCAAGCAGAAAACCTCAGTAAATAAAAATCTACTCTAAACGAGCAAAAACCTATTCTTTATAGTTGACGATCTCTTCACAGAGTTCATGTTGCTCATGATGGTCCATTTGTTTTGAAGCTTGACGTGCTTCATTTAACAGGGTTTTAAACTCTGCATCATTTTGTAGAGCAGAGAGGGTAATTGATTTATTTGAATACCCTTGAAGATACGTTGTGATAATTTTTTGAGTATTTGACTCAAGTTTTTTATTTGTCCCTACGAAAGCTGGACAAATTTCCTGTAAGACTTGCGTTGCCGCAATATCATCTTTAATTAAGCTATCAGCTTCTTGTGTTGAGATATCCTCATCTGCAAAAACCGCTTGCGTACACAATGTGATACTGATCCCCAATACTTGAAAAAAAGGAGCAAAAGTTTTCATTTTTTCACAATTTTATAATGCTATGGAGGCATAAATATATATAATTCAACAAATAATTCAATTGTGAAAACCTTTAGGTTTATTTGTAGAGAAAGATTTTAGTGAATATTTTGATAGCGAATGATGACGGTGTTTTTGCGCCAGGTATACAGGCTTTAGCTGAAGCATTAAAACCGCTTGGACGTGTGGTTGTGGTTGCACCAGAAAGTGAAAGAAGTGGTTTTTCAAGTGCATTAACACTAGATCGACCATTGCGCCCAATTCAAATTGCCGAAGATGTATGGGCAGTGAATGGTACGCCAGCAGATTGTGTTTATTTATCTATGAATGGTTTGTTTGATTTCGAATTTGACTTGGTCGTAAGTGGAATCAATAGTGGCGCGAACTTGGGTGATGATGTTTTATATTCTGGAACAGTTGGTGCTGCATTTGAAGGCCGTTTAATGAAGCAACCTGCAATTGCTGTTTCTTTAGCTGGTCCTGATGTACGCGCTTATAATGTTAAAGAAGATTATGCTCAGGCTGCACAGTGGGTACATGATTTTATTGCAAGCGGTTTACCAGCTTTGCCTCCGCGACACATCTTTAATATCAATATTCCTGATGTGCCGAAGTTAAAAGGAGCACAAATTACGTATCAGGGACGTCGTGCTCAATCTAAACCTATTACCAGCCATGTCGACCCAAGAGGACGCCAAGTTTACTGGATTGGATTAGCAGGCGAGGCGGTTACAGATCCGGAGCGTGTTTCAAGCCAGATTCAATCGGATTTCTTTGCGGTAGCAAACGGTTATGTCAGTGTTACACCTATTCAAATGGATGCTACAAATTACGCCGTTTTAGAAGATCTTCAGATCAGTTTGAGTCAATAATTGAGCTCGAATGTTATAACTTTGTGAATAAAGAAAAAGAGGAACGTGTTTCCTCTTACTTTTTTGGTACTCTTAGCCGAAATGATTTGTAGCATTTAGTGAGGGAGATCAATGCATTTAATTGGGCAACAAAACAGAGTGCATATCCAAAAAGACAAAATAATGAAAATTATGTTGTTGTCTGCGGTTGTAGGTTTTACCGTAGCTATGGCAGGTTGTGCTTCTAAACCACAAATTAATAATAGTTCTCGCTATGCAATGGCTCCTAACTATTACACAGTTCGTTCAGGTGATACTTTAAGTGGTATCGCAATGCGTTATGGTCTGGACTACATCAGTATTGCCGAAATGAATGATATTCCTGCGCCATATCGTATTTATGTCAATCAATCGTTACGTTTGAAGAAAGGTTCATCACCAAGAACGGTATCTACACAAGTCATGGCGCAGCCTGAGCAAATCAAGCGTCAAACGATTGCTTTGCCAACTACACAGCCTGTGACTCCAGTAACACAGCCGTCTACTGTACCGTCAACGAATACGACAGTGGCATCAGTTGCACCAAATTCGAGCTTACGTTGGATAAAACCGACGAATGGACCAGTGATTCAAGGGTTTAATTTGGCAAATAATGTCAAGGGAATCCGTTATGGTGGAAATCAGGGTGACCCTATTTATGCCGCAGCCGATGGTCAAGTTGTCTATGCAGCTGATGGCTTAAAAGAATACGGAAATCTGGTTTTAATTAAGCATATTGACGGATATATCAGTGCGTATGCCCACAATAGCAAGATGTTTGTGAAAAGCGGTGATAATATAACTGCTGGACAAAAAATTGCCGAAATGGGATCTACTGGCGCATCTCAAGTCATGCTCGAGTTCCAGATTCGTTTGGATGGAAAACCGATTAATCCTGTAAATCTTTTACCAAAATAGCTAATGCAAAAAACTTAGGTTTCCTCGTATAATGTAATTGGTTGCTTTCATTACAACAATAAGCATTTTTTATAAATTTAAAATTAGATTCGAGGAAACCTATGTTAGATCAGCTTCGTGCGATGGGTGTTTTCGCTTGTGTGGTTGAAAAAAGTTCATTTAGTGGTGCGGCACGTGAATTAGGAATTACAACAAGTGCGGTGAGTCAGCAGATACGCTCGCTTGAGCATGAAATGGATGTAACTCTATTACATCGCTCCACTCGTAAACTTAGTTTGACAGAAGCCGGACAGGCTTTTTTTTCAAGCTGTCAAGAGATGTTGGCGGCTGCTGAAAGGGGAAAAATCCGAATTAATGAATTGAGGGATGACTTAATCGGGGATTTGCGTATTGCGACAACTCCTGATTTGGCAGTTCAACACCTCATTCCTGCATTATCTCACTGGATGTCGGCTCATCGCGGTTTATCTGTGCATTTCGAAGTTGGGCATCGTTATATCGATTTAATTGAAGAGCGAATTGATATTGCAGTCCGCATGAGTTCTACTCCTGTAGAAGAGAGCAGCTCGATCATTCCGTTGGCTTTTGTAGATCAGATTTTGATTGCTTCTCCTAGTTATCTCAATCAGTCTAGTCCAATTGTGCATCCTAATGATTTAAGAGATCATGAATTGTTGTCGATTAATGTCATGAATGACTCACGCCATTTCAATTTTCAACATGTCAAAACAGGTGAAACACTCAATATTGAAATGCAAAGCCGTTTGCAGAGCAATAATTTACAAGTTGCAAAAGCGTTATGTCAGCAAGGACATGGTATTGCACGAATTTTATATTTGGATGCCCAGAAAGAATTAAAAAATGGTTCTTTGATTGAACTCATGCCAGATTGGAAATTACCAACCTTTACATTGTATGCAGAGGTTGCCAAGCATGATCAACAACCAATGAAAATTCAACGTTGTGTTGAAGCACTTAAACAATATTTTAGCCAGTTAGCAGGAGGACGAGCGATTCAGATCGTTCGTTAATTTTGCAAGTCTAAAAGTAAAAGGGCCTGTATTTTACAGGCCCTTTTTTATTACTTCTGTTTTAATGTAGCTACTTTTTCTGCATTTTCTTGTGGCAGATCGTCAGCTGTAAGTTCTTCATGCTTCTTAATTTTTTTCTTATTTTTCTTTTTCTTTTTTGGCTCTTCTTCAATTTCAGCACCATCTTCAATGGCTTGCCAATATTCAAGTTGTTCCATTACTGCTGCATAAATTGAATTTTTGCTGTATTTACCCTTTTTATCGAGCGTACCGACCGGACGAGCCATCAAAATTTCAAGTGCTTGATCAATCGTATCAATTGCATGGATATGGAATTGACCGCTGCGAACAGCATCAATAACATCTTGACGTAACATCAAATGCTGCATGTTTTGACGAGGAATAATAACACCTTGCTTACCTGTCAGACCTTGTAGTTTACATGCATCATAGAATCCTTCAATTTTTGCATTTACGCCGCCAATAGGTTGAACTTGTCCTAATTGGTTCATCGAGCCGGTAATTGCCCATGATTGATCAATTGGTATTTGGCTAATTGCAGAAATCAACGCTGAAAGTTCAGCAACAGTTGCACTATCGCCATCAACTTGACCATAGCTTTGCTCAAATGCAAGCGCAGCGGAGAAGTGTAAAATCTGTTCACGACCAAAGTGAGCTTTCAAGAAGCTAGACATCAGCAGCACGCCTTTCGCATGAAGTGAGCCACCAAGTTCTACACTACGTTCAATATCAAGAATATCACCGCCACCTTGATAAACAGATGCCGTTAAACGAGAAGGCAAACCAAATTCAACATCCGCATAATGAATGACGGAGAGGGCATTGATTTGACCTAAACGGTATCCCGACGTTTCGATTAATTGTGTACCACGTGAAAGATCTTGCCAGTAAAGCTCTCTTAAATAGCCTAAGCGATATTGGCGATGTTGTAGAGCGAGGTTAATGTGTTGGTCGGTTACCAGCTTCTCATTCGCTTTAAATGCATGATGATGTGCTTCGCGAATCAGATCACCTAGAGTTGAAGCATGTAACGACAGTGAACTTTGGTCTTCAGCCTGACGACTTGAATCAGTAAGTAACGCTGCTAAAGCACTACGATCAAACGGAAGCAATTTATCCGCTTGTACATAGTCAGCAATGAGCTGCATGTAGGCTTGTTCATTTTCGTCATTACGTTGTAATGTATCAGTAAAATCTGCACGAATTTTAAATACACTACCAAGCTCTGGTTCTACTTCTAAAATTTCATAATAAATTTCAGGTTCTGCCATAAGAACCACTTTAATATCAAGTGGAACCGCGGCAGGTTCTATCGAGATAGAGCCTGTTAACGTCAGCATATGTTCAAGAGAAGATAACTTGAGTTGGCCTGATTTTAAGGCACGCTTTAAACCTTGCCATGCATAAGGCTGTTCGAGTAATTGCTCTGCCTCAAGCATTAAAAAACCACCATTCGCTTGATGTAAAGCACCTGGACGAATGAGAGTGAAATCTGTAGTAATTGTACCGTTATGAGTGAGCTGTTCAACGTGGCCAAGTAAATTATAGTGCGTTGGAAAGTCTTCAAAAATAACAGGAGCGCCACTATTTGGTTTATTTGCAACAATCACATTGGCTTGATAACGTGCTGGAACACGATTGAACATTGATGGAGTAAAATCATCTTCATCTTGTTCTAAGATCAGTTCAACATTATCAATAATATCTTGGGCATATTGTTTTAAATAATCTTCAAGTCCTTTCACTTGACCATATTTATTTAAAATAAGCTCCATTCTTGGCATAACAACTTGCGTTGCAATATCCCGATTTAACACAGACACTTTGTCACGTGCATCATCTTCTAAATCACCTAAATGTAGACCAAGGCGATCTAGCTTTTTATCCATATAGCGAATATTGGCCGCAATTTCAGCGCGTTGCTTACTATTTAATGCATCAATATCTGTTTGGGTAAGTTCTTGAACCTGATCATCTTTGACGTGTACAGGAACAAAACCGTGTTTCTCATTACGAGAAATGAGTTTTAAATCGAGCTCTTCGCCTTCTTTGGTTAGTTCAACAAGCGCTTGTTGTTGTACATCACCTGTTTCCTGACGGATACGTTCAATACGATTGTGATAAGTCTCTGCACTAAAACGGCGTTCAAGTTGTTTTAAAATAATTTGCCAAGTTTGGTCATGTGCTTGTTGAAACTTAGTTCCTTGACCTGCTGGAAAGCGTAGGGCAATAGGTTGACGTGCTTGTTTGAAATTATAGACATACACCCAGTCATCAGGCGTTGGCATTGTTTTAGCGTGTTGCTGTAACAAACGTTTAATCATGGTACGTTTGCCTAAACCAGCAGTTCCTACTGCAAAAATATTATAGCCTGAGTAGGGTAAAGAAATTCCCGCCTCTACAGATGCTTTAGCACGATCTTGACCTAAAAAATTATTAAGAGGTTTGATGCGTTTAGTTGAAGCTGGAATTTTTTCAAAATCTGGAATATGTGTAAGTTGTTCAGGTTTTAAAACGGTTTTATCTAAGGTCATTTTTATATCAGGTTGCTCAAAAGCTGAAGGAAATGCATTTACTGTGACGTTTGTGGTGGTTGTTTTAGCGAGTGATAAAGTTGAAATAGTCACTTGATCAAGTTTTTGTGTCACTGTTGATATCCAGCAAAAGAAAACGAAGGTTGAAGCCTTAAGGTATACAGGTTTAGCATAAAATATCAAGCAAACTTGCGGTTTTTATCGCCAAAACAAAAATGTTTGCATAAAGAATCTTGAAAGCAATTGTAAGAAGGGTTTGAATAGGCACATTTATAATTTATGGAAAATAAAAAACGAATGACCACACAAGCTTCGGGTTGGGTCTCGGCTTTTAAAGCGTTTTTAGATCGCCGTGCATTAATTATGCTGTTTCTGGGTTTTTCTGCCGGAATTCCAATTTTATTAATTTTTTCTAGTCTCTCTTTATGGCTTGGAGAGGCGGGCATTGATAAAAGTGCAGTCACTTTTTTTAGTTGGGCGGCTCTAGGTTACTCTTTTAAGTTCGTTTGGGCTCCTCTTATTGATGAGTTACCTGTACCACTCTTAACTAAAATGTTAGGACGAAGACGAGCTTGGTTATTAGTTGCACAGTGTTTGATCGTTCTTGCTATTTGTATTATGGCTTTCTCTGACCCAGCTTTAGGTCAGAGTTATCTGGTTCAAATGGCAGTGGGTGCAGTGTTGCTTGGTTTTTCAGCAGCAACACAAGATATTGTAATTGATGCCTATCGTATTGAACTAGCAGAAACAGAAATGCAAACCGTATTGGCATCTACCTACAATGCTGGTTATCGAATCGGAATGATTGTGGCTGGAGCGGGGGCATTATTTCTAGCTGCGCATTTGGGAACTGCTAAAGGTAATTACATTTACGAAGCTTGGAAAATGACTTACTTAACCATGGCAGCGGTTATGTTAGTCGGTATTGTAACGACTTTGCTCGTTCGTGAACCTCAGGTAAATCGTGTCTATAAAAACTATAAGAGTAGTGATTATTATCGCTTGGTGTTCGTGTTTTTTGTTGCCGTTATTTCATTTGTAGTCACCTATATTTATTCTGGGCAGATTACAGATGCAATCTCACAAGCTGGAAATATAAAAGATAACGCGGCACTGTTTGGCTTAGAAGCTTTAAGATTTTTAACGGCTACAGCTTGCGCCATTTTTGTGGGTTATTTACTGGTTAAATTTGGTGTAGTTAATCAGCAAATGGCGAAAGAAACGTGGATTGCACCCATTTTAGATTTCTTTAAACGTTATGGTGTCAAACTTGCCTTAGTTTTATTACTTCTCATTGGTTTTTTCCGTATTTCAGACATTATTGCTGGTGTCATTTCCAATGTGTTTTATCAAGATCTTAACTTTAGCAAAGAAGAAATTGCCGAAGCAGTAAAAATCTATGGTGTGTTATTCAGTTTAGTTGGTGGATTCTTAGGAGGACTTTTAGCACAGCGCATAAACATTATGAAGCTGATGTTTGTGGGTGCAGTTTTAGCAAGTTCTACTAATCTCATTTTTATTGGGCTCGTAAAATCTGGTCAGCCATTAGATATGGTTGATGTAAAAGTTGGTGGTCAAAGCTATCAAGTTAAACCAGATGAAGTAGGCTTATGGAAATTAGAAGTTCCAAGTTCTGCTTTTAGCGGAACAAAACAAATTGAAGTAAAAGCTGCTTATGCTGCACAAAATACTGTGCCGCCTGTGGTGCGTACTCAGCCGTTACTGACCACCGAATTGGCAAAATCACCTCTACAAATTTTACCTGTTATGGGAAATGATCAGGTTTCATTAAAAGATGGAGAGGGAAGTGTTGTTGTTCGAGGCCAATACTTTGGGCAAGTTTTAACTCCTGCACAAAAAATCATAATTAGTCTTGATGGACAAAATTTTGATGCAAAAATGACTGACCAAAAAGGTGTTTTTAGTACGACAATCGATGCGAAAAAATTAGTAGCATCAACTAGTAAAGAGCTTAAGGTCGCTGTAGTAGAGGGCGAACAGAAAATACTTTCTGCATCTCATCCATATGCGGTGAGTGCGAATCTAAAAGCGACAAGTGAATTAGATGTGAATATTGAGCCGCTCCCTTACATCGATCCTCTTTCTGGCCAAACAGTTGAAGTCAGCGGTAAGGTAATTAAACCATATAGTTCTTTATGGCTCTATTTTGCCATTATTGTCGACAACTTAGCTTCTGGCTTGGCTGGTGCAGCATTTATTGCATTCCTTTCAAGTTTAACGAGTGTGTCATTTACAGCTGTTCAATATGCGATCTTTAGTTCACTCATGACGCTCACACCAAAACTTTTGGGTGGATATTCAGGTACCATAGTGAGTAATATTGGCTATCCAAAGTTCTTTTTGATGACCACTCTTATTGGTATTCCAATCTTGATTTTAGTGGTTTGGGTTGGAAAGCTTTTAAAAGATCATCAAACTCATGAATCAGAAAAGGCAGGTGAATAAACATGCGAATGCTTCATACAATGTTGCGAGTAGGCAATTTAGAACAATCTTTAAAGTTCTATACCGAAGTATTAGGAATGAAGTTACTTCGTAAGCGTGATTATGAAGAAGGGCGCTTTACACTGGCATTTGTTGGTTACGGTGATGAAGCAACCAATACTGTGCTTGAGCTTACCCATAACTGGGATACATCAAGTTATGAGTTAGGTAATGCCTATGGTCATATTGCGATTGGTGTTGACGATGCCTATAAAGCGTGTGAAGAAATTAAAGCACGTGGTGGTAAAGTTGTGCGTGAAGCAGGCCCAATGAAAGGTGGTGTGACCGTTATCGCATTTGTTGAAGATCCAGATGGGTATAAAATCGAGTTGATTCAACAAGATGCTAATGCGACAAATAACTAAAAATTGACTATGATACTTTAAGATTTAGGTCTTAAAAGTCTAGCTTTATTTTTTTAGCCCAGTATGATGAACGTTTGACCAGATGGTCAATTTATCAACTGGGTTTTTTATTATCTAAAATAATCATAGGATGTGGCTATGTTGAAGTTATTGGCACTTGATCGATTTACAATTTTGTTAGTTGGAATGGTACTGCTAGCAACATTTTTTCCAGTCAGTGGTCAAGCAGCGCAATATTTCAATACACTGACTACTGTCGCGATTGCAATTTTATTCTTTTTACATGGTGCAAAGCTGTCTCGCGAGGCTGTCATTGAAGGCGTTTTGCATTGGAAAATGCATTTACTTGTCTTCGCATTTACTTTTTTTATTTTCCCCGTGCTGGGTTTGTTAGCTAAACCGATTCTGTTACCTCTACTCGGCCAGCAGCTGTACTGGGGTTTTCTGTTTATGTGCTTTTTACCCTCTACGGTTCAATCTTCTATTGCATTTACATCAGTTGCAAAAGGGAATGTGGCTGGAGCGGTCTGTAGCGCATCTTTTTCCAATTTGATTGGTATGTTTATTACACCAGTGTTGGTGAGCTTTTTTATTTTAGGCCAAAGCCAACATGGGTTCGATCCGACTGCTTCAATTATACAAATTACATTGTTGTTATTAGTGCCGTTTATTTTAGGGCAAATATTACGTCCTTATATTTTTCCTTATATGGCAAAAGTCCCAAGTATTGTTAAAGCATTCGATCAAGGCTCGATTTTGATGGTGGTGTATGGCGCATTCAGTGGGGCAGTGGTTGCTGGTCTTTGGCATCAGGTAAACTGGAAAACCTTACTTATTTTAGTGGTTGCTTGTTCAGTTCTTTTAACGGTCATTATGTTATTAGCACTGTATTTACCTCGTGCTTTTGGATTTAACCGCGCAGATCAAGTTACGGTTTTCTTTTGTAGCTCAAAAAAGACATTGGCAAGTGGTGTGCCGATGGCGCAAATCTTATTTATTGGCCAGCCTTTAGGCATGATTGTGTTACCTATTATGATCTTTCACCAAATCCAGTTAATGGTTTGTGGGGTCATTGCAAATTACTGGGCTAAATCTAAAGATTAATTCGCAAATAAAAATTATTTGGCGTATAATCTTGTCCACTTGTTGTGCTTAGCTCTAACCCTAAGGGTTTCGGTGAGCCAAAAGAATGGTCTGTTGTGGTGTTGATCTGCTCATTTTGAGCTTTCCTCGATTTATATTGAGAGTGATCAATTGCGATAACAGCTTAAGCCTTTCTAAATTAGGAGTAATCGACGATGCGCGCCGATATTCACCCAAAATATGCAACATTAGTAGCAACTTGTTCTTGCGGTAACGTAATCGAAACTCGTTCTGCTTTAGGTAAAGACACTATCTACCTTGACGTATGTTCAGCTTGCCACCCTTTCTACACTGGTAAGCAAAAGAATGTAGACACTGGTGGTCGTATCGACAAATTCAAACAACGTTTCTCTGGTATGTCTCGCTCTATCAAGCGTTAATACTGCAAAACGAAACAAAAAACGGGCTTTATGCCCGTTTTTTGTTTATGAACGACAAGACCACTATTGGTCTTGTACGTCTGTTAATCGATCAAGTCTTTTCTGGAAATAACGACCTTGTAAGAAACGTGCTTCCACATTCCACGCGTTAGCAAATAAGTTCATATCATTAAGATCGGCAAGTAAAATCCCAACAGGTTTTACAGTCAAATAATTTAGAATCTTTTCTTGTAATTGAGCTAAACCAGCATCTGAGTTTAATAGCTCTGTCTTCTTCGATTGCAATTTTAAATATTGAACATCAAGTTGTTGCAATATCGATTCACTATACATAGAAGATGTGAAATCCCGAATTGAAATTTCTGCGCCGTGTTGACGTAGGCGGGCTATAAATTGCTGTGCAATTGCAAGGTGTGGCTGAATCGCTTGCTCTGAAAATTGTAAAATCAACGGGCTTTCTTGTTTACTACCAATAATGGTGAGTAATTTCGAAATGAGTTCAGGGGCTGATTTATCTTTGAGTAAGATATCAATATTTAAGTTAATAATCAGCTTAGCTTTAGGGTACTGCGTAACGAAATTATGTAGCTGCTTGCAAGCCTCGACCAAAATCCAACGGTCTAATTGAATCGAAAGTTCACTGTCATCTCTTAATGCAGCTAAATCATTTAAATCATGCCACTGTTCATCTGCAATAAAACCACTCGTCACTTCATAGTTATGGGTGTCTTGATCATGCTTATCATAAATCTGCTGATATTTTAAATGAATTTCACCCCGTGCCAGCTGTTGCTTTAACTGCTGCAATAACGGTGAAGGCATTGGAGCATCAACATCTTGAAGGCTTAAATCAAGTGACAGAGACGAGCTGGTAGGTTCAGAAGGAATAATATCGATTGTTGGCGTTAGCTCAATTTCTGGCTTGGCTTTAGGTAACGCTTGTTGATTTGTTTGATCAAGAAGCTTTGTAAAGCTAGCTTCATTTAATGGCTCTGTAATTTGCGCATAACTCAGCTTGAATTGTACTGAGTAATTAAGTTCATTAACCGTTAATAAATGCTCTTTTTGCAAACTTTGCAGACTAGCCAATTGGGAGTTAAGGACTGTACTGTTTTCGGCTTGCAAAACGCCAAGATATGCCCCAAGTTCAAGATTGAAAATCGGCATTTGAGCCTGTTCTTTCAGGAAACTTTGTAGCTGATTAAAATATTGTCCGGGTGTTTGCCAGTCTAGTTGAAACACTCGTTCTGGGCACTGATTTAGTCTGAATAAAACCAATGCATTCGCTTGAGCAGGATGTGTTGATAGTTGTCGATTAATGTGTTGCCAAGGCGCAGTTGAGCCGTAACTTTTTTCAGAAAATGCTGTATTTGCAGGTGATTGTAAATCCAGTTGATAGTCAATAGTTAACTGTACGGCGTCTTCTTCCTGACTCGGAATAAATTCAAGTTTTAAAGCATTATTACCTGAAATTGCTGCATGTTGACTCTGGATTTCAAAACGTGCCTGATCAAATTGACCTAATGAAATCTTCTTAAATCTTTGTTTAAAAATATTTAAATCATTGGGTTGTAAAACATCTAAGATGGGTAGGCCAATAATTTCTTCTTCTTGCTTAAAGCCAAAAAGGTTGAGGTATTCTGTATTTGCCTTAACGTGCATGCCTTCTTGAAAGAGGGCAACTGCTTTATGGCTGTTATTAACCAGTGTTTGTGTATGAGAATGAATAGTTTCTAATTCATTGGTCAGACGTTGCTCAGTTTGCAATAAGTGGCTATACGACAAGGTCCGAATAAGCGTGATATAAAAATAATCTAATGGCTCTAATGGGACTACGTCATAAATACCTTTATGAATATAGGATTGATATTGCTGAGGTTGATAATCTTCAGGTTGCAATAATAAAACAGGTAAATGTGGCTGCTCAGATGCTTGAATAAGGGAGAGTGTTTGTTCAATTTTTAGGTCATAAGCACGACCAAAAATAATAGCATCCCAAGGCGTATTTAACTGTTTTTCGAAACTTTTTAGATCATCAAGTAATAAAGCATGAACTTGATAATTATTCCCCAATAATAAATTTAAAATCTGGTTATAACGTAGCTGGTTGTCATCAATAATGAGTAAACGTGTTTCAGTACGTTTTAACTTTTTAGATAATAAAGAGTTTCTCACTTTAGTGCTTCCCATAAATCTTGACTGCTAGAGTTGCTATTCTTTTTCATCATGAACTGATCAAGCAGACTTTGTTGCTGCTCATTCAGAAGTTCGAAATGAAATTGAATAAAACTTTGAGTAATGAGTTGTGCTTTGAGTAGATACACTTTGATTTCTTCTGTCCCCAATCGTAAATGAATTGTTTGTTGCTCTCTAAAAATTTGTGACCCCGGTAAAATCAACGTATTTTGTATTTCTTCTAGATTTTGTGTTTGTAGTAATAGTGCAGGATGATAATTGCGTGTATGACGCTCAGCTTGAATATGCACTGCACAAGGGAACATCGCCTGTGACAGAATCTCTAGACCTAACTCTAAAGATTTTTCTGTCGACTGTTTAATCCAGCGGATTACGCCACCACGCCATTGTCCATGCAAAGTTTCTTTAACTAAAATGTATTCACCGGTTCTTAAGTTTTTCGGTGCTTCCCCAGACCATTTAATACGATATCCATTGACACTAATATCGAGAACTGTAGTTTGATAAATGGTTTTGCTTTCACGACTTAAGCGCTGATAGGAGCTTGTTTGTTGTTCTTTTTTCTCTAAATTTGATAAAACTTTAGACTCACTTTGTAAGTTGTAGTTATTGTTGAGTTGTAGCGTTTCTTCAAAGTTTTTTGCTTTCGCTAGATAGAAATGAGCTGTACTTAAACCGAAACAAATTTGTAGTTCTGCATTGTACTCATAGCGTTCATGACGACGTTGAGCTGTTGTACCTAAAATTGTTTGAACATGAAACTTTAAAGCTGGGCTTAAATAAAACTTTTCATTTTTAGAAATATATTGCGCATTTTTATGCATGGTTGCAGTCACATGCTCAAGTAAAGCTTGTGTGCCTATAAAAATGCTTGGACTGAAATTAGAGCTGCGTTTGGTGTTATAGACTGGCGGATGGTCTTTACTTGGGTCGACCACATATTTGGTTAAGGCAGTATCTTTCGGCAAAATATGAATCATTCTTGCCCAGTCAAAACTACATTGAAATAAGGCCTGAATTTCTGATTGGCGAATCTGATTTGTATTTAAAATATCGAGCAAAATTAGCTGAGCATAAGCTTGGGTAATATTTGCTAGAGGGTGGTGGATACCCTGAATATGATTAATATTGATGAGATGATATTTGTGTTGAACAGCGGTTTCGTAGAGCTGATGTGCAACTAGCCACTGTCCTTTAAGAGGCTCACTATAAAGCATATGCTGCTGATATAAGAGACTCGTTAATTGTTTTAGGGCATGAAAAGTCGATAATGTACGTGCCGTTTGCAAATTCTTTTTTTGCTTATAGGCAAATAGAGAAAACTTTTGATGCTGTAATTGCCCGTGGCTATTTTGCGCAATATTTAAATAAATGCTGGCAAAATAGCAACGCAGTAACATCGCCAACTCAATAATATGTTCATTACGGTCTGTACTAATCACACCTTGGTTAAAAAAGTTTTTTTCTAGACTTGCAAGAACGTTATTAATGGTGGGATGAAGCGTTTGTATAAGATCAAAACGTAAGGTTTCACTACACTTTAATTCATTGAGCTCTAAAATAGCGGTGAATAATGCTTTTGACGTATCGCCGAGTTGCATAATAGAAAGGGTAGTGACCCATTCATTAAGATCTTTAATATTGGCTTCACAAAAGCTTAACCGTTCACGAGTGAGTTCGGTTTGATTGTGAAAAATGTCCGATAGTGCATTATTCATCATCACTTATTATATAACTCAAAATGTTGTTGCCCCAAAAAGCGGTGTTTTATTCTTTTCGCCCGCAATTTCCCTGACGAGTTTAGGAACCAAATACCCCGGTAGGTTCGCTAACACATCACGATATATATCATCTATCTCAGATGGTATTAAATCAAAATGTTGTGCACCTTTTACTTTATCTAAAACATGTAAGTAATAAGGCATAACGCGAGCTTCAAATAAACGATAACTTAAATCAATTAATGTCTGTGCAGAATCATTAACACCTTTAAGCAATACTGCCTGATTAAGTACAGTAATGTGCTCGGCAGATAACTGCAACAATTTTGAACAGGTAAAGTCATCGAGTTCAGAAGCGTGGTTTGAGTGTACCACCAGAATAATACGCAGCCTACTGTTTTTTAATAAAGAAATTAGCTCTTCGTCGATCCGGTTTGGAATCACAATTGGAACTCGTGAATGAATTCTCAGAATCTTAATTTGTTTGAGAGATGATAAACGTTCTAACCAAAGTGCTAATTTACGGTTAGAAAGCGTAAGGGGGTCTCCACCACTTAAAATGATTTCATTAATATTGGGATTCGCTTCAATATAATTTTTAATATTTAGCCAATCATCATTTTTCGGTAAATTTTCTTGGTAGGGAAAATGACGACGGAAACAATAACGACAATGTACCGCACAAGCACCTGTCAAAGTCAGTAAAAAACGTGATTTATATTTATGTAATACACCGGGTAATTGATTTGCTGCTTCTTCGCCCAAAGGGTCCGTTACAAATTCAGGATGTTCTTCAAGTTCTAAATGATGAGGTAAAACCTGTAGCAAAAGCGGGTCAAAAGGGTTTTTAGCGTTCATTTTTCCGACGAACGCGCGAGGAACTCGCAATTTAAACTGTTCAGAAGCCAGAATCGCACCTGATAATAGCTGATCAGAGGATAACTCGAGTAGGCTTAGCAACTCCGACGGATCAGTAATAAGGTCACTCAGTTGTGATTGCCAGTTTTGCTCTTGGTATAAATAGTTTATCATTTGACACGATTAAGATAATGCAACAACGCATTATATCGCATAGTTGACTTGTTAAGTTTGGAGTGTGCCTTTCATGGCCTATTATTCTACAAATGATTTTAAAGCAGGCCTTAAGGTTATGCTTGATGGTAACCCATGTTCAATCATGGAAAACGAATATGTAAAACCAGGTAAAGGTCAAGCGTTCAACCGTGTAAAATTACGTAACCTTAAAACTGGTAAAGTATTAGAAAAAACTTTCAAATCAGGTGACTCTTTAGAAGCTGCTGATATTGTTGAAGTTGAAATGGAATACCTATACAACGATGGTGAAATGTGGAATTTCATGGATCCTGTATCTTTTGAGCAAATCGCTGCAGACAAAACTGCAATGGGTGATGCTGCAAAATGGTTAAAAGACGATTCAAATGAAAAATGTACAATTATGTTGTTCAACGGCGTACCTTTAACTGTAAACCCGCCGAACTTCGTTGTATTAAAAATTGTTGAAACTGATCCAGGTGTACGCGGTGATACATCTGGCGGTGGCGGTAAACCAGCTAAGCTTGAAACAGGTGCGGTTGTTCGTGTTCCGTTATTTGTTCAGCAAGAAGAAAGCGTTCGTGTAGATACTCGTACTGGCGATTATTTAGAGCGTGCATAATAGTTAAAAAATACACTATTATCGAAGGGATGATGTAAATCATCCCTTTTTTTATGCGAAAGTATAAGAGGAAAAAAGAAAAAGGAGGAGTAGAGTCACAGGGATTAAGAGAAACAGTACATAACAATATAAAAATGCTGTAGTTATTTATTGAGAGGTTAAGAATGGACACAATGCAAGCGAAATCTACGCTTCCCTCCAAGCTGGTCTGGAGCCTAGTGGCAATAATAGGTGCAATTTCTTTTGGGATGCTGGCACTCAGTCGTGGTGAACATGTTAATGCGGTTTGGCTTGTACTGGCTGCAGCATGTGTATATAGCATCGCATATCGATTTTATAGTCTATTTATTGCAACTAAAGTATTTGAATTAAACCCAAGACGTTTAACCCCAGCCCACCGTTTAGCCGATGGCCTGGATTATGTTCCCACCAATAAATATGTACTTTTTGGTCACCACTTCGCTGCGATTGCAGGAGCGGGGCCATTAGTCGGGCCAATTTTGGCTGCACAAATGGGTTTTTTACCAGGGACAATCTGGCTACTGGTCGGTGTGGTTGTCGCGGGTGCAGTACAAGACTTTTTAGTTTTATTTATTTCAACGCGTCGAGACGGTCGTTCGCTTGGTGAAATGGCAAAACAAGAATTAGGTTCTTTTGCTGGTATCGTTGTAATGCTTGGTGCGCTTGGAGTAATGATTATTATCCTTGCGGTATTGGCTTTAGTTGTGGTTAAAGCACTTGCCCATAGTCCATGGGGTGTTTTCACGATTGCAGCAACTATTCCAATTGCATTATTTATGGGCGTTTACATGCGTTTTATTCGCCCAGGACGTATTGCTGAAGTTTCGATTATTGGCTTCGTCTTAATGATGCTTGCAATTGTTTACGGTGGAAATGTTGCAGCAGATCCTTACTGGGGTGAGTTTTTCACCTTAACAGGAACACAGCTGACATGGTGCTTAATCATTTATGGTTTTATCGCCTCAGTCTTACCTGTCTGGTTATTGTTAGCGCCACGTGATTATCTATCAACATTCCTTAAAATTGGTGTCATTCTCGGTTTAGCAGTCGGTATTATCATTGCATTACCTGAACTGAAAATGCCAGCAGTGACTCATTTTATTGACGGTACTGGGCCAGTTTTCTCGGGTAGCTTATTCCCATTCTTATTTATTACCATTGCCTGTGGTGCGATTTCTGGTTTCCATGCGCTTGTATCAAGTGGTACAACACCAAAACTCGTCGATAACGAAGCAGATATTCGTGTGATTGGTTATGGCGGTATGCTCATGGAATCATTCGTCGGTATTATGGCGATGATCTGTGCAACTGTCTTAGACCCGGGCGTGTACTTTGCAATTAATGCTCCTGCGGCTGTACTGGGTACAACTGTAGAAACTGCGGCAGAAGCTGTGCGTAATTTAGGCTTTGTTGTTACTCCTGAAATGCTAACTTTGTTGGCTCAAGAAGTGGGTGAAAGCTCAATTCTTTCACGTACAGGTGGTGCGCCTACCTTTGCAATTGGTATGGCACATATCATTTCGGAAATTTTCAATAGCCGTTCAATGATGGCATTCTGGTACCACTTTGCCATTTTATTTGAAGCATTATTCATTTTAACTGCTGTAGATGCGGGTACTCGTGCTTGTCGCTTCATGGTACAAGACACGGTTGGTATTGTTATTCCTGCGGTTAAAGCATCCGGTTCATTCTTTGGTAACTTGGTCGGTACAGCGGTTGCAGTCGGTGGATGGGGCTTCTTCGTCTATCAAGGTGTGATTGATCCACTCGGTGGAGTTAACTCCTTATGGCCTTTATTTGGTGTTGGTAACCAAATGTTGGCTTCAATGGCACTCATTTTGGGTACAGTCATTTTGTTTAAAATGAAAAAAGAAAAATATGTTTGGGTGACCATCATCCCAACAATTTTCTTATTCATCACCTGTATGACTGCGGGTTGGCAAAAGATTTTCCACGAAAATCCTAAGATTGGTTTCTTAGCACAAGCACATAAGTTCTCTGACGCGATTGCTCGTGGTGAAATATTAAAACCAGCTAAAAGTATTGCTGAAATGCAAAACATTGTGATGTCGAATCAGATTAATGCTGCGCTTTGTGGCTTCTTTATGATTGTTTCGATTGTCATGATTATTGCTTCGATTGGTATTGTGCGCCGTGCTTTAGCAAGCCCTAAACCAACTGTAAATGAAGCGCCTGCTGTATATGCTGATCCGGAAGTGGTCACCCCACGAGGAGAGTAATGATGAATTTTAAATTTGCAAAAAATGGAACTGTCATTATTGCGAAAATCATCAAAATGACAGTGCTCTCGCAAAAAGAGCTGTTGCTTTCGCCAAAGAACTGGTCTCGTATTGCGACGCTGTGGCAGCGTTTACAGCAAAGCTTTCGACTGATGGTTGGTGTTCCAGACTACCAAACTTATTTGGAGCACATGAAAGCTCATCATCCTGATTTAACACCAATGGATGCAAAGACTTTCTATCGTCATTGTGTCGATGTGCGCTATCCATCGGCAGGCGGTACTTTGAAGAAATGTCCTTGTTAAGTTGAGCTTAATATTCAGCTAAAAAAAACGGTATGTGGTTAAACCATGTACCGTTTTTCTTTTTTTGGAAATGAAAAAAGGTTGCTTAAAGTCTGCTCATTTGTATTTTTTTCAATTGAAAATCACTTGTTTTGCTTTTGAAAAATGAATATTATGCTTTCCATTCTAGGTGTATAGCTCAGTTGGTTAGAGCGCTACGTTGACATCGTAGAGGTCTCCAGTTCGAGTCTGGATATACCTACCAAAATTTATAAAAGACTTATAAGCAATTTAGTAGCTTATAAGTCTTTTTTTATGCCTGTTTATTGCACTCAGAACTTGGCAGAGTTGGAAATTTTGGCAAAAAATGGCATTATTTTCATACCATTTATGACAAATCTGCGACAACATGAACATATCTTAGTTTGGTCGAGAACAAGATGCATCGCATCAAATTATTGGGCGATAAACTTAGTACAAGAAATTTTGACAATCAGTTGAATTAATTGATTTACAACTGGTACGCGCAGGTTGGCAAGTCGATACTCAGCTTCCCATTTTTGTCATACATACGAAATAGAAATACATATAGAGGCTTAAGTGAACACAGCAATAATTAAACAATGGTTTAATGACTATATTGAATTTGGTGATGGAAAGGGGTGGCGTAAAGATTATGAAAATACCTTCAATAAGGTACAGGAAATAAAACAAAAGCTGAATAATGGTTATAAGTTAAGTGCCCAAAATGATTTTGATTTTTTAAGTGAACTTTTGAAAAATGATGCAAATGGGGTTGCATCTAAAGGACAATCAAATCTCGCAAACGAAGTATTTGATAAGATCATTCAGGATGTGGAATTTCTTAATGTTGTAGAAAAACTTATTCAACAACCTAACGAAGAGACATATAAAGCGTTGAATAGTTATGGTGGTCAATTACTCACTCAGTTGGGTAGTACTCAGCGACCTTTATTATTCAATCGAGCATGTGCTTCATGTACTTTAGATGTTTCAACAATTGTTGATCGGAATAAATTTCATCAATTCGTTGAGTATGTAACAACTCAACAAATCATAGATTTTCCTCAAGAAATCAGAGAGAAAAATTGGTATGTAAAGAATGTATATTTAGTTCAGAAAATTAGAGAGATATTAAAGGTAGAACTTGAATCAGGTCAAACAGATATATTTTGGTTAAATATGTTTTTGTGGGACATATATGCTGAGAAAGTAGCGACAAATTTTAATTCAAAAAATGCAGTCGATTATCTGAATGAGAGATATCCAAATACATATACAAGCACGAAACATATAGCAGCGTTTAAAACATCTCAAGGTCGAGAGTTAGCATTAGATCCTAAAGCAAAAACGCCTGTAATTTTCTGTGATGCAGAACCACCGATAGAACTTAAATTACCAATTAAAAAAGCCTATTTAGAAGCCGATACTCGAAATCATCATTTGTCCACACATGCCAAATCATTGATGCTGGGTAATAAAACGTATTCTATTATTGTGGGTACACTTGATGATTTAGAAAAGCTTTGTGATTGGTATGAACAAAGTGATGATCAGACCACAGCGCTTGAGAAAAAGGTACAGCAATTTTTAACGCTTTGGCCAATTGAAGGTTTAAAGAATTTATCTATACAAGATTATCATCAAGCCCAAAATAAAGACTGTTTCATTGCTCAGATTGACAGTTTTGATCCAACACAAGGTAATCCTACCTTTGCCAATTATTTTGATATCTGGGAGCCAATCAGCTTAGGAAAGGATGATAAATATCATAATGAGAAGCCGTATTCATGGCATAAACGACTAGGGAATGATGCAGGGTTAGCATTTGAAACCCTCAAACAGGAAATACTTGATATTGTAGATGCTGTTCAGCGCCGTGACTTAAACGCAATTGATCAAATTCAGTTTCCTAAAGGTCTCAAATGGATGATTGCATTCTTATATCAAGATTTTAATGATCCTTGCATTATCCCGATTGTAAGTAAGGTCAATTCTAAACGTATTGGTTATGACCACTTATATTCAAAATTACCACTACCAGAGTTTTTACCAATTTTATTGGAAGATCGGGGCGAAAAAGCATTTTTCCCATATGTGGAAAAACTTTTTGCGATGGTCAGAAAAGCCTATTTGGATAACAAACAAAATAAACAGCAAATTGAAGAATTAATGGAAGAAGTCATGGCTCAACAACCTTTAAACCGTATTTTATTTGGTGCTGCAGGTACGGGTAAAACATACAATACTATTAACCATGCTTTAGCAATTTTAGAAGACAAAGATTTAACAGAAATTGAAAAACTAGAAAAGCAACTAGGTGGTAGAACAAGCCTAAAAGACTTGTTTGATAAATATAAAAATGAAGGGCGCATTAAATTTGTCACATTCCACCAAAGTTTTAGCTATGAAGATTTTATAGAAGGGATTCGAGCGGAAACCGATGGCTCGGGGCAGTTACGCTATGAAGTAAAACCAGGTGTATTTAAGGAGGTTTGTGAGGATGCCCAAACAGAAATAGATGCGAACCAAAATAATGTCTTAGCGCCGATTGAAGCGAGTATAAATAGTGCGATTGATAATCTCATTGCTCAAGCTAAAACTGCGGAAAAGAAGTTTTATACTAAACGTGGTGCAGAAATTAAAGTATCAAGTAATTCAGCAGGGACGTTATTTGCTCTTACATCTTCGGGTAGTAATATCCCATTGTCTTTTAGGCATATTCGTAATTACTTGAAAGCACAAAATGAAATTATTGTGGATCAAAAGAGCTATGAATGGGCAATTGCAAAGTCTCTACGTTCAGAAGTTCAATATTCAGATACTAATGAAAAAGTAAAACCTTATGTTCTCATCATCGATGAAATCAACCGAGGCAATATTTCACGTATCTTTGGTGAGCTCATTACTTTAATTGAAGACTCTAAACGTCAAGGTACTGATGAAGAATTATCAGTAACATTGCCATACTCAAAAGAAGAGTTTTCTGTACCAAGTAATGTCTACATCATCGGCACAATGAACTCATCAGATAGATCTTTAACAGGTTTAGATATTGCTTTACGCCGCCGTTTTACCTTCATTGAAATGCCACCGAAGCCAGAGCTATTAAATGATTTAGAAGTAGAGGGTCTAAACATTGGTGAACTATTAAAGGTAATAAACCAACGTATAGAAGTGTTATTAGACCGAGATCATTGTATTGGTCATGCCAACTTTATGAGTTTGAAGAAACAACAAACTCGAGAGCATTTAGTCGCGATATTTAAACAGAAAATTATTCCTCAATTACAAGAATACTTCTTCGATGACTGGGCAAAGATTAATTTAGTATTCTTCAATAATGGTATGGTTGTTGAGGATAAAAACATCAATACGGCAGGATTATTTCCACCGAATACAGAACAGGATATGCATTATTCTGAACAAAAGAAAATTTGGAAAATCAATGATGAAGCATTTAAATCTATAGATGCATTTATTTCTATACTCGGTTCAAAGGTCTAAATCCTTATGCCTGATTTTACTGTCCGAGAATATGCCTTCCTAAGCGTTGCTTACGAAGGTTGTCCAAAGTCTAGCTTGGCACATGCTTATATTCCTGAAAAAGCGTTTGAGCATCTATGTGAGCTTTCGTCATCCTTTTCTAAGCACGGCGCGAAAGTATTTGAACTTGCCGGGCGAAGAAAGCTGAAGCTAGATCAATATGTCGGTGTGATTGAAACGCCGTGTGGTACACGTATAGAAATATTACCGAAGCATGTAGAGCTCAATGGGACAAGTGATCAAGAGATTATTTTAGAAGAACGCAAACTCTTGCAAAAAATGCTGGGTGTATCTTTGCATTTACCTTATAGAGAAGCAGGGAGTGCTAATTTAAATCGTTTTAAACAGCCTTTACATGAATGGATTATTACCCAGTTCCTCGCTGCATTCGAGCGTTTGGTTCAACGTGGTCTACGTTTTGACTATAACCGTGTCCAAGAGGAACAAAAGTTTTTACGCGGGCAATTGCAGTATGTGAAATACATGTGTCAGTCGCCTGCAAAGAAGCATATCTTCCCAATTGAACATTATGTATATGAAGTCAATCGACCTGAGAATAGGTTGATTCGCACAGCCTTGGAGATCATCTGTAAAAAGACTAAAGATGCAAGTAACTGGAAATTAGCTCAAGAATTGCGCTTGATGACGAGTGAAATACCACGAAGCCAAAAGATTCAGCAGGATTTGAGACAATGGCAAACCGGGCGGTTGCTAGCACTATACGCTGAGATCAAACCTTGGACGGAGCTGATTTTAGGTGAATACATGCCTGTATCTACACAAGGTGAATGGCGAGGTATGAGTTTGTTATTTCCTATGGAAAAGCTGTTTGAGCATTTTGTGGCTTATCATTTGCGCCTTGGATTGCCTGAATATCAGATCAAAACACAGCATGCGACGGAACATATTTGTGAGCATGAAACCAGTAAGATATTTAAATTAAAACCTGATATTTTTATTGATCGCTCTCAAGCCAATGCGAAAAGCATTGTTATGGATACCAAGTGGAAGCTGATAGATCAAAATGATCGTGGTGGACGGTATGGTTTAAAAGATAGCGATATTCAGCAGATGTTTGCGTATAGCCACTATTATTTGAAACATGAAAGTGAAGTGATATTGGTTTATCCATACCGAGCAGAAAAGTTCACACGACCTTTGGATGATTTTGACTTTAGGCATACAGATGGTGCAAAACTTCGAGTGGTGCCATTTAACTTAGATGAACCACAAAATTTCAAAATTATTTAAGGTGAAGGCTGTGTGTTAAGTACAATATTTTGTATTTAAAGCCATGTGTTTGATTATTAAGTACAAATTTCTGTACTTAATCATAAATTATGCTGAATTTTTATTATTAAAACAACGTCGCATATTTTGGTAACAGTAAGATGAATGCAATATTCCATAAGGATATCTTGATTAACAAAATAGAATCAATTAGAAATAAGATAATTCATAATGGAGCTTTAGATACGAATCTTAAAGTTTATGAATTAATTGAAGGGAAAAAATGTATAGAAAAATTTATCCTTTTTACAGTTAATAGTAATTATTCTTCAGTTCCAAGAGATTTTAAAGAATACTTTAGAATGTATAAATGATAATATTACTTAGCTCTAAATCTTGTCTTTTTAAGAAAATGTCTATATTTTCTCTGTGAGTACCGAAATCTATACTCGGAGTTAATTTTTCAATATTGTATTTTTATAGTATTTTATTAAAATGTTCGATTGATTTTTCAACTTATTAAATTCATTTTGAATCGTAGATTCTTTAATTTTATAAACCTCACTTAATAATAACCAACTCATTATTTATCCTTACTTTTTAATGATCTAATTTAAAACAAATGTCATTTTGTGTGCTTGACTGCTAAAGGGCAGAGCACTATCCTTTGCCTGCTGGCCACATTGCCAGTCGGTTGTCGCAGACCGTTCCGAAAAAGCATTAAAAGTTAATTCTTTTAGTGACGAACCCTCGTGCCCCCTCTACGGTGGAACGGGAGGGGGACACCTTCGGGTGTGCTGGGTTTTTTCGGCCAGTCTGCGAACCCCCTTTCGTTCTGCCACCATAATTCTATAAATGTCTGGCAGAACTCCTAATAAAAAGGAGTTGGCTTTGCACATTCTTAATTTCTTGGCAGCCTTTGCCAAAAGCTATAACGACACAACTTAAACTTTTAAAGCAGTTTGAATATCTAAAGATTTTCAGGCTTTAAATCATTTCGTCTAAAAACTTAGTTCAACAATAAAACTTGAGATGTGCCAAGCACAGTCTTACGGCTTTGCTATGCCTTTTTTTCTCCCAAAAAAGTATCTCATTTAGAAACAACAAGAATTTATAACGGTAAAATTATGCGAAATTTAGTTCTCCCAACGCGTGCTATAGAAGTTGTTAATACATCAATTCATTTGTTTAACCATCACGGGTTTCATACCGTGGGCATCGACAGAATTGTGAAAGAATCTCAAATTCCAAAAGCGACTTTTTATAACTACTTTCACTCCAAAGAGCGGTTTATTGAAATCTGTTTAACCGTGCAAAAAGAGCGCTTAAAAGAAAAAGTGGTTTCAATTGCTGATGAGGCGAACCGCGCCAACGTAATTGTTCAATTAAAGAAACTTTATTTCTTACATACCGATTTAGAGGGGCTGTACTATTTATTATTTAAAGCCATTTTTGAAACGAAACTGACTTATCCAAAAGCTTATCAAGTCGCAGTGAGATATCGAACATGGCTAATTAATGAGATTTATAGCCAGCTTAGAACACTCAAAACCGATGTAACTTTTCAGGATGCCAAACTCTTTTTATATATGATTGAAGGCGCAATCATTCAGCTTTTAAGCTCGGATGTGTCAATTGAGCAGGAAAGGGTGTTGGATTGTTTTTTTGCGGGGTTGGTTTAATGCAAGTGCCTAAATCAATAATCTCAAAAGCCTAAAAAAATCTTATTTATAATTATTAATAACTGATCTAATTACTTCTTGGACGTCCAGAATTGCTTTGTCTTTTAGAGATGTTTTTCTACATGAAAGAACCATCGGGTAGGTCGGTATCGAAATTGGACATTTTGTATAAATTAGTGAGGGTACAATTTCAGAAATTTTCCTTGCAGCATGGGTGGGAAGTGTACAAACCGATCCTTTCCTTTTTAATAACCAAGGAATGGCTGCAAAATGTGAGGTAGATGCAAATATGTGTCTAGTTTTATTTAATTTTGTTAAATGTTCATCAACTATTCCGATCTGCGCTGTATTAGAAATTAATAGATGTTCAAAGCCTAAAAATTTTTCTAAGGTCAGATCAACAGCATCTTCAGGGTGAGTTACTAAACAAGAATAATCACCTAAAACCATTAATTCTCGGTACAAAGAGTGATAGTAAATTCCACCAGAAGTCACTCCAATATCGACATTATGTTTTACTAACATTTCAGCAATAATATGCATGTATGTCTGTTTAATCACGACTCTATAATGCGGAAATTTTAATCTAACTTGCTCGATAATCTCTTGTGCAAATGCAATTTCAAAATCATCTGACATACCAAGAGTTATAATTCGTTGCTGTAAGGTATTGGCATTATTGGGTAGAGATAGCAGTGTTTCTCTAAAAATATTTAAGGCATTGCTGACTAATGGTTTTAAAGCATGGGCTTTAGTGGTGGGTGCTAGACCTCGACCTGTCCGTTGGAAAAGTGGATCTTGGTAAATGTCTCTGAGTCGTCTTAAAGATGCACTGACCGCAGATTGAGTAATTCCTAAACGTTCCGCTGCACGTGAAGCATTCTGTTCTTCATATAGGACTTCAAAGCACTTCAAAAGATTTAAGTCGATTTGTGCGATATTAATTTCATTCATATCTGATAGTGCCTAAATCCTATTCCATAAAGATGGTGATTATATAACAATGAATTCAGACGTAAGGAATGGAACTTATATGGAAGGTTATAGATAAGCTTCTAACATTACGTGATGCTTTATCAAAAGATATCAATTTTAGTGAAAAGGTATTGATATCATTATTGATTTTTAACCTGATCTAGGAAGTAGGATTGTTCAGGTTTATTTGGAAAAATATGATTAAGGACTGATTCTATGACAGATTATCTTTTAAATCTAGCTTTTCGATGAGTTAAACACTCTAGACAATTGAACCCCCCGTTAACTTTAAATCTAAACACATATGAATGTTGTTTATAGGGGATTCGTTTGCCAAAAAATGCAGGGATGTGTTCAAGCACAAGCATTTTAAAGTTTCGATATAGGAATTCGACATGTTAAAAAAACTACATGTGCAGGTAATTATTGCAATTATTGCTGCCATTATTTTGGGTTTAGTCTCCCCTGAATGGGCAAAGGCAATGAAGCCATTAGGTCAAGCATTTATTGCTTTACTAAAAATGCTTTTAGCTCCTTTGATTTTTCTTACCTTGGTTCATGGTTTAACTCATATTAAAGATATGAAAAAGCTGGGCCGTTTGGGTGTTAAGTCGCTTATTTATTTTGAAGTACTAACAACTGTAGCAATGCTGATTGGCTTTGTGTTTGTCAATGTGTTGCAACCTGGGTTAGGTCTTCATGCAACCGACTTAGCTGAACCTGATGCAGCAAAGGGCTCAGCAACGCTTTCCGCCGTTGATTTCTTCTTAAATATGATTCCCCATACCATCGTAGATGCTTTTGCGACTGGAAACGTATTACAAGTTTTGGTTGTTTCAATTTTAGCGGGTATGGCTATCAATTTATGTTGTGGCCCAGACTCCGTCATTGTTAAAGGAATTGATGAAGCACAAACCATTTTGTTCAAGATGCTCGGCTTTATCATGAAACTTGCTCCACTCGGTGCCTTTGGTGCGATGTCGGCTGCAATTGGTAGTTACGGCGGTGAAACACTTATTTATTTAATGAAATTAATTGGTGTTTTCTACGCAGCATGCTTCTTCTTTATCGTATTTGCGCTTGGCACAGTTACGTGGATTATTGGTCTACCTTTCCTCACCATTCTAAAAGTGATTCGTGACGAAATACTTTTAGTATTCGGTACAGCATCTGGTGAAGTTGCCTTTCCAAAATTAATTGAAAAACTCAAAAAAACGGGTTGTGACGAAGCTGTTGTCGGGTTCGTATTACCTACAGGTTATAGCTTTAACTTAGATGGAACAGCTTTATATATGGCAATTGCTGTGGGCTTTATTGCACAAGCAACTGACACGCCTTTGAGCTTAATCGATCAACTGGTTCTATTAGCAATTTTAAGCTTTACCTCGAAAGGTGGAACTACTGTTGCTGGCGGTGCCTTTATTAAGTTGGCGGCGACTTTACAGTCTGTAAAAACTTTACCCTTAGGTGGTTTGGGACTTTTGTTTGGTGTTGACCGAATTATGGCAACCATCATGGCAATTACCAACATTATTGGAAACACGCTTGCGGTCTATGCAGTCGCTCGTTGGGAAAATGCTTTCGATGCTGATGCCTTTGAAAAACAAACAGGGAAAAGACCTAAACGTAGTTTGCTACGGGCGAAAGATTCTTTGGTAGAGACACCATTAGCTTCTGATTCAAATCAATCAAGTTAAGTTTTAGATAAATCTCATTAATTATCTCAACTTCTTATATCGAGAATAGACATGCGTTTAAAAGCTATAGACCCAGAACATTTAAGTGCTGAACAACAGGTTGTATTCGATGCAATTGCAAGCGGTCCACGTAAAGGTGTGCGAGGTCCTTTAGCAATCTGGTTGCATCATCCGAAGTTAGCCAATTTGGCACAAAGTCTTGGTCAATATTGTCGATACGATAGCTGTTTAGAGCCACGTTTGAGTGAATTAGCCATCTTACTAATGGGTAGACACTGGATCGCTGAATATGAATGGGCTGCTCATAAACCTTATGCAATTGAAGCAGGTCTAAGTACAGACGTCATTGAAGCAATTCGCTTAGGTGAGCAACCCGTATTTATTCATAAAGACGAACAATTAATTTATCAGTTCATTTGTGAGCTTCATGAAACTAAAAGAGTTTCTGAGCAGACCTATAGAGAAATAGAGCAATTACTTGGAACAGATACATTAATCGATTTAGTCGCGATAGCAGGTTATTACACTCTGATTTCTATGACGATTAATGTTTTCGAAGTTCCACCCCCAGCAGGTGTAACTCCTGAATTACCAACCCCAGAAGCAGGAATTTAATATGTTTGATGAAATTAATCCTCAAGATCGTTTGAAAGATAAAGTTGCAATCATTACGGGTGCAGGTTGTGTTGGTCCGGGTTGGGGAAATGGTCGTGCAGCGGCAGTACTTTTTGCAAAAGCAGGAGCAAAAATTTTTGCTGTAGATCGTTCGATTGATGCAATGCAAGAGACTTTAAATCGTATTCAAAACTTCGATGGTGAAGTGACACCTTTTGCATGTGATGTGACTGATAGTGAATCAGTTCAAACCATGGTTGAAGCCTGTGTAGAGAAATATGGTCGTGTCGATATTTTAGTGAATAACGTGGGTGGTTCTGCCGCTGGCGGAGCTGTCGCGTTATCAGAAGAGGCATGGAATAAACAGCTCGACTTAAATTTAAAAAGTGTCTTTTTAACTTGTAAACACACCATTCCATATATGGAGCAACAAGGTGGTGGTTCGATTGTAAATACGGCTTCAACTTCTGGAATCCGTTTTACAGGCGCTCCACAAGTTGCCTATGCCGCAAGTAAAGCCGCGATTATTCAATTATCAAAAGTGACTGCTGTCGAATATGCCCCTAAAGGAATACGTGTAAACACTGTCTTGCCGGGTCAATTACATACCCCGATGGTTGAGGTCCGTTTAGCAGGGCAACGTACAGGCGGTGATGTCGATCAATTGCTTGAAAGCCGTTTAAAGCGAATTCCTGCGGGTTTTATGGGAGATGGTCGTGATACAGCTTTTGCTGCTCTGTTTCTTGCAAGTGATGAAGCGCGTTTTGTTACTGGAACAGAAATTGTGGTCGATGGCGGAATGACTGCACGTTGTGATTAAGGTGAATTCTGAGTAACTCCAAATATGTGAGGTACATGGAATATTTGTTGAACCTAATAAGATTTGTTTAGGAAGTACTATGTCATTTAATTTGCCAAAAGGTTCATGGGATTGCCATTTTCATATATATGGGCCTTTTGATCGCTTTCCGTTACCTGAAGATGCTGCATATCACCCTGAACCAGCAACCTTTAAACAGATGCTTGAGTTACATAAAAGTTTAGGAATTGAACACGGTGTTTTTGTTCAAGCTGTTGCCTATGGTTCAGATAATTTCATCATTTTAGATGCGATTGAACAAAGTAACTTTAATTATCGAGGAATTGCTTTAGTAGATCACGATATTAAGGATCAAAAACTCATTGAATTAAAGCACGGTGGAATTTGTGGTATTCGCTTTAACATGATGGGTCATTTGCCGGGAAGCCATGATCCGCAAGCATTACGTGGTTTGGTTGAACGAGTTGCAAAGCTCGGATTGCATATTCAGATACACGGAAAAATTGAGGATATCTTCCCAGCGATTGATGCTTGGCAAGACATAGATGTCGATATTGTGATTGATCACATGGCACGACCTAATTTGCTTGATTCGCAAGATGCAGAAAACACTTTTAATAAGTTGCAACAAGTCATGATGAATCCGAAGCGTTGGCTAAAAATTTCCGGAATTGATCGTGCAATGAATGGACAGCCTGCTAACACTTGGGATGCTTCACTGAATTGGGTTCAGAAGTTAATCAAACTTGCACCAAGCCGAGTGGTGTGGGGAACAGATTGGCCTCATCCAAATGTAAAAGGTGAGGTTCCTAATGATGATGAGCTTTTAAAGTTTGCATTAAAAGCACTCGATACGCCTGAATTAATACAAGCCGTATTTGTCGATAATCCACGAAATTTATATTTCAAAGAAAATTAATGTTTTAAAACCAATGAAGTATTCATTGACTGAATACTTCTTCATTTAAAAGGAAGTAAAAATGAGTTTAAAAAAACTAGTCTCAGGAATGGGCTTATCAATTGCCATGGTCGTGCCAGCACATGCAGCTCAATTAAATGTTATTGCCTCTGGTTCCTTTCATGGTGCGATGGACACTCTTATTCCTATGTATGAAAAATTAACTGGAAATACGGTTCATATTGAATGGGGACCATCGGCCGGAAAGTCTCCTGAATCATTACCAATGCGAATTAAAAACAATGAAAAAATGGACTTGGCTATTATTTTGGATGATGCACTTAAATCTAATGAATTAAGTCAAAATTTTGACTTATCTAGTCGTACTGAATTGGCAAATTCAAAAATTGGTCTAGCGGTAAGTAAAGGCACTAAAGTACCGCCGTTAAAAAATGAATCTGACCTAAAGGCAACCTTATTGTCTGCTCAAAAAGTTGCCTACTCTCAAGGTTCAAGTGGTGTCTATATTCGTTCAACACTATTTAAAAAATTGAATATTGAACAAGAAATGCAAACAAAGGGGCTTGAGGTTCCGGGTAAAAAACTGGTCGGAGAAGTGTTAGCAGAACATCAGGCTGATGTAGGAATGCAGCAGATTAGTGAACTTAAACATACTAAAGGAATCACCTTTGTTGGTCCTTTACCTGAAAGTTTGCAATACGTTAGTAAGTTTTCATCGGTTATTTCAAAAAAAGCTGAACATCCTGAAATCGCAGCTCAATTTGTACAATTTTTAAAATCTAAACAAGCAGCAAGTATTTTGACCAACAGTGGTTTAGAACCAATTGGCAAGTGAGGAATCACCATGAAGAAATACTTAACTGCAATTTTATCGACATCATTGAGTCTCGCTGGATGCTCAAGTCTTGATAGGGTTGAATCTAATATGGATCAAGCAAATTTAATTTCAAATTTCTCTGTTCATAAAAAGCAGATCCAACAAGGTGATGTCTCAATTGAGTTCTATGTACAAGGGACGGGCCCTGTAATTGTATTACTTCCTTCATTAAGTCGTGGCGCTAGAGATTTTGATGTTGTTGCAGATTATCTTGCAAAATCAGGCTTTAAAGTAATACGTCCTGAACCTAGAGGTATCAATGGCAGTACAGGACCTTTAGAGAATTTAACTCTCCATGATTTTGCTGCTGACGTTGCTTTAGTTTTAGATGCTGAAAAAACTGGACCAGTGATAGTCGTTGGACATGCATGGGGAAGTCAGCCTGCACGTATGCTTGCTGCTGATCGACCAGATCTGGTTCGCGGTATTGTCATGGCCGCTGCTTCAGCAGGTAAGTTACCAAAAGATTCAACTGAAAAACCGTATGGGCGTTTACGAGATGCAATTGATAACGCAGGGAATTATAAGCTTCCTCAAGAACAACGTATCACATATCTAAAACAAGCTTTCTTCGCACCTATGAATGATCCACATGTGTGGTTAAACGGTTGGTATGAAAAAAACCATGCTGCTGAAGCTCATGCACGAATTGTAACGCCAATTGATGAGTATTTTTCAGGTGGAAAAACGGTTCCAATCCTTGATTTACAAGGAGAGTACGATGCCGTTGTCGTCAAAAATGTAATGAAAGAGTATTTGCCTGAACGAGTTGTTGAGCAGGTCATCAAAAATGCAGGTCATGCGATGGTACCAGAACAACCAGAAGCGATGGCAAATGCGATAGCCAAATTTTCCAAACAAGTTTATTCAGCCAATTAGTTGACTTAAATCTGCTTATTTAATTTTTAAACCACAATCATCTAAAACATGGAGTTGATTAAGATGAACAAAACCTTAGCTATTTTATCTACAGCAATATTATTAGCCACAGCAACGATTACGGAAGCAAAGCAAACAAACATTTCACCAGCAACGCATACGGTAGCTGCCTCTAAGGTAAGCAATGTGCCTTATGAGATGGTGAAGTATGGTGATGTCTCTATTCAAGCTTATGTACAAGGTAAGGGGCCAACCATTGTGATTATGTCGTCACTAGGGCGTTCTGTACGTGACTATGACGTAGTTGCACAAGATTTAGTCAAACAAGGCTTTAGAGTGATTCGACCAGAAGTTCGTGGAATTGGTTTAAGCCGCGGTCCAATGGAAAAATTGCATATTCAAGACTATGGAAATGACGTTGCAGCAGTGATCGAACATTTTAAAGCTGGACCTGCAATTGTAGTCGGTCATGCATGGGGCAATTTCCCAACCCGTATGGTCGCAACGCAACGTCCAGATTTGGTTAAAGGGGTGGTGTTAGCAGGTGCTTCCGCAGGTAAAGTGCCAGAGGGATATAAAGGTAAACCAATTGGCCCTGAAATTCGTGAGGCGATTGATAATGCTGGAAATGAAGAGCTTCCAGAAGCTAAGCGTATTGAATATTTAAAACGTGCATTCTTTGCACCTATGAATGATCCGCGCGTATGGCTAACTGGTTGGCACCATGAAGCACACGATGCACAAGGTTATGCGCGTAATAACACTCCTGTAGATGACTATTTTGCTGCTGGTAAAGCACCTATTTTAGATATTCAACCAGAATATGACACAGTTGCGCCTAAACCTTTAAGAGGTGTTTTAAAAGGTGCTTTAGGTGATCGAGTGACGATAGTCGAAATTAAAAATGCAGGTCATGCCCTAGTTCCAGAGCAACCGAAAGCTTTAGCGGATGCCATTGGTAAATTTGCTAAACAACAATTCGCGAAAAAATCATAGTTGTTCCTTAAAGAAACGGACGTTCAAGAACGTTCGTTTCTAATCGATTTTGCGCATTACGGCTTTAAGAGACTTTTCCATATGATTGACAAAAGTAAGTCCTCACTTAGCGAGGTACTATCGCAGATTAAAGATGGTGCAACCATTCTGATTGGTGGTTTTGGTACCGCAGGACAACCCGCTGAACTCATTGATGGACTGATTGAACTGGGTATTAAAGATTTAACAATTGTCAGCAATAACGCAGGTAATGGCGATTACGGTCTGGCGAAACTGCTTAAAGCCGGTTCAGTTAAAAAAGTGATTTGCTCTTTCCCACGTCAGGCAGACTCTTATGTGTTTGATGAACTGTACCGTGCCGGAAAGGTCGAGCTTGAAGTGGTACCACAAGGTAATCTGGCTTGCCGTATTCAGGCAGCAGGTATGGGATTAGGCGCTGTGTTTACCCCAACAGGTTTTGGAACACTATTGGCTGAAGGCAAAGAAACCCGAGAGATTGATGGGAAAGATTACGTACTCGAATATCCGATCAAGGCTGACTTTGCCTTGATTAAAGCCTACAAAGGCGACCGCTGGGGCAATCTGGTTTACCGTAAATCTGCACGTAACTTTGGCCCGATTATGGCCATGGCTGCGGATGTCACGATTGTTCAGGTTTCTGAAGTTGTAGAACTGGGTGGATTAGATCCGGAACACATCATCACCCCAGGTATCTTTGTACAGCACGTTGTACAAGTCGCACCCGCACAGTAAGCAATAAGGAGAAATAACATGTGCTACCAGAAACTCAGCCGTGACCAGATTGCAAAACGTGTGGCACAAGACATTCCAGATGGTGCCTATGTAAACCTGGGGATTGGCTTACCGACCAAGATCGCGAGTTACTTACCTGCTGACAAAGACATTTTCCTTCATTCCGAAAATGGCTTGTTAGCCTTTGGCCCACCACCAGCGGCAGGTGAAGAAGACCCTGAACTGATTAATGCGGGCAAAGAGTTTGTGACCATGCTTGAGGGCGGCAGCTTTTTTCATCATGGTGACTCATTTGCCATGATGCGTGGAGGTCACCTTGATATTGCCGTGCTTGGCGCATTTCAGGTTGCAGCCAATGGTGACTTGGCCAACTGGCACACCGGTGCACCGGACGCAATTCCTGCCGTGGGAGGTGCGATGGATTTAGCTGTAGGTGCCAAGAAAGTCTTTATCACTACAGACCATGTAACCAAGCAAGGTGAGCCGAAGATTGTCGCTGAGCTGAGCTATCCGGTAACAGGCAAACGATGTGTTGACCGTATTTACACGGATCTTTGCGTGATTGACGTGACCCAAGATGGTTTAAAGGTGCTTGAGAAAGTTGAAGGTCTGAGCTTTGAGGAGTTACAGGCTTTAACGGGTGCAACTTTGATTGATGCGACTCAAGGGTAAGGAATTAGGGAAATGACATTAAAAAACGCTTATATCATCGATGCCATCCGTACCCCATTTGGCCGTTATGCGGGTGGCCTTGCACCTGTCCGTGCCGATGACCTTGGTGCTTTGCCTATTAAAGCCTTGATCCAGCGTAACCCAAATGTAGATTGGGAACAGGTCGATGATGTGATCTATGGCTGTGCCAAC
>NZ_JBSICF010000006.1:0-266995 GCF_056156705.1 Acinetobacter sp. Li1LvA2
CTCTGAGGCATTAATCACGTTGTCAGATGTTACCGAATCAATCGCAAAATTTACTGATCCTGTATTTGGTGCTGCAGTATCAACTGTGACTACACCTGTATCTGTACCTTTGTTACCTGCTGCATCTGTTGCAGTCACGGTAATGGTGTGTGGACCGTCTGTTAGCACTGGCAGTGTATTGTCTGCAAGCGTCCAGGTGCCGTCACCATTGTTGGTCGCTGGATAGTCCACACCATCCACAGTCACCACCACAGTCGCAGTCGGATCGTTCACTGTACCCGTCAACGCTGGTGTGCTGTCATTGGTCAACACATCATCAAGAGCGACTGTCGGTGCTGATGTATCAAGCGTATAAGTTTGTGTATCGTTAACTGTGCTGCTATTACCTGCTGCATCAGTGAAAGTTACTTTAGCATCAATGGTTTTATCTGCATCAGCAACCAAACCACTACCCGGTACACTTACACTCCAAGTGCCTGCAACTTTATCAACTGTTGCAGTATAGGTTTGACCATTAATAACAACAGTAACGACTGTATTCGTCGCATCTGCCGGAACATTTTTCAAGACACCTGTAATGGTGACATTGCCCGATGCCTCTGAGGCATTAATTACGTTATCAGCAGTTACTGAATCGACTGCAAAGTTGACACCATCTGTATTTGGACCAACTGCATCCACAATAGCAGTCCCTGGTCCGGAAGTATTGCCAGCAGGATCTGTTGCTACTGCTGTTACCGTGTCTCCATCTTTAAGACCTGGATTATCTACTGACCATGTACCATCTGGTCCCGCAACCACAGTTGTACTCGTTCCATCAGGATAAGTCACCGTTACTGTTGAACCAGGTTCTGCTGTACCCGTAATCGGGTCTGTCCCGTTAACCGGATCAATTACTGGTGCATTTGGCGCTGTGGTATCTACTGTATAAGTTTGCGTATCTTTAACAGTGCTGCTATTACCTGCTGCATCTGTAAACGTTACAGTAGCATCAATAGTTTGATCTGGATCTGCTTTTAAACCACTACCCGGTACACTTACACTCCACGTACCCGCATCCTTATCTACTATCGCATTATAAGTCACACCATTGATTACAACGGTCACAACAGTATTTGCTGCATCTGCTGGAATGTTTTTCAAAATACCAGTAATCGTGACATTACCTGCTGCTTCTGAGGCATTAAGTACATTATCAGATGTAACTGAATTAACAGAGAAAGTTACGCCATCTGTATTTGGTGGAGTAGTATCGGTAGGTGTTGAAGAGTCATTATTACTATCATGGTTCGATGCCGCTGCGATAATACCACCCGCAACTAATGGGATAGCCCACAACCACGGGTTTATGCCGCCATCGTGATAAAGCAATGGTTCAATTGAAGAAATAGGTTGATAAATGACATCAGACACCAACTCTTGTGGTGCCTCTGCTGGTAAAGCAGCTGGTAAATCTTCAGCTACGAGTGCTTGTGGCTCAACATCACTGTCGGCATCAGCATCCGCATCAGCATCAGCGTCTGCATCATTTTCAGCATCTTTGAATTTTGCCCAAATTAACTGTCCATTTTCGTCTTGAAAAACAAGGCTGTTATCTTTAGGCTCAGCTGTTCCACTAAAAAAGCCTTCAATAACAATTGTCTCGCCATTTTTCAGGCGAATGACTGCATTGGTTCCCTCCCTATTTACTACCAATACATCACTGGCAGCCACTTTTACCAATACAACCGATGCTTCTGTAAGCGATGCGGAAGTTCCCTTGATGGTTGACAAGGTGTCGTGACTATCCTTGGCAATAATTTGTATTTCAGGCATATCTGTATTCCTTTTATATTATTGATTTAAATGATTTTTGTATAATTCTTTTTACTTAATGTTTTCAAGTTTTTGACCTACAACTTAAAAACATTAAGTAATGTGATCATTTTTACATTAACCACTTTAAAATAAAAAAAACAAATACTAAAGTACCTAAAGAAAAAATTTTAATTAATAGAAATTATATATAAGTCTTCTTTGAGTTTATCTTGTGTTAATTTAATGGAAAATTTCTTTAAATGTTTTATATATAAAACAAATTTCTTTTTTTATATTTACCATTTGTTGAAAAGTCATTTAATTAAAGTATCCATATAACAATTATTAATATCTTAATAAAATAAAATATATTATTAATGATATATATAGAAAAAAAAGGCTTTAGGTAATATTTCACTATTACACTAAAACCTAATTTGTAAATCTTTTATAAAATTTAAAACCGCAAATATTTAGAAATTATCTGGACTCTCAAATCGTTTTACTTCTTGTAACTTATTTGGGTCATGCATTGTTGCAATTCCATCTTCAGTTTTTTGGTCAACCAGAATATCCGGATTAAAAACGGTAATTGTTTCTCTACCCAGTGCATCCTCTCCAACAATATATTGAAAGCCTCTTCGATTCATCTTATGACACAATCGTTGATAGAGACCTTTTAAACCTTCGGTTTCTTCATTCGGATTGTAATAGAAAGCATTCATCACAGCTGGTAGGCCTAGACCACATACGATGCCTGATAACAACACACTAATAAAAGTATAGCCAATCAGGATACTGCTATAAGGACTTAATGCAGGAATATTGGCAACCGCCAAAATCAATGCAAGTGAAATCCCTCCTCGTACCCCACCCCAAGATAAAATGGTTAAACTACCATTATAACTTTTCATTTTCCGCATATTCGGGAAAAAGGCAAAAGCCATGAAGTTGGCTGCAAAACGAGAGATATGTAGGATAAAGAACGCAACAATACCGCCTAAAATTAGGCTAAAGTTTAAATCAAGAATAAATAACTCTAGACCAATCAAAGTAAATAGGAATGAGTTGATGATCCCTTCTACAGTATGCCAAAAATGATTAACCTCTTGAATCTCTCGCTCTTCTCGTATTTCTTTCCATTTGTTTCCAACAATTAAACCACCTATTACACAGGCAATCGGTGCTGATGCATGGGCAAACAAAGCCACTAAATATGCTCCACTCGCAAGCAAAGCTGTTGTCAAAATCAGGGACTCCATTTCGTGTTTACCACGTAATAGACGCAACACCCCTACCCCAAATGCCCAACCAATCCCGACCGCAACAACAATTTCATAGAGTAGAGCTTCTAGTGTCGCCATCAACGAGAAATGTTCACCCTGTAAAACATTGAGCAAAGTCATAAACAATGCAATACACATTGCATCATTAAAGAGTGACTCGCCTTCTAGCTTAACAATCAAATGATGCGGTGCACGAATCGAACTAAGTACACCTTTAATACCAATAGGATCTGTTGCCCCTAAAGCTGCACCTAAAAGTAAAAGCACCAGAATTGGCACATGATATCCAACCAGTAGTTGGAACCCGTAGAGCAATCCACCAAATAAAACGGCGCAAATGACTAATGCAATGGTGGCCAAGATACTAATTTGCTTCCAGTAACTTTTTAAATCAGAAATTTTAAATTTAAGTGCTGAAGAAGTTAAAATAAAACAGATGACACCATTAATTAAAAAATCATAAAAATCGATATGGCGCACGGCTTCTTCAATATTATGAATATTAATAGTAATAAACTGGTTACCGTTTAGCAGGCTTGCGCCCCATTGCAAAATAAAGACAAAAATTGCTGAGACCAGCGGCACACCAATAGCCTGAGGAAAGCCTAAAATGCGCTTATTGAAGATCGTGGTTGCGATTGATAGCGCAAAAACCACTGTGAATGCTTGTAGTAGAAAAAAATTACCCATTAATACCCTTCTTCTGGGTCAACGACCAAATAAGTGAAACTTCGTTAGATCGACCAAACTTAATAAAAAACTGGCATAAAGAATGCCATAATCATAAAAAACAGAAATTAGGACACAAGTTTAACGAATTGATTGAACAATCTATCACTCTGTTAAATTTCTTAACATTATTTATAGTTATGATCTAAAAAACGGATGAGCTTCTTAAATATGTTTAACAAGACTCATCCTAGAAAAAATTAAACTGGATTATTAAAAGTATCGCATTGGTTAATATCGCCAGTTTTTAAACCAACCTGAAACCAGTGCATTCGCTGTTCACTACTACCATGGGTAAAGCTATCTGGAACCACCTGACCAGTAGAGCGTTTCTGTAAATAATCATCTCCAATTTTTTGAGCAGCATCCATCGCTTCTTCAATATCACCTTGCTCTAAAAATTGAGTACGTTGCTGATTATGACTCGCCCAAATACCCGCTAAACAATCCGCTTGCAATTCTTGGCGAACAGATAATTGATTACCTTCTCTTTGGCTTGCTTGTGCACGGGCTTGTTGTACTTGTGAAGAAATACCAAGCAAGGTTTGAACATGGTGCCCTACCTCATGTGCAACCACATAAGCTTGAGCAAAATCACCTGCCTGATCTTGTCTTGAAAGTTCAGTTTGGTTTTGCTCACCAGAAATTCCCATTTGCTGACGCATATCTTTAAAGAATTCTGTATCGATATAAACCTTCTGATCTGCTGGACAATAAAATGGTCCCATTGCAGATTGAGCAGTACCACATCCAGATTGAATCATTCCACTAAATAGCACCAATCTTGGTGGCGTATATGTTTTACCTAACTGTTTAAATATAGGAGTCCACGTATCCTCTGTATCAGCCAAAACAGTTCCAACAAAATCAGAGGCTTCTTTTTGCTCGGGTGTTAAATTTTCTGGCGCAGTTGCATTTGACTGCTGTGATGCAGTGACTTGCTGAGTTGCCTGATAAGCTTGTTGTGGATCAACCCCAAAAAACTTCCACGCAACAAATGCAACAACCAAACCAATAATACTGATACCACCTGCTCTAACACCGCCACCACCTCGACGGTCTTCCACATTGGTACTAATTCGACGACCTTTCCAGCGCATAATTTCCCTCTTATTTTAGAATGGCATCATGAACCCGATGCTTTTTTGGGCCACATTTTTTGTATTAAGCTCACAATTAATAGAACAATTGCACCTGCAACCAGTCCTATTCCAAAATTAATCAGTGTCGGTGTTAAAGCACCAATAATATTGCCTACCGCTGGTATTGTTTCTATATGGTCCACTGTGTTTTCAGTTAAGTGATGAAGTAACGGAATCGTATGATTAATAATCCCACCACCCACTAAGAACATTGCAATGGTGCCTACGATTGAAAGTAGTTTCATTAAAATAGGTGCAAAAGCTAATAAACCTCGACCTATAGTCTGCTTAAATGAGGCAGTTTGCTTCGTTAAATATAATCCCAAATCATCAATCTTAACAATCATGCCAACTAAGCCATAAACGCCAATTGTCATCACAACAGCAATAATACTGAGTACGCTTACCTTAGTCATTAAACTAGCTGTAGCCACGGTGCCTAAAGAAATAACAACAATTTCAGCAGATAAAATAAAATCTGTTCGAACGGCTCCTTTTACTTTTTCTTTTTCAAAATTTGCTAAATCTAATTCTTCACTATCAAATTCTGCTTTTGCTTCTTCTGATGTAGTGGGCTTTTTATGCATAATGGTATGAAGAACTTTCTCTACCCCTTCATAACACAAAAATAAACCTCCCAACATTAATAGTGGATTAATCAGCCAAGGAGCAATCACACTAATCAACAAAGCCAAAGGAACTAAAATAAGTTTATTAACAAATGAACCTTTAGCCACTTTCCAAACTATAGGTATTTCGCGATCTGCACGCACACCTGTAACTTGTTGCGCATTTAAAGCTAAATCATCGCCTAAAACACCAGCAGTTTTCTTTGCTGCCATTTTGCTCATTAAAGCAACATCATCTAAAATTGTTGCAATATCATCTAGTAATAAAAGTAAGCCACTTGCCATTTCTTATCCAAGTTTGTATTTATTAGGCTATTGTAAGATGATTTTTTTCAATTTCTGTAATTTTACTGAATAAATTCACAATATTATTTTAAGAAAAGTTTAACCAATCGCTGACGAATTTTTTTTATTTCCCGTACAATAATGCCAATCTTTTATATTGCAGGGCTTACTACCCCTGATTAAGCCAATAAGACAGTGGAATAAATAATGAGTAATGTTGATCAGCGTCCAATTATTTTGACAGGCGACCGCCCAACCGGACAACTTCATCTTGGGCATTTTGTCGGTTCTTTGCGTTCTCGTGTAGGTTTACAGGATAGCCATCATCAACATCTCTTGTTAGCAGATGCACAAGCCCTAACAGACAATGCAGATAACCCAGATAAAGTCCGTCGCAATATTTTGGAAGTTGCTCTAGATTATTTAGCTGTAGGCATTGATCCAACAAAAACCACGATTTGCGTTCAATCATGTTTACCAGCACTGAATGAGCTTACTATGCTTTATCTTAACTTCGTGACGGTTGCACGTTTAGAGCGTAACCCGACTATTAAGTCCGAGATTCAAATGCGTGGTTTTGAGCGTGACATTCCGGCTGGTTTCCTCTGCTACCCTGTTGCACAAGCGGCTGACATTACTGCTTTTAAAGCGACTGTGGTTCCAGTGGGTGAAGATCAAATTCCAATGATTGAACAAACCAATGAAATTGTACGTCGAGTAAACCGTCAGATTGGCCAAGACCTTTTACCTGAATGTAAAGCTTTGCTTTCAAATATGGCACGCTTACCTGGTTTTGATGGCAAGGCAAAAATGTCTAAATCATTAGGTAATACCATTGTTTTAAATGCTTCTGATAAAGACATTAAAAAAGCTGTAAATGCAATGTATACCGACCCAAATCATCTTCGCATTGAAGATCCAGGCCAGGTTGAAGGAAATATTGTATTTACTTACTTAGATGCATTTGACCCAAATAAAGAAGAAGTTGAAGAGTTAAAAGCACATTATCGTCGCGGTGGTTTAGGTGATGGAACTGTTAAAAAACGCCTTGAAGGTGTTTTAAAAGAATTGATTAGCCCTATCCGTGAACGTCGTGAAGAACTTGCCAAAGATCCTGACTACATTATGGATGTTTTACGTCAAGGTACAGATAAGTGTCGTCTTATTACTCAACAGACCTTAGACGAAGTTAAAGATGGTTTAGGATTATTTAAATTCTAATTCCTTTAAAAATTAAAAGCCCTTCGGGGCTTTTTTTATGCTTATTTTATTCATAGCATAATTTTTTAGAATTACTAATGTATTGACAACTATTCACATGCTTTTACCCTATTAACGTGAAGTAACACTTATTAACGCTAATAGCGATGAAGAATTTCTTAACTATCTCTATTATTCATCATGTAGGTTACATTATATGAACCTCACGACATTTCTCCTTAAACCGAAACTGTTTTTACAGATTCGTTGTTCTACGCAATGATCACCCCAATCATTGCGTATTTTTTTGCTTAAATATTTTGTTTCTTTAGAAATTTTATTTTGGATTACTTATTTTTTATTTAATAGATAAAAAAACACCGCATCATTTTCAGATGCGGTGTTTTTTAAGATTCAGAATAAAGCGATTAAGCTAAACCTTTCTCTTTTAAAACTTGCAACATTGTTGAACCAAGCTCAGCTGGGCTACGAGTGTAAGCCATTCCCGCGCGTTCAAATGCAGCGAATTTCTCTTCAGCAGTACCTTGACCACCAGAAATGATCGCACCAGCGTGACCCATACGCTTACCTTTAGGTGCAGTTACACCAGCAATGTAACCTACTACAGGCTTAGTCACGTTAGATTTGATGAATTCAGCAGCTTCTTCTTCCGCTGTACCACCGATCTCACCGATCATGATGATGGCATCAGTATCTGGATCGTCTTGGAACAATTGAAGAGCTTCGATTTGGTTCATACCTGGGATTGGGTCACCACCAATACCGATACAAGTAGACTGACCTAAACCAAGCTTAGTTGTTTGAGCAACAGCTTCATAAGTCAATGTACCTGAACGTGAGATGATACCAATACGACCTGGTTGGTGAATGTGACCTGGCATAATACCAATCTTACATTCGCCTGGAGTGATCACGCCTGGGCAGTTAGGACCAACTAAACGAGTACCGTTACCGTTAGTTTCTAAGTAGCGTTTTGCTTTAAGCATGTCGATTGTTGGAACACCTTCAGTGATCACAACGATTAGGCCAACACCTGAATCAACCGCTTCAACGATAGAATCTAAAACAAATGGAGCTGGTACATAAATTACAGATGCGTCTGCATTTGTTTCACGTACAGCTTCTTTCATTGTGTTGAATACTGGTAAATCAAGGTGAGTAGTACCACCTTTACCTGGAGTAACACCACCAACAACTTTTGTACCGTAGTCTAAAGCTTGTGCAGAGTGGAAAGTACCGTTTTTACCAGTAAAACCTTGTACCAATACTTTAGTGTCTTTATTAATTAATACGCTCATGATTGATACTCCCCTTACGCTTTAACTGCAGCTACAACTTTTTCTGCGGCATCAGACAAGCCGTTCGCAGAAATTAATTTCAAACCAGATTCATCAAGTAATTTAGCACCTAACTCCGCGTTGTTACCTTCTAAACGAACAACAACTGGAACAGTTACATTTACTTCTTGAACCGCTGCAATAATCGCTTCAGCAATCATGTCACAACGTACGATACCACCGAAGATGTTAATTAAAACACCTTGTACAGATGTATCAGCAAGGATGATTTTGAACGCTTCGATTACGCGCTCTTTAGTTGCACCGCCACCAACGTCAAGGAAGTTTGCAGGCTGACCACCATAAAGTTTAATGATGTCCATAGTTGCCATTGCAAGACCAGCACCGTTAACCATACAACCGATGTTACCTTCTAAAGCAACATAGTTAAGGTCGAATTCAGATGCTTTTAATTCACGCTCATTCTCTTGAGATTTATCACGTAAAGCAGCAACTTTAGGTAAACGGTAAAGCGCGTTAGAGTCGATACCAACTTTTGCATCTACACATAAAATATCGCCATTTTCACGAACTGAAAGTGGGTTAATTTCGAATAATGCAAAGTCATTTTCTACAAATGCTTGGTAAGCAGCAGCCATAATTTTAACAAATTGGCTGATTTGCTTGTCTTTCAAACCTAAAGCAAACGCAACTTCACGCGCTTGGAATGGTTGTAAGCCAACTAATGGATCAACTTCAACTTTGATAATTTTTTCTGGAGTTTCTTCTGCAACTTTCTCGATTTCTACACCACCTTCTGTAGAAGCCATGAAAGTAATACGACGGCTAGAACGGTCTACAACCGCGCCCAAGTAAAGCTCACGCTCAACTGGGTATACGTCTTCAGCAACAATAATGCTGTTTACTGGTTGACCATTTGCATCAGTTTGATACGTTACAAGACGAGTACCAATAATGTTATTTGCAAACTCGATAACATCTTCTTTAGATTTTGCAACTTTAACGCCACCAGCCTTACCACGACCACCAGCATGAACTTGCGCTTTCATTACAGCGAATTTACCACCAAGCTGTTCGAATGCAGCAACTGCTTCGTCTGCATTGGTTGCCAAGATACCTTCTTGTACCGGCATACCATATTCTTTCAATAACGCTTTAGCTTGATACTCATGTAAGTTCATTTAGTTACCTACTTAACTTTGTTTGTTGTCTTCAATTTGCACAACATTCTCATGTTGTATATGCAAATTGCTGTCTACCTCTATCACCTTGATGTTTTTTTAATCACACCATCAAATGTGAAAAAGAGCGGAGAACCGCTCTTTATTTTATTTACGCTTACGTTGAATCGCGTGAATTGCACGACCATCTACAGCAAGTGCAGCTTCATGAACAACTTCAGAGAATGTTGGATGACCAAATGTCATTAACTGAAGATCTTCAACAGAAGATACAAATTCAAGAGCGATCATACCTTGGTGTACGATATCAGATGCAGCAGGTCCAATGACATGCATACCTAATAAACGGTCAGTTTTTGCATCAGCAACAAACTTAACGAAACCAGCACCTTCACCCGCCGCTAAAGCACGACCATTTACAGCAAAACCGAATTGACCAGTTTTAACTTCATGACCTTTTTCTTTAGCTTGTTCTTCAGTTAAACCAACCCATGCCGCTTCCGGATGTGTATAGATAACAGAAATGATTGTGTCGTAGTTCACTTGAGCTGCATGACCATGGATACGTTCAACAGCCATTACACCTTCTTCCATTGCTTTATGAGCAAGCATTGGACCACGAACTAAGTCACCAATCGCATATACACCTTCTACAGAAGTTGCACAGTAATCGTTTACTTCAACTAGACCACGTTCAGTCAATTTAATGCCTGAATCATCAGCCAATAAACCTTCTGCATAAGCTTTACGGCCTACACAAACGATTAATTTGTCAAAAGTCTGAGTTTTTTCTTCGCCACCTTGAGTGTATTTAACAGTCACTTCACGACCATTAACTTCAGTACCAGCAACTTTAGCGCCAATACGAATATCAAGACCTTGCTTAGTTAAAAGCTTTTGGTACTCTTTTGCCAAAGCTTTATCAGCCATTGGTAAAAATGCATCCATCGCTTCAAATACAACAACTTCAGCACCAAGACGACGCCAAACAGAACCAAGTTCTAACCCGATTACACCAGCACCAATAACACCTAAACGTTTAGGTACTTCTGGGAAGTTTAATGCGCCAGTTGAATCAACAATAATATCTTGATCTACAGGAGCTACTGGAATATTTACAGGTACAGAACCAGACGCAAGAATTACGTATTTAGGTTCTAAAACTTGAGTCTCACCTTCGTGTGAAACAAACTCAACTTTTTTACCAGCAAGTAATTTACCAGTACCTTTTAACCACTCAATACCATTGCCTTTAAGCAATTGATCGATACCACCAGTTAATTGGTCAACAATTTTGTCTTTACGAGCAAGAAGCTTAGCAAGATCAAAATTCACTTCACCTGTAGTAATACCGTGATCAGCTAAATGATGCACTGTATCTTCATAACGATGTGAAGAGTCAAGTAATGCTTTAGAAGGGATACAACCTACGTTTAAGCATGTACCACCTAAAGATGGCTTACCGTTGTGAATACGTTTTTCGATACAAGCGACTTTAAAACCTAGTTGAGCAGCACGAATTGCAGCTTCATAACCACCAGGACCACCGCCAATAACAACAAGATCAAATTGTTGAGACATTGTTTATCTCCATGGTCCGAGATAGAGGATCGCTCTATCTCGGTAATATTATTCGAAGAAATTAAAGATCAAGGATGAGTTTAGCTGGCTCTTCTAACAATTCTTTGATTGCTACCAAGAAACCTACTGCTTCTTTACCATCGATCATACGGTGGTCATAAGAAAGCGCTAAATACATCATTGGCAAGATTTCAACTTGACCATTTACAGCCATAGGACGCTCTTGGATTTTGTGCATACCCAAGATACCAGTTTGCGGCTGATTCAAAATTGGAGTTGAAAGTAATGAACCGAAAGTACCACCGTTAGTAATAGTGAAAGTACCACCAGTCATTTCTTCGATAGATAATTTACCGTCACGTGCTTTAGCAGCATACGCACCAATACCTGCTTCAACTTCTGCATAGCTCATACGATCAGTATCACGTAATACTGGAACAACAAGACCACGATCAGAAGAAACTGCGACACCGATGTCATAGTAACCGTGATAAACAATATCGTCGCCATCAATTGACGCATTTACCGCAGGATAGCGTTTAAGTGCTTCAGTTACAGCTTTAACAAAGAATGACATGAAGCCTAAACGAGCACCATGGCGTTTTTCAAACGCATCTTTATATTGCTTACGCAATTCCATGATTGGTTTCATGTTAACTTCGTTAAATGTAGTTAACATTGCAGTTTCTTGAGTTGCAGAAAGAAGACGCTCAGCTACACGCTTACGTAAACGAGTCATTGGAACGCGTTTTTCGATGCGCTCACCAACAGCTACGCTTAACGGAGTAACGTTAGCAGCTGGTTTAGCTTGATGGTTTGCTACATCTTCTTTAGTGATACGACCACCGCGACCAGTACCTTGTACGTCAGCAGCTGCAATACCAGTTTCAGACAAAGCTTTACGAACTGCAGGAGCTTGACCAGATACAGCTTCAGTGCGCTCAACAACAGGAGCTGCACCAGCTTGAGTTTGAGCAACTTCTTGCTCTACTGCAGGAGCAGCAGCTGCACCAGCACCAGCTTCAAACTGAGCAATCACTTCATCAGAAAGAACTGTATCGCCTTCACCTTTAATGATTGCAACTAAGCTACCATCTGCAGGAGCAACCACTTCTAAAACAACTTTGTCGGTTTCAATATCACAGATCACTTCATCACGTGATACAGGTTCACCCACCTTTTTGTGCCAAGTTGCGATGGTTCCATCTGCAACAGACTCTGGGAATACCGGTGCTTTAATTTCGGTTGCCATTATTGAGAATCTCCTGATTGTTCAGCTTCGATTGCCAATGCATCATTAATTAGCTGAGCTTGTTGTTTTGCATGCAAGTACGGTGAGCCACAAGCTGGTGCAGCAGAAGCTTCACGACCTGCAAAACTGATACGGATTTGTTTGCCAGATTTTAAGATATCGTCGTATAAACGCGGTGCGATAAATAACCAAGCGCCTTGGTTCTTCGGCTCTTCTTGTGCCCAAACAAGTTCTTTCACGTTTGGATATGCAGCTAAGATTTCCGCAAGACGTTGTTCTGGATATGGATATAACTGCTCAATACGTACAATTGCGACGTTAGTTAAGTTTTGTTCACGACGTTTTTCAAGTAAGTCGTAATAAACTTTACCACCACAAAGTACAAGGCGAGTTACATCTGACTTATTAATTTGATCGATTTCGTCAATTACAGTTTGGAATGAACCATTTGCAAGCTCTTCTAAAGTAGAGGTCGCAAGTTTATGACGAAGTAAAGATTTCGGTGACATTACGATCAATGGCTTACGAATTGGGCGTACAGCTTGACGACGTAATGCATGGAAAATCTGTGCAGGTGTCGTTGGAGTGATCACTTGCATGTTATCTTCAGCACATAACTGTAAGAAACGTTCTAAACGAGCTGATGAATGCTCTGGACCTTGACCTTCGAAACCGTGTGGTAACAACATTGTTAAACCACAAACTCGTTCCCACTTAGTCTCACCAGAAGCAATAAACTGGTCAATTACAACCTGAGCACAGTTTACGAAGTCACCAAATTGTGCTTCCCAAATAATTAAGCTCTTAGGAATTGTAGTTGCATAACCATACTCAAATGCAAGAACAGCTTCTTCAGATAATAAAGAATCATAAATTGCAAAACGAGGCTGGTTTTCTTTAACGTGACAAAGCGGAATATACGTTGAGCCATCTACCTGATTATGCAATTTTGCATGACGGTGCGAGAATGTACCACGCCCAACGTCTTCACCAGTAATACGAACAAGGTAATCTTCATCGATCAAGGTTGCGTAAGCTAAAGTTTCAGCAGCACCCCAGTTCAATGCAGTTTCACCAGTTTGCATTTTCACACGATCTTCAATTACTTTTTGCACTTGACGCTGCATAACAAATCCTTCCGGAAGTTTGCTCATGCCCTCGCCTAATTCTTTTAAGCGATTTAAGTCAAATGAAGTATCCCAATCGTCTGTATAGTCATGGCCCAAATAAGGTGTCCAATCAACAAACATTTTTGTATTTGGTTCAAGCACCAAAGCGTTTGCCACATGGTTTCCGGCTTCTAAATCAGCACGGTAATCTTCAACCATTTGGTCTGCTTCAGCACGATCAATTACTTTGTTTTGAACAAGTTGGTCTGCATAGAGTGTACGAGTTGTTGCTTTTTTAGCAATCACTTGATACATCAATGGCTGTGTACCAGATGGCTCATCTGCTTCATTATGACCACGACGACGGTAACAGAACAAGTCAAGTACTACGTCTTTACGGAATTCGTGACGGAAATCATGTGCTAATTGAGTAGCAAAGATTACTGCTTCAGGATCATCGCCATTCACATGGAAAATTGGCGTCTGAATCATTTTTGCAACGTCAGTACAATATTCAGTAGAACGCGCATCACGTGGATCAGAAGTTGTAAAACCAACTTGGTTATTCACGATAATGTGTACAGTACCACCAACCGTATAGCCACGAGTTTGTGACATCTGGAAAGTTTCCATGTTCACACCTTGACCTGCAAATGCAGCATCACCATGAACAATGACTGGTAATACATCATCACCGCCGATGTCTCTACGACGCACTTGACGTGCACGCACAGAACCTTCAACTACAGGACCAACGATTTCCAAGTGAGATGGGTTAAATGCTAATGCCAAGTGAACTTCGCCACCAGGAGTCATTACATTACTTGAGAAACCTTGATGGTATTTAACGTCGCCAGAACCTTTCTTATGAATAGCTTTACCTTCAAACTCGCCAAACAAGTCTGCAGGGTTTTTACCCATAATATTAACAAGAAGGTTTAAACGGCCACGGTGTGGCATACCAATAACAACTTCTTTACAACCAACAGCACCAGCACGTTGAATGATTTCATTCACCATAGGAATAAAAGATTCACCACCTTCTACACCAAAGCGCTTAGCACCAACGTATTTATTGCCTAGGTATTTTTCAAGTCCTTCTGCAGCGGTTAAACGCTCCAGGAACCCTTTCTTTTGATCATTTGTAAAATTAAGCTGACCACGAACACTTTCAAGACGCTGTTGAATCCAACGCTTTTCTTTTGTGTCCACGATATGCATATATTCAACACCGATTGAACCACAATAGATTGCTTCCATTGCTTCAATCATTTCAGCAAGCGTAGCTTCGCTTTTGCCAATCTCAAGATTGCCAGTGTTAAATACTGTGTCTAGATCTGATTTGGTTAAACCGTGAGCTGAAAGCTCTAAATCTGGAATCTCTTCACGCTTAGCAAGACCTAATGGATCTAACTTAGCTTTTTGATGTCCGCGATTACGATAAGCAGCAATAAGTTGTAAAACGCCGATTTGACGACGCTCATGCTCAGTACTTACCGTACTTTGTACAACAGGTTGAACACGATTAGCATTGCGTCCTAGTAATAGGAATTGCTCACGCACAGCACCGTGTGGTTGGTCACCCTTTGGGTATTTATCGAAATATTGGCGCCAGTCCTCAGCTACAGAGGTTGGGGAAGACAGGTACTGCTCGTAAAGTTCTTCAATATACGCTGCACTATCAGCGGAAAGTTCAGTGTCAAGACGCAATGCGTCAGCAACTTCTTGCATTTGTGGACCCATTTCCTATTGCAAAAAATATTACAGGCTGCCTTTTAAGCACACCCATGATGCATAATGCCAAATTGGTAAAAAAGGCATTACTTACCCAACAGGTCTTTAAGACCATGGGGCGTCATACTACCTAGAGAGGAAACTCCATAGGTAATTAATGAATCACAACACCCTCAATGGCATCATCACTCACCTTATACTCGATTAAAACCGAGCAATTTTTTGCAAATCTTTTTAGAAAAATTAACTTTAAAATTAACTTTTCTAAAATGACTTTAACCATAAAAATTAAGCACAGATCTAAGATTGTGCTACTTAAATTAATTTCAATAGTATACGCTTTTTTCACCTATAACTTTGTGGCAAATCGTATCATGTTCTTAACGAACGATTGATTTTTTTGACACATACCACCTATAAATTGGCGAAATACATATGCGATTTTATCTTTTAATATATGGTGCAATATATAAAAACCTCATCTTTTTCGACCAAAGTCTAAAGTTTACATTATAAAGTTAAAAAAAAACGCACATCAAGGATGTGCGTTCTCTATTTGTGCAGAATTAACCCGCTTGATCTAATAGCATATTACGGATGTGACCGATTGCTTTTGTAGGATTTAGACCTTTAGGGCATACTGACACACAGTTCATGATACCTTTACAACGGAACAAACTGAATGGATCGTCAAGACGAGACAAACGGTCTGCAGTAGCAGTATCACGAGAATCAATAATAAAACGGTATGCATTCAATAATGCTGAAGGACCCAAGAACTTATCAGGGTTCCACCAGAATGATGGGCATGAAGTTGAACAACATGCACAAAGAATACATTCATACAAACCGTTTAAGTGTTCACGCTCTTCAGGAGATTGTAAACGCTCTTTAGGTGGAGCTGGTTGGTTATTGATCAAGAATGGCTGAATCTTGTCATATTGATCATAGAATTGGTTCATATCAACAACCAAATCTTTAACCACCGGCAAACCTGGTAATGGACGAATTACGATTTTCTCTGGTAAATCATTCAGGTTTTCTAAACAAGCCAAACCATTTTTACCATTGATATTCACACCATCCGAACCACAAATACCTTCACGGCAAGAACGACGGAATGTTAACGATTCGTCTTGAACTTTCAATGCAAGCAATGCATCAAGCAGCATACGGTGCTTGTCAGTCAATTCAAGCTTGAAAGTTTGCATGTACGGCGCTTTATCCTTATCAGGATCATAGCGGTAGATTTCGAATGTACGAGTACCTCTACTCATCTTTATACTCCCGATTAGAATGTACGTGGTGCTGGCGGAATTGCATCAACAGTCAACGGTTTGAAGCGCACTGGCTTATATTCCAAACGGTTATCTGATGAATACCATAACGTATGTTTCATCCACTCATCATCACGGCGACCGTATGAATAAGTTGGGTGATCAGCTGGTAATTCATAATCAACTACAGTATGCGCACCACGACACTCTTTACGCGCAGCAGCTGAAATTAGAGTTGCTTTTGCAACTTCATACAAGTTTTCAACTTCAAGCGCTTCAACACGTGCAGTGTTAAATACTCTAGATTTATCTTTTAAATGAATGTTACGCACACGTGGTTCAAGAGCAAGGATCTCTTTTACACCCTTATCAAGCAATGCTTGAGTACGGAATACACCAGCGTGATCTTGAACGATATCACGAATTGCATCAGCAACTTCTTGAGCATTTTCACCAGAAGTCGAGTCATCCAATTTACGTACGCGATCTAATGTTTGCTCTAATACGTTTGTTGGAAGAGGTGCATATTCATCACCATGATGCTTAGTTACGTAATCAATAATGTGCTCACCAGCAGCTTTACCAAATACAACCAAGTCAAGAAGTGAGTTAGTACCTAAACGGTTTGCACCATGTACTGATACACAAGAACATTCGCCAATTGCATAGAAACCTTTTACAGGTTTAGTGTAGTTGTCTGTACCCACTTCAGGTAAACACACCTGACCATGCATATTCGTAGGAATACCACCCATTTGATAATGGATTGTTGGTACTACAGGAATCGCTTCTTTTGTAATATCAACGTTCGCGAATTTTTTACCAATCTCAAATACAGATGGTAAACGCTTCATGATTGTTTCAGCACCCAAGTGAGTCATATCAAGTAAGATATAATCACCTTTTGGACCACAACCACGACCTTCTTTAATCTCTTGGTCCATAGAACGTGAAACGAAGTCACGTGGAGCCAAGTCTTTTAAAGTCGGTGCGTAACGTTCCATGAACGGTTCGCCGTCTTTATTACGAAGGATTGCACCTTCACCACGACAACCTTCAGTCAACAATACACCAGCACCCGCAACACCCGTTGGGTGGAATTGCCAGAATTCCATATCTTGTAATGGAATACCAGCACGAGCAGCCATACCAAGACCGTCACCAGTGTTGATATAAGCATTTGTTGATGCACGGTAAACACGACCAGCACCACCAGTAGCAAATAATGTTGCTTTTGCTTGGAATACTGAAATGTTACCAGTTTCTTGGTCAATTGCTGTTACACCAAGAACATCCCCAGCTTCGTTACGGATCAAATCAAGAGCGATCCACTCAACGAAGAATTGAGTACCCATTTTCACGTTGCTTTGATAAAGCGTGTGCAATAATGCATGACCTGTACGGTCCGCAGCTGCACAAGCACGTGGAACTGGCTTATCACCATAGTTAGCAGAGTGACCACCGAACGGACGTTGGTAAATTGTACCATCAGCGTTACGGTCAAACGGCATACCCATGTGTTCAAGTTCATATACAACTTTTGGTGCTTCACGACACATAAATTCAATTGCGTCTTGGTCACCTAACCAGTCAGAACCTTTTACTGTATCGTAAAAATGGAAATGCCAGTTATCTTCTTGCATATTACCTAACGACGCACCGATACCGCCTTGAGCAGCTACAGTGTGCGAACGTGTCGGGAAAACTTTAGTGAGTACTGCAACCTTCAAACCCGCTTGAGCGAGTTGGTAAGATGCACGCATACCAGAACCACCACCACCAACGATAACTGCATCGAAAGTGAGGTTTTGAATATTTGAATAATCTTCTTTAGGGGTTATCGCGCCCATGATGTCTTCCTATCAATTCGCCCAGAAAATCTGGATACCCCAGATTGCGTACACAAACACTGCAATAATGACAGCCGTCGTCAGTACAAGGCGTAAACCTTTCGCTGAAGGACCCATTTGACGAGTAGTGACATAGTCAGTAAAAACTTGCCACATACCAATCCATGCGTGTGCGATAAGCGATAAAATTGCCAATAAAGAGAAAATCTTCATTGGTAATGTCATCATGAAACCAGCCCATTGTTGATAGTCAAATCCACCTTTGCAGAGAATCCAACCCAAAAGAACAACAGTATAGGCTGCAAGTACAACCGCACTTACACGCTGGATAAACCAATCACGAGAACCTGAACCAGTTAAACCTGTAGCACTTTTCATTAGAACATAATCCATATAAAGGCTGCGATAATAGCTACCACAGATAAGATCAATGAAATTGTCGCTGCTATACGACCACTTTGCAGTTCTTCAGCAAAACCTAAATCTGCAAGTAAGTGCTTTACTCCAGCAATAAAGTGGAATAACAAGCCGGCTACAAATACCCAAACGATAAAACGTACAAGGATATTCCCAAACACGACATTTTTAACGTAGTCAAATCCTTCTGGTGAAGATAATGATTTATCTAAAATCCATAATAGAACTGGTACTAATAAGAAAACGATGACACCTGATAAACGGTGTAAAATTGATGCAATAGCCACGGGTGAGCGTAAATTTACCGCTAACACCTGACCCATGGACAAATTGACAGGTCTGTTGCTTTTCACAGCGGGCATCCTGTAGGTAGAAACTCCGACCGGAGTTTGTTGAATTAATTCCAAGGAAAGCTGGCATTGTTAGGCAAGCACAGCTCATGCCTAACCTATAAACGACACTGAATTATAAAACGCGAAGTATCAAAATACAAACAATCCACTTTCCCATTTAAGCAAAAAACAATTAAATAAGAATCATTAACAATGATATCACCCTATTAACCCCGTTAAAATGGCATACAGAGTTTCATCATGTTATTGTTTAAAATAACTTTTTATTTAATTTCATTTTTTCTGCAATTTCTTTTAAATAAGCAAATTTTAGACTAAAGATAAAGTTATAAATTCATCATATAAATAGAAAAATGTTAGTAACTGCTCATATTTTCAATAAAAGCTACAATTCAACTAAGTGAAGTTAGTTGGATTCAATACAAATCAGTCAATCTAAAATACATTTGAGAAAGCAATTTTTATTGAAAATAAAATTTATAATTATTTTAACGCAGTTCAATTAGCTATTTTTTATACAATTAAACTTAAAAAAACAGCAACATTCTTTGTTACAACTAAATAAAAATAGAGTGTTTTTTGATTATTAATTTTAAATTACACCATGAGTTTTATGATTTTTTTAATTGGATTGGCATTTTCTACCGACTTGCCATTCCTCATCTTAATTTAAAAATTTGCTTACAATTGTACTGATACTTCATTTTTTTTCTGCACGTTCTTATTGAATTGACTTATTATACCATCCCGATGCAGTGATTTTACTGACTTTTTTGCTCGGGTCTTGATGACTAACTCTCTGTGAGAACGTTATTTTTTATCCATAAGTATAATTGACAAAATTTCAGTACTCACTAATCTTATAGCAAATTTTGACACCGTCTGATTCGCACATGAGAACATTAGGATTTCGAGTCAGATCAACATTCACCAGGACAGGAGATCTATTGAATGTCTGAAGCAAATGGCAAAAAAGCCGTATTACATCTTGATGGCAAAGAAATTGGTTTACCAATCTACAGTGGCACTTTAGGTCCAGATGTAATTGATGTCAGCAGCATATTGAAAGAAGGTCATTTTACTTTCGATCCTGGTTTTATGGCGACAGCTGCATGCGAGTCTAAAATTACGTTCATTGATGGTGACAAAGGTATTTTATTACACCGCGGTTACCCAATCGACCAATTAGCAACTCAAGCAGACTATCTTGAAACTTGTTATTTATTATTAAATGGCGAGCTCCCAACTGCTGAACAAAAAACAGAATTTGATGCCAAAGTTCGTGCTCATACTATGGTTCATGACCAAGTTAGCCGCTTCTTCAATGGTTTCCGTCGTGATGCTCATCCTATGGCAATCATGGTTGGTGTTGTGGGTGCATTATCTGCGTTCTATCACAACAACCTCGACATTGAAGACATCAATCACCGTGAAATCACTGCGATTCGTCTAATTGCAAAAATTCCAACACTTGCTGCTTGGAGTTACAAATACACAGTAGGTCAACCATTCATCTATCCACGTAATGACTTAAATTACGCGGAAAACTTCTTACACATGATGTTTGCTACTCCTGCTGACCGTGATTACAAAGTAAATCCTGTTCTTGCTCGTGCAATGGATCGTATCTTCACGCTTCACGCTGATCACGAACAAAATGCTTCGACATCCACAGTACGTCTTGCTGGTTCTACTGGTGCAAATCCATACGCATGTATCTCTTCAGGTATTTCTGCGCTTTGGGGACCTGCTCACGGTGGTGCAAACGAAGCTGTTCTTAAGATGCTTGATGAAATCGGCAGTGTAGAAAACGTTGCTGAGTTCATGGAAAAAGTAAAACGTAAAGAAGTTAAACTCATGGGCTTCGGTCACCGTGTGTACAAAAACTTCGACCCACGTGCTAAAGTCATGAAACAAACTTGTGACGAAGTTCTTGAAGCATTAAATATCAATGATCCTCAATTAGCGCTTGCTATGGAACTTGAACGTATTGCATTGAACGACCCGTACTTTGTTGAACGTAAACTTTACCCTAACGTAGACTTCTACTCAGGTATCATCCTTAAAGCGATTGGTATCCCAACAGAAATGTTTACAGTAATCTTTGCTCTTGCACGTACAGTAGGTTGGATCAGCCACTGGTTAGAAATGCACAGCGCACCATACAAAATCGGTCGTCCTCGTCAGCTTTACACTGGCCCGACTCAGCGCGATATCAAACGTTAATATTCGAAAGAAAATTAATGATAAAAAAGCTGCCTTCTGGCAGCTTTTTTATTGTGGTATTTTCAATTCAATTTAAAACTTATTCTTCATCAAACACACTTAATAAATGATGACTAATCCCATCAGCTCGGAGCCAAGCCAACTCATAACTCGCTTTAGCCAAAGCTAGAACACGTCTTTCAAATTCAACCCATATTGTTTTGACTTGAGGTTCTGAAATACCCAAACCACTCTCGTGTGCCAGATGCTTATTTTTTTCACATATTTTCAAAGCATGATAAAGCTTGCGGCCTTTACTCGCCCCTTCCATCAACCGAACACGCTTACTTAAAATAAATCCCTCTACATGCTGTAAGTTCGCATGAGGCAACATAGGTACTAGGATTTGATTCAACTGATCGTCTAAGCGCTTCCACACAGCCAAGCGTTGCTCTGCTGTATACGTATTCCATTGAATCACTTCATGGTTAAAACGGCGACAACCACGGCACACCTGATCACCAAAAACTGTTGAACAACGCCCTGCACATGGGGTGAGAGAGAGCATTCGATGATCATTACTCAAAACAAACTCCTTAAATAAACCATATACTTTTTATGGTTTTCTCGCTTATTACACATTTTCGCGCTAAAATATGCGCCTTAAATTTATATCTTAATACATTTGGAGTTTTCCATGAACGCTACTGTAGAACAGCTTGCACCTGTAGAACAGCAAGCGACCGCGGGTTGGGTTGTTGCAGCACTATATCAATTTAAAGAAGTTCAAGATCCTGCAGATCTTCAGCAACGTCTATTAGACTTAGTGAAAACAATTAACCTTTGTGGAACTCTGATTGTAGCAGGTGAAGGAATTAATGGTACTGTTGCGGGCGATCGTGTAGCAATTGATAGTCTCTATCAATTTTTGCTTAATGAAGGTTTTGCTTCTATGGAATACAAAGAATCCCATAGCTCTGACAAACCTTTCCGTAAAATGAAGATTAAACTTAAAGAAGAGATTGTAACTTTAGGTGTTGAGGTTAAACCCCGCGACTTAGTGGGTCACTACCTCGATCCAAAAGAGTGGAATGATTTAATTGCACGTGATGATGTAATTTTAATCGACACACGTAATGACTATGAATATAAGGCAGGCACTTTTAAAGGTGCAATCGACCCTAAAACTGAGACATTCCGCGAGTTCCCAGAATATGTCAAAAAAGAGCTAGAGCAACATAAAGATAAAAAAATTGCGATGTTCTGTACAGGCGGTATTCGCTGTGAAAAATCAACATCTTTACTTCTTCAAGAAGGCTTCCAAGAGGTTTATCACCTCAAAGGCGGTATCCTTAAATACCTAGAAGAAACCCCTGCCGATGAAAGTTTATGGGAAGGCGAATGTTTCGTATTTGACGGACGTACTGCTGTAACTCATGGCGTTGAGGAAGGCGTAAATATTAAATGTCATGCTTGTGGTTGGCCATTAACTCCAGAAGAGTCAGCTTTAACAAGTTATGAACATGGTGTTTCATGCGTGTATTGCATCGACAAGACAACTGAAAAACAAAAAGCTGGTTTCCGTATGCGCCAGTCGCAAATTGCAGCTGCAAAGCGTAAACGCTTATAATTTTTAATGGAAAGGCATTTAGTTTTCTAAATGCCTTTTTTATAGAAATAATAAAAATATTTTGACTACATAGCCCTTCAAAAACCAATTCATTCACTGAAAGCTAATTTTGGAACTTTTAACATCCAAACTCCACCAGATTATGAAAACAACTCGTTCAACATCCTAATTAAAGCTCTAAATTTAAGATAAACCTTAAAAAAGACTACTTCATTCTTTAAACAATTAAAAAAGCCAAATAATAAAAAACGCCCTAGAAAGGACGTTATTTATTATTTCTTCTAATAAATTAATTTGGAGTATGGTACATCAAATATAATTCATTCAAATTATCTGGAATTTCTTCTGCCAGTTCATCCATTAACTGTCCATTACGACGGAAAGATTCCATCTGCGGATCTTCTTCATCAATTCCACTAAATACCATCATTGGTAAAGTTAAATCAATTAATTGTTCTTCATGTTCAGGGGCAAACCATGCCTCTTCATTTAAGAACATTGCATCAACAAATCCCACACTCCAGTCGCCTAAGCTAGATTCAACATCAGCTTCTTCAATTTCAAATGGAAATACAATTCCATTCTCATTTGCTAAATCTTGTCGAATTGACTCTAACCACGCCTTGATTTGCTGAATAATTTCAGCAGGAACCTTTTTATGGTTATTATCAAACAGCTCATCTAACCAACGGTCAAACTGAGGGCCTACTGCAATTGCACACAGAAAACCATGAGTTGCAGCGAAATCTAGACCATACTCATTGTGGTCTCCATCTAGATATTCACTTAATTGGTCTAAATCTAACGCACTCATTGTGTTACCTGACTATAAAAAAGAAATCTACGATAGCATAGCATTTAAGCTGACGATGCCCTATTCAGATTTGATTAGTCTTCATCATCAAGATCATCATCGTCTAAATCATAATCAAAATCTTTCAACTCACGCTCTAAACGGCGTTGAGCCAATAGATCATCAATTAATCTACGTTTTTCTAATGATTCTTTCGCAGTGATTTTGCCTGATGACTCATCAAAACCGACATCATCATCATCACCGTAGTTATCATCTAGTTCAAAATCTGTAGAAGACACTAAAACTACCTCTAATGAAAAAATGTGAATGGGTCTAGGCGCTATTTATCTCTCTTACAGAATCATGTCAAGTTTTATTTGTATTTTTTTCATTAAACTGCATATTTGTACTTTTTTTCACCCGAAAAATTGTGTATTTATAAAACTCAACTATTTTTTTAATCAAGAAAAAATTCTATGATCTTTTCGATGATTTAAGCTTGAAAAAAATGATTTTAGCCCAATATTCAAAAAACAGACGTGAATTCAAAGATATTTTTTATTTAACGGTTACCGATCAAACCCAAAACATTTCAAGCAAATTGTGCTATCATGCACGGTTTTTCACTGCCACAGATTCAACGAAGAGTAAGCAAAGATGAGCGATATGCATTCCCCTACTTCTCAAGTAGCGGCTCTGATTAGCCGAGGCAAAGAACAAGGTTACTTAACTTACGCTGAGGTTAACGATCATCTGCCGGACTCGATTACTGAAAGCGAACAGATTGAAGACATTATTCAAATGCTTCAAGACGTTGGTATTCCTGTACACGAGCGTGCACCTGAATCTGACGATACCATGTTCGGTGAGTCAACTGACACAGCTGATGAAGTTGCTGAAGAAGAAGCTGCTGCCGTACTTGCATCGGTTGAAAATGAGCCTGGACGTACGACAGATCCTGTACGTATGTACATGCGTGAAATGGGTACAGTTGAACTGTTAACCCGTGAAGGTGAAATCAGCATTGCAAAACGTATTGAAGAAGGGATCCGTGATGTCCTTAATTCAATTGCGTACTGGCCAAATGCTGTTGAAGTTGTATTAAAAGAATATAATGATTTCTTGACTGGCGAACGTCGCCTTGCCGATATTTTATCTGGCTATCTTGATCCGGAAACTGACGAAGATATTCCTGAAGTTCTAGAAGAAGAAACAGAACTTGAAGAAGATGATGCGCCAGCTACACCAGCAAAAGAAGTTAAGCTTGACGATGACGAAGAAGATGAAGAGTCAGAAAGCGACGATGATTCTGAAGGTGAGTCTGGTCCAGACCCTGAAGTTGCAAAGATTCGTTTTAATGAACTTGAATCTGCATGGACTAAAACAAAAGGTATTATTGAGAAACATGGCCGTAACAGCCCTGAAGCAGACGAAGCTTTAGAAGCGTTAGCTACTGTGTTTATGATGTTTAAATTTACACCACGTTTATTCGATATCATTTCTGAAATGATTCGTGGCACACATGAACAAATTCGTGCCAATGAACGTGAAATCATGCGTTATGCAGTACGTCGTGGCCGTATGGATCGTACTCAATTCCGTACATCTTTCCCTAAGCAAGAATCTAATCCAGCTTGGTTAGATGAACAAATTGCTAAAGCTCCTGCTGAAATCAAGGCGCATTTAGAAAAAGTTCGTCCGGATGTTTTAGCGTTCCAGCAAAAAATTGCAGATATTGAGAAAGAACTTAGTTTAAGCGTTGCTGAAATTAAAGATATTTCTAAGCGTATGGCAATTGGCGAAGCGAAAGCACGCCGTGCTAAGAAAGAAATGGTAGAAGCCAACCTTCGTTTGGTAATTTCGATTGCGAAGAAATATACCAACCGTGGTTTACAGTTCCTTGACTTGATTCAAGAAGGGAACATTGGTTTGATGAAAGCTGTAGACAAGTTTGAATATCGTCGTGGTTATAAATTCTCGACTTATGCAACTTGGTGGATTCGTCAGGCGATTACCCGTTCGATTGCCGATCAGGCTCGTACAATTCGTATTCCTGTACATATGATTGAAACAATTAACAAGATCAACCGTGTATCTCGTCAATTGTTACAAGAAATGGGCCGTGAACCAACACCTGAAGAATTAGGTGAACGTTTAGAAATGGACGAAGTTAAGGTTCGTAAGGTACTTAAAATTGCCAAAGAACCAATTTCAATGGAAACACCTATTGGTGATGATGAAGATTCGCATCTTGGTGATTTCATTGAAGATCAAAACATCACTTCTCCAATTGATGCTGCGACTTCAGAAGGCTTAAAAGAAGCAACACGTGAAGTATTGGAAAACTTAACTGAACGTGAAGCAAAAGTATTGAAGATGCGTTTTGGTATTGATATGCCAACCGATCATACGTTAGAAGAAGTGGGCAAGCAATTTGACGTAACACGTGAACGTATTCGTCAGATTGAAGCGAAAGCATTGCGTAAATTACGCCACCCTTCTCGTTCTGAACACTTACGTTCTTTCTTGGAAAATGACTAAGTTTTGAAGGCTTGAAATTTCAAAACCAAGCCCCATTTAATAGAAAGAGCTATAAACGCCTGCGATAATGCAGGCGTTTCAAATCATGAGGTAACTTATGTTAGACCGCACTCCATCTCGCGAACTACAAGAACATCTTTGGGTATTTCCGATGGATTATCCAATTAAACTTATTGGCGATGCGGGTGAAGAATTACGTGTTGCTGTAGTCGATATTTTGGTGAAACATTTCCCAGACTTCGACCACTCAACATTAAAAGTTCAAGAATCTCGCACCGGCAAGTATCATTCTTTAACAGCACAATTGCGCTTTGAAGAATTAGAACAAGTTCATGCACTTTATGCTGACTTGGCTGCTTGCCCGCAGATTAGAACTGCGCTTTAATTTTAAGTTCTTCAATCAATACCACAGTCAGACACTCTTACTGTGGTATTTTTTTGAGAAATTTTTAAGTTATCAAACAGTGAAAAACAATACAAATATTTAGAAACCCTATTATAAAATCCTTTAAAATTACAGGGTTTTCGGCTTCTATCTTGCAGGTATTAACTGGGTGCCGCAGAAACCAACTTATAGGAAGATATTGTGATGAGCCTTGATAAACCCAACTTGATCATTCGCCAATGGAACGATTTACAAGATTATCAAAGCAAGTTCGAAACCATGAAACTCTTAACAAACGAGCGTGATCAAGATACGCCTGATGAGTTATGGTTACTTCAACATTATAATGTCTTAACACAAGGTCAAGCTGGTAAACCAGAACACATCCTAATTTCATCAAATATTCCAGTCGTACAAACTGATCGTGGCGGGCAAGTAACTTGGCATGGCCCTGGTCAACTCGTTGCTTACTTCATGTTTGATCTTAATCGACTAAAATGGAACGTACGTACTTTGGTCAGTTTTGCTGAACAATTTATGATAGATGTTTTAAAAAAATATGGAATTGAAGCTTATGCCAAACCCGATGCCCCTGGGGTATATGTAGATGGCCGTAAGATTGGTTCTTTAGGTTTTAAAATTCGTCGTGGTCGTAGTTATCATGGATTAGCATTAAACTTGGACTGTGCCTTAGATGGATTCCAGACCATCAATCCTTGCGGTTATGCAGGCTTAGAAATGGTACGTATACAAGATTTAGTGACTCCTTATCCATCATTTGGTCAACTTTGTCAGGACTTTATTGAGTATATTAATAGTACTGGGTACTTTAATGACCCTAAAGTCAAATATGAATAAATCGCTTTGCGATGAAATAAAAATGGATTAGAGTAATTACTCTAAATTTGCTTTCGCATAATTTTAACAAGGGATACGCGAGTGATTTCGACAAAAGCGGTAAAGCCGACTCTGCAACTTGCCTACGTTAAGCTCATGATGGATGTTATTGGTCGTGGCTTGGTCATGGCAAGTCAAGTGGACACTGAAATACAAGAGGAAGTATCTAAATTTCCTGTTCACTTTGTACTTTCAATGAATGTTTTCCCGAATGGACCAGCATTTTTTGCTCGAGTGACAGAAGACAAACAGTTAGAACTACTTCAAAGAGCTGAAAGAAAACCAGACTTAACGATTACATTCAAACACGTCACTCATGCCTTTTTGGTATTTTCTTTTCAAGAAAGTACTGCTCAAGCATTTGCCAATGACCGAATGATTGCCGATGGTGATGTATCTGCTGCTATCCGCTTAGTACGCTGCCTAAATAAAATGGAAGCTCTTATTTTACCTAAATTGGTTGCTTCACTAGCAGTCAAAGAATACCCAACCGAACTTAGCCTAAAAGAAAAATTCAACGAGGCTGCAAATATTTACCTAAAAGTAGCCAAGTCCTATTTCAAGCGGAGCGCATAACATGGCCAAACCATATTACGAATTCTTTTGTCCTGTAAAAGTCATTGCTGGTAATGCTGCGTTAGAACATATTCCGTTTGAGCTTGCAACTTTGGGTGCAAAACGCCCTCTTATCATTACAGATAAGGGTGTACGCGCAAATGGCTTATTAAATCCGATTGAAGCTGCATTTAGTACAACTGATGCTGTCATTGGTCATGTTTTTGATGATGTTCCACCCGACTCGAGTTTAGAGGTTGTTCGCCTTGCAGCAGAAGCTTATCGTGCAAACAAATGTGATGCGATCATTGCTGTAGGTGGTGGTTCAGTCATAGACACTTCTAAAGCAACTAATATTTTAGTTTCTGAAGGTGGAAATGACTTATTGCAATATGCAGGTGCTCATAACTTACCGAAGCCATTAAAACCATTTTTTGTGATCCCAACAACTTCAGGCACTGGTTCTGAAGTAACAATGGTTGCCGTGGTTTCAGATACTCAAAAGAATGTTAAGTTAGCATTTGCTTCTTATTATTTAATGCCGCATGCAGCGATTTTAGATCCACGCATGACACTTACATTACCGCCTCATTTAACTGCAATGACTGGTATGGATGCATTAACGCATTGTGTAGAAGCCTATACATGTATGGCTGCCAATCCATTGAGCGATGCTTATGCAAGTGCCGGAATTAAAAAGATTAGTGAAAATCTCTTTAATGTCTTAGAAAACCCAAATGACTCACAAGGCCGCTTAGAGTTAGCTCAAGCTTCCACAATGGCGGGTATTGCATTTTCTAATTCAATGGTCGGCCTAGTTCACTCTTTAGGACATGCTTTAGGTGCTGTTGCTCACCTACCCCACGGTCTATGCATGAATTTATTCTTACCTTATGTACTTGAATATAATAAACAAGTAAATGGTCAGAAAATTGGTGAGTTACTATTACCGCTTGCTGGTGCAGATATTTATGCACAAACTCCTGCAACCCAACGTGCAGATAGAGCAATTACGACTATCTTAGCAATGCGTGATCGCCTATTTACTTTAACAAAGTTACCACGCACTCTACGTGAAACAGGTAAAGTAACTGAAGCACAGCTTGATGAAGTTGCAGAAAAAGCACTAAATGATGGCTCAATTATTTACAACCCGAAAGAAGCAAGCTTAAAAGATATTCGAGATATCTTAGAAAAAGCTTGGTAATTCGATAAGTTAAACTCCAAGAAATTCCATAAAGGTCTGATTTATATATTGAATCAGACCTTTTTTATCATTAACCATTTTTATTGATTATTTTATTTGAAACATATGGCAAAAAAATTGCTAAAAAATAGATGAAAGTACTGACAATTTATATCAATTTAGGATAGATTGGCGCACTTTATCTTTTTCTGTAGGGGGGATCGTTCGTCTCAAACGATCCTTAACACCAAGCTGATCCTTGATCAACGATTATGAGGATAACGCCGTTGACAAATTTATCTGGGACTAAACCAACAGGCAAGCTTCAAAAGAATCTTGTACTTTGGCATATTGTTATTATTGGTTTAGCTTACATTCAGCCATTAACGTTATTTGATACTTTTGGTTTAGTGTCAGAACGAAGTGGTGGTCATGTACCAACTTCCTACATTTTTGCATTAGTCGCAATCTTATTAACATCGATCAGTTATGGACATATGATTAAGCGCTACCCTTCTTCTGGGTCGGCCTATACGTATGCTCAAAAATCAATTCACCCTAATGTTGGCTTTATGGTGGGTTGGTCTTCTTGGTTAGACTATCTACTGTCACCGCTTGTTAATATTATCTTGGCAGATATTTATCTAAGAGCTCTTTTTCCAGAAGTAAATAACTGGTTATGGGTGATTGGTTTAACAACGCTTATGACTGTTATTAATTTATTTGGTGCACGGTTCGTTGCACGTTTTAACAGTACGATTGTTGTTATTCAGCTTGGCGTAATTTTTTATTTTGTTTATCAAGTATATACCTTACTTACTCAAGGTGTATATGCAGATGGAACTTTAAATCCAGATAAAGCGGCATTGTGGTCATTAACTCCTTTTTGGAACGATATGACATCTGTCAGTTCTTTAATTGCTGGCGCGACTGTACTCTGCTTCTCTTTTACCGGATTTGATGCTTTATCGTCTCTTGCTGAAGAAACAAAAGATGCAGAAAAAACGCTACCAAAAGCTATTTTTTCTACAGCATTACTTGCAGGTATTATTTTCATTGTAAGTACTTACTTCATCCAATTATATTTCCCAAGTAATCCAAATACTTACTTCAATCCGTTAGATGAATCACAACCTGTGATGGTCGCTGCGATTGGTAGTTTGATGTTTAAAACTTTGGTTTTATATTTTGCTGTAGTCGCTGTGATGGCATCAGGTATTTCTGCACATGCGGGTGTATCACGCTTAATGTATGTGATGGGACGCGATGGGGTCATCAACAAGAAACTATTTGGTCATATCAGTCCAAAATTGCATACCCCAACTTACAACATTCTTATTGTTGGTGTGGTTGCTTTATCTGCTGGCTTTTTAGATCTTGAACATATTGTTAACTTGATTAGTTTTGGTGCTTTAACTGCTTTTAGTTTTGTTAACTTCTCTGTAGTTTCTCGCTATGCATTAAGAGATGGAAAGAATAAAACGCTTAAAGACATCATTAATTATATTGCTATACCAACGCTTGGTTTTGCCAGTGTGTTTATGATGTGGTTAGAGATAGATAAGCTTGCCTTACAAATTGGCTTAGCTTGGGCCGTTATTGGTGTAGGTTATTTGGCCTACAAAACCAAAGGCTTTAAATATAATGCTCCGCAACATAACGAGCATGAGTAATAAAAAAGGCGCTTAAAGCGCCTTTTTTATGGTCAAATTAACCAAAAATTTTATTTACAATGCTTTGTACACGTTGAGCATAAAGTTTTGCTGTTTCAAGATCACCTGTCGGAACCTCTTCCACACTTGCATCCGAAGGCGATTGAACTAAAAGTCCTACCGAACCACCTAAGTTGTTTACATCTTCACGTGTTGCATCTTTCGTATTTGCTGGCAATAAACCAAGACTCACCCAAATGCCACCATGCTGTGATGCTAAAGTTTGCAGTTGAATAAGAGTTACTTGCTTATCACCATTTAAGCTCGCGCTGTTTGTAAAACCTGCAAATACTTTATCTTGCCAACCACGTGTAAACCACACTTTTGAAGTTGCATCAGCAAACTTTTTAAACTGCCATGGCGCTGTACCCATATAAGTAGGCGCACCAAAAACAATCCCCTTCGCATCATTTAATGTCTGCCAATCTTGATCAGTAATATTTCCCTCTTGATCAATTTGGATGAGCTGGGCAGTAATTTCGTTTGCAAACGTTTCAGCAACAACTTTTGTATGGCCATAACCAGAGAAATATACAACCGCGATATTAGAGTTAGACATGGGAGCAAACCTTTGTTTTATTAAATTCCACTTTATGATATATTTTAGAAACTAGGTGTCAATTAGTTACTAGTTGGTAACTAGGGTAATTTTTTCAAGAAATTATAGGTAAATGGTATGAATGAATGTCTAAAATATAATATTTTTCAACAACATTGCCCTGCTCGTTTATTTTTTGAAAAAATTGCAGATAAATGGGTTTTATTGATTTTAAATATTCTTGAGGAAGAAACTCAGCACTTCAATTTGCTCAAAAAGAATATTCAAGGTATCTCCCCTAAAGTCTTATCACAAAAGTTAAAAATGCTGGAGAGAGACGGTTTTATCGAGCGTAAAATTCAGAATACATCCCCAATTCGTGTTGATTACTCACTTACTTCTTTAGGGCAAAATGTAGCTTCAATGGCGTTCCAATTAAAGGAATGGGCCGAAACCAATATTGAGCAAGTTTTAGCAGCTCAAATAACTTATGATGAAAAAGCATTAGAACAGGCTTAACTCATACTTCCCTTAAAATTTTATAGCTCATGAGTGGCTCATCTTAATTAATTTTAATCGGCTCAGGTGGCGCACTTATTCTAAATTGAATAGTTAAAGGTTCGCATTGTTTTAACTCCTGCTCATTTTTCAAATAGGTGCTTTCTAGACCATATTTCCAAGTACCATTCATGACTTCAAATGCAGGATAATTGACAATAAAAGTTTTGGTTTCACTAGGCTGATATTCGTAAGTTTGGGTCTCTTTACACTCATTTTCTGGGTAAGAACGTTTAGTATTTCCAAATAAATAGAGTTCTAAAGGTACATAACACGCAGGTTGTTGTTCTTGTATTTTCTCTAATCCCTTATTAGTTTGAGTAATCTGCAAAGCAATTGTGCCATTTAAAGTCAACTGCTGTGCATATTTAAAAACTGTTTCTTTTTCGATGGGTTCACGCGTTACATTATTTAGGAACTGCAGTTTACGATGCAAGCTATTACAGTCATCTTCAACAGGTGCGGATAACCAAATTTCATTATCTTTTGAGTCACCTTTCTCACCATCGGCAGGTGTCTCATAATCACCTGGTTTACCAGGTTTAGTCGGATTTCCCGATCCACCTAAACTGGCACCACCTGCGAATAAATCCTCTCCACAAGCAGTCAAAAGACCACCCATCAAAATGAAACTCATGGATATTATTAATTTTTTATAAGTTATTTTCATCATATTGATAAGCTCCGAAACGGAAAGTTTTGGTTGCACCCTCTTTTCCTTCATCGAGTGCACAACGTTCAATGGCTAACTTAAGTATTTGTAGTGATAGATCTTCCCACAAGCGTAAACTTGCGTCTTTGAGTAAAGTGATCGATTCATCTGTTAATTCATCAGCAAAAATTGCTTGTTCTAAATAGGGCTCTTTTTCTGGCTGAAATAAATTATGAACTCCGGCAGCTAAATGTGCCTCTAAGTTATTCGTTAATAATTTTCGAACCTCGAATTGCTCAACATCAGGCATAAAACTACGCTGCTGCAACATCACAAGGCCATCTTCTTCTTTCACAATGTTCAAACGCTCAAGTTCGTTCAAAATAGATCTTGGATGTTTTTCAGTTGAAATTTTCTTTACCAAACTTTCAAAGCTAATCTGATTTTCACTAATAAAAGGAATTTTTTCTGCTAATCCCTCTGCAAGCCACAAGCCAATCACCCGAGCAGGAACACTTACTGGCTCTGCTACTTTTGCTTCTGTTAAAGGTTGCCCAGCCTGCATTGCCTTTTTAAATGCATTCACGTCTTTGCGATGTAACCCTGAAAGTAAACTGACCGCTGAATCAGTTGGCTTTTGTTCTATACGCTCTAGCTCAGTTAAAGCCTGTTGATAGAAAATAGGTTTTAAAGCAGTCACAAAGTCGTTATATCCCACTCCTGAACGAATTAACCATTGCGTCAGGTATTCCATTAACATTAATACCTGCTTTTGATTAAGTTCTGCATTGTTCGTTTGGAGTGTGGTCATAGGGTAACAATTTTCCTTCATATTTGAAAAACAGTATGGGCCGAGCAATTGTCACACTGAACGGTTTAAGATGCAATTTTCATTCTTAGACCTCTTTTGGAAACCGATCAACATAATGATTTGGCGCATTAAAATGGGTAAAAGAAATACTGATTGAGACGTCTAAACTTTCTACACTATGCCACCAACCAATTGGGATAAACAAAGCTTCCCCAGCATTCAAAATACATTCCACTGGAGTGATTGATCTTGCCAAAGGATATTTTTCAAAATCAATTTTATTTGCATTATTTAATTCACTAAACACCCAATGATCGTTATACAGATGAGGAACTTGTAAGGCAGGAATTAAAGTTACTTTTTTTCTTCCATAAATTTGGACTAACATATTATTCGTTAAATCATGGTGTAATGGCGTAAATGTTCCTTTAGGTCCAAACCATAAAAAACTACGCTCATCTTTTAAAGCCAAGTCGCAATAACCTTCTGCAAAATTACCAATATCTAAAAATAGCTCTTGAAGCATCTGATGGCTGTTAGTCGCATTATTTGCAGTCATATAAAAATCATTACTGGCATCAACTGACATAACTTTTGATACAAGCTCTGACATCTTCATTTTGTGTTTTAGTGATGGAGAATGTCTTTCAAACTGTTCATCTAAATTTCTATTCATCTGAATTTCAACTGAATGATGACCAAATTTAGAAGCAAAATATTGCGGAGACCATTTGTGCAAAGCTGGCCAATGTTCTATTCCTTCTTTTAAAATCACAGGGCGATGTTGACTATAGTAATCCTTTATAAAAACAGAGAACCGTGGAGCAGTAATTGAAGGAATTTCTTCACTATAGCCAGAATTTAGCTGTGCCAATTGATCTACAGTTTCTATTAGCCATTCACGTTTTTTAAGTTGATGATGCTTTTTCTTCAAAATTTTATATAGCTGATTATTTTCTAAATTATTTAGATATTCTTTTACTTTTAAACCATCATGCCCCTGCTCTATTAATATTTTTACTATTTGCTCAGACGTGACCTCATTTAAAACTTGTTCAATTATCCACTCTTGATCATGATTCAATAAAGTCTGAAATTTTAAATCATTCATTTCAAACCGTGGCTCAAATCCATTTGCTTTTAAAACATCGACTAATTGTTCAATTCCACACCCTTTTTCTAAATTTTCTTCAAGCCAGTTTTTCCATTCTAATGGCAACTGGTCAAACCATTTTTGGCTTTGTTCGAATATTTCAATTTGATTATAAGCTGCCATGTTGAACCTTTTTTCAAATTTGATCTTTACAACTGCATTATAATTGATCTATTTTAAAAATGTTAAATTTTCACATTTTTAATAAAAAAAGGGTTCATATGATGAATAATATAGTAAAAGGAAGCAGCATTGCTTTGATTTTTATAGCTTTAAGTGGGTGTGGGTCTGACGATAATGATTCGACACCGACACCGACACCGACACCGACACCAACACCAACACCAACACCAACACCAACACCAACACCAACACCAACACCAACACCAACACCAACACCAACACCAACACCAACACCAACAAGTGTAGCGGATCGCTTTATTGGAAGTTGGTTAGCAGGTAAAGGAGCTTGTATTAACGGCTCTGCTCTAAAAATGAACGTCATTAAGGTTTCTGATAACAGCGTTCGATTTACCAGTGAAACAGTACGTTATGAGAATGAATCGAACTGTACAGGTAACATTGTTGCAAGTTACCGCCAAGCTGAAGATTTTAGTCTGGTTTCAAATATTGGAGCACCACAGACTATACAAACCTCAAGCTATAATAAAGTAGATTGGCAGCTTGTAGTAGCTGGAGAATTGGAGCAAAAACAGCCAGCTATTCTAGGGTTTAAAAATGCAAACCAATTCTGCTTAGTCCCTACGGATCAACCTAATGCGATACATAATTATTTGCAGCAAGCAAACTTTGATCTCACAAATACGTGCTTCACAAAAACAACACCACCAGCAAGCATGCAAAAGCCGACACAAGTATTGGCAACAGCAAGTTATAGACTAGGAGATAATAAGGAATCTTGGGCAGATCTATTAACCCAACTTAATGACCAAGGACGTCAAGGCTATGCCCTTCTCACACCATCTGTAAGTTTAGATAATCCTGACGGCAGTTTTGCCCTATATAAAAACTTATATGTTAAAAACAATAAGTCCGCTGATACATACACCTATAAGACAGTTGATGTTAAAACGAACTCGGTAGCAAACCGTTATTTACTATGGGTGAATGAGCTAAATAAACAAGGTAGCTTAGGCTATATATATAAACTCTCATTTGGAGAAGTAACTTCGAATACAGATAAATATTTATTTGTGAAAAATGATAAGAAACCAGCAACTTATACTTACTCTAATCGATTCTTAACCAATACCTCTCGCACAACAATTTTAAATGCCTTCAACGAACTTGGTGCACAAGGTTGTAAACTCATTTACGCAAACACCTCGTTCACCAATAATGGCACAACGAATGGAACCTTCTATGTACCCACTTGTGTAAATAGCAGTACACATAACGGAACCTATGCGTATCGTTATTTTGAAGTTCCGCGACATATTCCGTTTAACAAGGAAGATGCAATAAAACTTGAAAAACTTCTTAAAGAGCAGGCAGCTGAAGGTTATAGACTGGTTGATGCAAACAATAATCTAGGCTTCTTTAATATTGATGGTTATCTATTTGAGCGTGATAGTGAAAATACGGGACCTATTGAATATAAAGTATTTATTGAAGATGCTGCATCCGAAACAGATGAACCATATCTCGTTGAAAATCGAATTCAAGACCAAGGTAAATTAGGTTGGTTCTTTGCAGTTCGACTTGGATCGGTCTATACCAACTCACCAACAAATTATGATTTAGCAAGTGGTGTTATTTTCCCTAAATAAGACATCTAAAAACAAATAAGGCCACAACTGTGGCCTTATTCTTACTTAAAATTAGATAACTTATCCTAAGTTTTTAAACCCCTGCTGACGCCATGCTTCATAAACAATCACTGCGGTTGCATTAGATAAATTTAAACTTCTTGAGTTTTCAGCCATTGGCAAACGGATCCACTGTTCTTGTGGAAACATTAAGCGGACATGCTCAGGCAAACCACGTGTTTCTGGCCCCATTAGTAAAGCCACAGGCCGATTCAAATCGACTGTATGTGGAGTCGCTGAGCCTTTAGTGGTGAGTGGAAAAACATGCTCAACACCTTTCGCTTTTAAGTCTGCAAGGCACAGTTCAATGTTGTCCCAAATCTGCATACGTGCCCATTCATGATAATCAAGGCCTGCTCGCTTGAGCTTTTTATCATCTAACTCAAAACCCAAAGGTTTGACTAAATGTAACTGTGCGCCCGTATTAGCACATAAACGAATGATATTGCCTGTATTGGCAGGAATTTCAGGCTCGTATAGAACAACATGAATCACAAATTTTCTCGACTTTAATAACCAGCAATAAATTCAGATGAACTTATTGCCATTTTAACTGTTCACGTAAACTCACCACTTCACCAATAATGGTTAAAGTCGGCGCCACGATATGATGTTCAGACACTTTAGTTGCAATATCAGCTAATGTTCCAACGATAACTTTCTGCTCTGGTGTAGTTCCTTTAGAAATTAAGGCTACTGGCATATCAGCACGTTGACCATGAGCAATAAGTTGCTCACAAATACGTTCTAATCCAACTAACCCCATATAAAGAACTAAAGTTTGATTTTCATAAACCAGTTCATTCCAAGGGAGTTCAGGTGAACCTTCCTTTAAATGTCCAGTCAAGAAACGTACACTTTGCGCATAATCACGATGAGTTAATGGAATCCCTGCATAAGCTGAACAACCTGATGCTGCTGTTATGCCCGGTACAACTTGGAAAGTGACATTCGCCTCAACCAGCTCTTGAATCTCTTCACCACCACGCCCAAAGATAAATGGATCACCACCCTTTAGACGACAAACACGCTTTCCTTTTTGAGCATATTCAACCAATAAAGCATTGATACCATCTTGGGGAACAGAGTGATTTGAACGGGCTTTACCCACATAAATTTTGGTCGCATCACGACGGCAAAGTTCTAAAATTGGTGCAGACACCAAACGATCATAAATCACCACATCTGCTTGTTGCATAAGACGTAATGCTTTTAGTGTCAGTAGCTCAGGATCACCTGGTCCAGCCCCGACTAAATAAACCTCACCTTTAGGTGCAGTCCACTCGGTTAAGGCTTGCTGGATCAAATCATTTGCAACGTCTAAATTGTCATTAAAAACTTGTTCTTTTAATGGACTAGCATAGAGGTTTTCCCAAAAGATTCGACGCTCATCGGGGTTAGTAATCTTTTCTTTTACTTGCTTACGCCATTGACCAGAAAACTCAGCCAATTTACCCATGCCATGTGGAACAATCGTTTCGATTTGAGTACGAAGTTGTCTAGATAAAACTGGCGATGCGCCATTTGAGGCAACAGAAATGATCAATGGAGAACGATCAATAATCGCTGGAACCATAAAACGGCAGTGCGGAATATCATCGACACTATTTACCAGTAAATTACGCGCTTCACATTGTTCAAAAACAGCTTTGTTTACTTGCGCATCATTAGTGGCAGCAATAACTAATCTGTAAGGAGTATTTAAAAAAACTTCGGCAAAGGTCTCAGCAAAGTACTGCCCTCCAGTTGCCTGAATCAACGATAAAAGCTGATCTTCAATTGCCGGAGCAATAATATCAATTACTGCTCCAGCTTTGGCTAAAAGATTTGCTTTGCGCAAAGCGATATGCCCACCACCCACAATCAGACAACGTTGCTGTTGCAACTTTAAAGAGATTGGAAAAATATCCACCTTAAACCTCTACATTAATCATCTGATTTGGATTAAGCAAAAACCGTGCACAATTTAGATGCAAAGCTTAGTCAATAAATGTTAAACCACCCATATATGGGCGTAATACTTCTGGAATCTCGATAGAACCATCTTCACGTTGGTAATTTTCCATTACAGCAAGCAAAGTACGTCCAACTGCAAGACCTGAACCATTTAGTGTATGCACCAATTCGGTCTTCTTTTGATCCATTCTGTAGCGCGCTTTCATACGGCGTGCCTGAAAATCACCCATATTAGAGCAGCTTGAGATTTCACGATAAGTATTTTGGCTTGGAACCCAAACTTCTAAGTCGTAAGTTTTAGTCGCACCGAAGCCCATATCACCGCCACAGAGCAAAATTTTGCGATATGGCAAGCCAAGTGCCTGCAAAATGCCCTCGGCATGTGCAGTAAGTTCTTCAAGTGCCTGCATAGAAGTTTCAGGTTTAACGATTTGCACCATCTCAACTTTATCAAACTGATGCTGACGAATTAAACCACGTGTATCGCGACCATAAGAACCAGCTTCACTACGGAAACACGGTGTATGCGCTGCATATTTTAATGGCAAGCGTTCGGTATCAATAATCTCATCACGAACGAAGTTAGTAACAGGAACTTCTGCTGTAGGGATGAGGTAATATTCTTTTTCGCCTTGAAGTTTGAACAAATCTTCTTCAAATTTTGGTAATTGACCAGTACCACGAAGTGAATCAGCATTTACCAAATAAGGCACATAAGCTTCTGTATAGCCATTCTTTAAAGTATGGGTATCAAGCATGAACTGCGTTAAAGCACGTTGTAGGCGCGCTAAAGAACCTTTCAACACACTAAAACGTGAACCAGTCAATTTAGTCGCAGTTTCAAACTCTAAACCGCCCATCCACTCCCCTAAGTCAGTATGATCTTTGATTTCAAAATCAAACTGACGAGGCGTACCCCATTTTGAAATTTCAACGTTATCATCTTCATCTTTACCAGCAGGAACAGATTCATCTGGTAAGTTAGGGATGCTAAGCGCTTTTTGTTCAATCTCGTTTTGGAGCTCTGACAAAGCTACTTCAGCAGCTTTGATTTCATCACCAATCGCCTGCATACGCGCCATGATTTCAGAAGCATCACCACCGGATTTTTTAATCTGACCCACTTGTTTTGCACCGGCATTACGTTCTGCCTGCAATTTTTCAGTTTTTGATTGCAAGTCTTTACGGCGAGTTTCTAAAGAAGCCCATTCTTGAACATCTAATTGAACACCACGTTTTGCCAAAGCCGCATTAACAGCTTCAATATTATTTCTGAGTAACTTAGGGTCGATCATAATCAATCATAATATGGGTAAAAAACTGGCTATAGTGTAAGGCCTTCACACTAAAAAATATAGTGATCATATTCATAACGAATAGCTTTCACACAATTGTTAGAATAGATCACCTATTTTAGAACTTATAGTTTGGCACGCTCGGTAAATACTCAGGTTTAATGAATTTACTCGCTTCAAAATATGGTAGCGTTAATTCAGACATTCCTTCGGCATAAGAAGCCAACTCATAAATTGGATAGACAAAAACAATCCCATTTGCGCCATAGTAGAAATTATCACTTAATTGCAGTTTTTCACGATTGATATTGTGCTCTTGAAGCCAATTTGTATTTGCATCATAGAGGGCATCAACCAACTGTTTTTCAACATCTGGTTGAATAAGTTCAGTAACAGTAATGTGCTTTTTATTTAATAAGTCAAAATTTACAAATTCTTGATGAGACATGCCGTGTGCAGCACCAGCTGAGTACGAATAAGTCTGTAATGCAAAGGTGGCAAGATTATAGTTTTGCCCTAAATAACGAACATAGATTGCACTTTGACTTGAACTTGGTTCACCTTCAGGTACTTCAACTGGTTGATCAGCTAAATTTGCAAAAGCATTCGGATCTGCTTTCTTTATACGATTGGTGAAGTAATCATTAATCCATTTTTGATTGGTCTGTACTGTTTGAAAATCATACTCAGTACAACCATCTTCTAAGCAAACTTTTGATTTTGGCAATTTTACTGGGATTACTTTTGCTTGAATTACAGGAACACCAGCCTCTTTCGTTTCTTTAACTTTTGCAGTCGAAGCAGCCTGCTCTTCTTTGGCGGCCGACTTTGGTTGACAACCAGTCACCATTGCCATTGCAGCCATTAATGGAAGAATACAAATAATTTTCTTATCGTAAAGTCGCATAATAATCCCCATGAATTTACCTCTAACACTATACAAAGCGTAAGAATAAGACGGGGTTAAAAAATGTATCTGTCTCTCTTATATAAAAAAAGCTACCTTTTACGGTAGCTTTTTTGAAGAGGCTTTAATTATTGGTCAATAACATCTGTACCTTTTGGTGGCGTAAAGTTAAAGACTGATGCTGGAATTGAAGCATTTACTTTAACGTTCTTAAAGCGTACATAGGTGGTTTGACCTAATGAGTCTTGTAATACCATAAGTGTAGGCGCTTTATTTGCTCCAAAGCTAATCGTTAAGCTTTGGAATGCCCCATCTTCTTTTTTCGGGAATAATGTGAAATAAAGTTTAGATTTATCGGGTTGTGTTACACGATAAGACTTCATGATTTGGTTGGTATTACCAGAGAGTAATAATGCTGGTGTATCTGCAACCTGATCATCTAAGCTTTGGCGAACCGCTTGTTGTAAATCTGGATCATAGATCCAAACTGTTTTTCCGCTCGTTACAATAGTTTGTTTAGCAGGACTTACTGTTTCCCAATAAAATTTCCCCGGACGCTCAACTTTCATTGAGCCTTTAAATGTCTGGTTCATATGCTGTGCACTTAAACTCTTTTTCTGTGCCACAGTTTTTGTATTGGCTTTAGTTGTTTGTTCAAAGTCGGCAGTCAAACGCTGTAATCCTGATAACTGATTAACCAGGTTCCCAATTGCCTGTTGCTCCGGTGCTGCTACAGGCGCAGCAAACACTGTAGTACTCATTACAGGAGCAAGCACAGACGCGCTGAGTGTAATAGCACACATAGTTTTACGAAGCATATTCATGTCATCACCTTTTTAGTTGCTGTAAGACAACTTGCCATCTTCCAAAGTTATGAAACTTAGCAAGCTCTTAATTCAAGACTCATATTAACCGACAAACTCTGTGCTAATCATTGAGAAAATAAGATATTTTGTTATGTTATTCATGTTGTTTGTAGAATTTCATTCATCATGATGAAGATACACAAGATTAAATTCCATAAAAAAAGCCCACAAAATGTGGGCTTTTTTTTGAAGCTAAAACTTATACAGTTTCAACTTTTACGTAGCGACGGCCAAATTGACCTTTCACTTCGAATTTTACTACGCCGTCAGCAGTAGCAAATAAAGTATGGTCACGGCCCATACCAACATTTGCACCAGCGTGGAACTCAGTACCACGTTGACGAACGATGATGTTACCAGCAGTTACAGCTTGACCGCCGTAAACTTTAACACCTAACATTTTTGGGTTTGAATCACGACCGTTCTTCGTCGATCCACCGGCTTTTTTAGTTGCCATGTCTCTTACTCCTCGTGATTAGCCTGAAATACCAGTAATTTTCAACTCAGTGAACCATTGACGGTGACCTTGTTGTTTACGGTAGTGTTTACGACGACGCATTTTGATAATGCGGATTTTGTCGTGACGACCATGGCCAACCACTTCTGCAGTTACTTTAGCGCCAGCTACAACTGGAGCACCGATTTGAATGCTGTCACCGTTTACAACCATCAATACATCATCAAATGTAATAGTCGCGCCAGATTCAGCTTTCAATAATTCAACTTTAAGGGTTTCACCCTCAACTACACGGTGCTGTTTACCACCGCTTTGGATTACTGCGTACATAATGTACTCCAATGAGCCCGTGTCGACGTGCCGATAAGGGATATATCGATCTTAAAACGCTCGCCACTGGGGTTATATAAGGCGACAGATTTTAAGTGAAATTTGATCAAACGACAAGTATTTTCTATTTATCAGTGACTCCTATTCCCCTCTTTTTACAAAATCAACAGACAGCTTAGATTGGAATTTAGCAGTTTTCATTGATTCTGAATGAAAATTAAAATACAGTTCCAGACACAAATTGCGACAAGAACAAGTTGTATTAATGCTGATGTCATTAAATTTATTGTTTTGCCGGAAATATCATGTTTTGCTTAAATAAAGAACAAAGAACGCATAAAGACAATAGAAATGATTAATATCAGCCACTTGTTTACCTGTGCAACACACCTTTAATTGATACACTAACGCCACTTATCTACCAATACGGGGTTTTTCTTCATATGGTCATCGATTTCAAGCAAGACATTCTTGCGCCTGTTGCCTCAGACTTTGCTGCGATGGATCACTTGATTAATGAAGGAATTAGCTCAAAAGTCGGTTTAGTCATGTCTGTCAGCAAGCATGTTGTTGAAGCTGGCGGAAAGCGTATGCGCCCAATCATGTGTTTACTTGCAGCCCGTGCTTGTGGTTTAGATAACATGCAAAACGCACAACGTTTAGCTGCAATCATTGAAATGTTGCATACCGCGACATTGGTCCATGATGATGTGGTAGATGAATCTGGCCTTCGACGTGGTCGACCTACAGCAAATGCGACATGGAATAATCAGACCGCTGTATTAGTCGGTGACTTCCTGATTGCCCGTGCGTTTGATTTACTGGTCGATTTAAATAACATGACTTTATTGAAAGACTTTTCAACAGGTACATGTGAAATTGCTGAAGGTGAAGTATTACAACTTCAATCACAGCATCAACCAGATACAACCGAAGAAACTTATTTAAAAATTATTCACGGTAAAACATCTCGCCTGTTTGAACTCGCTACAGAAGGCGCTGCTATTCTGGCTGGACAAGAGGCGTATCGTGAACCATTAAGATTGTTTGCAGGTCATTTTGGTAATGCATTCCAAATTATTGATGATATTTTAGACTACACTTCAGATGCTGAAACATTAGGTAAAAATATTGGTGATGATTTAATGGAAGGTAAGCCAACTTTACCGTTAATTTCTGCATTAGCACACTCAACAGGTGAAGAGCATGCGATTATTCGTCGCAGTATCGCCACTGGTGGAGTAGACCAATTATCTCAAGTCATAGAAATTGTACAGAAGTCTGGTGCTTTAGATTATTGTCACCAACGTGCCCAAGAAGAAACAGAAGCAGCACTGCAAGCTTTATCAAACCTACCCGATACACCGTATCGTCAGGCATTGATTAACTTAACTCAGCTTGCGTTACATCGAATACAATAGATATTATTTTGCCTATGCATGTAAATTTTTCAGAACATTTTTTAAAAATAGAGAAGCAGCTTGAGGATCCTCAAGCTGTCATTGATGAAAATCTACTGATTGAACTCGTCAATGTCGTTCGCCCATCCGACCCAGAGGATACGGATGAAATTAAGAACAAAATACAGGCTTTAATTGAAAGTCTTTTACGTACACCTACAGCACCCTTTCTATTACAAACTTTCTTATTACGTTTGATTAATCGCTATAAGCAAGTCAGCTTATATGCGGACAGCGGGATTTTGTCTTTAGATGGTTTCTGGAACCAGCTTGGACAAAGACTCGGAGCACATTTTTTACCGCTAATCGAAGACTCAAGCCAACTCAAAATATTAATTGGAAGAATTTTCTATTTAGAAAGTGACAAAATCTGGCTCAATAATATTGCTGATGAAGATTGGTCAAATTTATTTAGTCTTATTGGGCAAAGCCAAAGTAATGTCGATGAAAAGTTAGTCATTCAAAATGAAATGATTAAAGCCATCACTGTCTTATCCTATCGAATTAGTGGAATTGGTCTTTATCCCGAATTTATTAATGCTCAACCAGAATTAACGGAATATGAATCCCCGTTTCTAGTTCAGAATCGTGAAATTATTGAATTTATAGAAAAATATAAAAAACAAGAACTTTCTGATCATGAGATTGCAGTTATTGCTCCTCCCGATGCATCACAAGCATTTGTTATGTTGGAACAATGTCGGGATGTAGTGTTAAAGATTCGCCGTGCTACTAAAAGAATTGGTGTAAGTTTAAGTTTGACTTATTTGTTGTCATTACTTGAGCAATGTCTTGATCGTATTGAATTATTACTTTATCTGGTTGTAGATAATACTCATGGAAAGTATGTTTCGTTAGGGCACCTTATTTCCGATTTAACCAAGGCGCACTATAGTGAAAAAAGTGTTCGCTCTTTACTCAGCACAACCAGTGAACTTATTGCCTTTCAAGTGACTGAAAATGCCAGCCGAACAGGTGAACATTATGTAAGTACTGATACCAAAGGCTTTTGGGGCATGTATAAAGCTGCTGCTGGAGCAGGCGTCATTATTGCCTTTATGGCATCTTTAAAAATTCTTGCAGCACGAATGACAATGGCTCCGCTCATGCAAGCCTTTACATTTAGTATGAATTATTCTCTAGGTTTTATTCTGATTCATGTTCTGCACTTTACTGTTGCTACCAAGCAACCCGCAATGACGGCGGCGGCTCTTGCTGCAACAGTACAGCAGCGTAGAGGTTCTAAAACAGCTCAGATTGCAGAGTTAGCAGCCCTGATTATTAATATTATCCGAACTCAATTTATTGCTATTTTAGGCAATATTTCGATTGCGATTCCTACTGCCGCACTCATTACTTTTGCTTGGCAGTTTTATCTTGATGAACCGTTATTAACCCATACTAAAGCAACGTATTTGTTGCACAGCCTAAATCCATTCACTTCTTTAGCAGTTCCCCATGCAGCAATTGCCGGAGTTTGCTTATTTTTGTCGGGTCTCATTGCTGGCTACTTTGACAACATGGCTGTTTACCGAAAAGTCGGTCCACGCCTAAGAGCGCATCGCCGCTTAGCAAACTGGTTTGGGCAAGATCGCCTCAACCGTTTTGCTGATTATATTGAACGTAACTTAGGAGCGTTAGCGGGTAACTTCTTATTCGGGATTATGTTAGGAAGTATGGGTACCATAGGGTTTATTTTAGGTTTACCTTTAGATATCCGTCATATTGCCTTTGCTTCGGCTAACTTTATCCAAGGTTTAATGACTATTAACGGCAGCCCAGACATCGGACTGATTATCGTGTCCTTTCTAGGCGTGCTATGTATTGGTCTCACTAACTTATTTGTTAGTTTCACCTTAACGATTATTGTGGCTCTACGTGCACGTCGTGTTCGCTTCGAACAATGGAAACCTTTAGCCAAACTCGTTATGACCCATTTCCTGACTCGCCCAAGCGATTTTTTCTGGCCCCCAAAACAGCCGCTAGAACTTGAAGAAAATACGACTACAAATAACGGAAAAAAAGCAGACCACTAAGAATTTTGCTTTGTACACAAAATGTGATTTTCGTCAATTTTGTTGTGATTGTTTTTCCAAATGTTAAAAAATTTTCAAAATGAATTTACGATGATCTATCAGGCTTGAAAAAAAGTGTACTGGCAAGTACACTTTTAGCGGCTTTCAGTAGTGGACACTGCTTGAATAAGCAAAGGTATTTTTTATATGCCCTATTTGTTGCTTTTTATTGGTTGTATTTTTTTAGGATTAGGTGTTCTTGGTCTTTTTGTACCAAGACTTCAGTCTTTGGATCTTCTCAGCGTTCAAATATTGAGTGAATATCGTTCAGATTATCTTAACTCTATTACGATCTTCCTAGCACGGATAGGTGGTATGCCTTTTGTACTTTTTTTATCCTTTCTGGTGTGTATATATCAGGCATGGTATAAAAAATATATTACTGTTATTTTCATTAGCGTGGGAGTTCTTGGCAGTATCACCATGGGTTGGCTGCTCAAGTGGTGTGTTGATCGCCCAAGACCCCCACAGGTATATCATATTGTCGAAAGTTACGGTGCATCGTTCCCAAGTGCACACAGTGTTTATGCATCAACACTGGCTTGTCTGGCAATGATAATGTTATGCCATAAGCCCAACATTAACTCTCCTTATATCATTTTGATTTCTTGCCTTTGGTTTATCTGCATGGGGCTTTCAAGAATATATGCTGGAGTTCATTTTCCAACAGATGTACTCGCCGGTTGGGGCATAGGTTTTATTTGGATTGCACTGCTTTGGCTCTGGTTATTACAAACACAAAGTAGGTTAAGTAAAAAACAAATATATTTTTAGATTTTATCTAACGAGGTGGAACAATGATGTCGGCTAAGCTTTGGGCTCCTGCCCTTACTGCTTGCGCATTAGCAACAAGTATCGCACTTGTTGGTTGTGGCAAAGGCTCCGATGAGAAACAGCAAGCTGCTGCTGCTCAGAAAATGCCGCCTGCTGAGGTAGGTGTTATTGTTGCTCAACCACAAAGTGTTGAACAAAGCGTTGAGCTTTCTGGCCGTACTTCAGCATATCAAATTTCTGAAGTTCGTCCTCAAACAAGTGGTGTAATTTTAAAACGCTTGTTTGCTGAAGGAAGTTATGTGCGTGAAGGTCAGGCTCTTTATGAACTGGACTCTCGAACAAACCGTGCAACGCTTGAAAATGCAAAAGCATCTCTTTTACAACAACAGGCAAATCTAGCTTCACTACGTACCAAGCTAAACCGTTATAAGCAACTTGTTTCGAGTAATGCTGTATCTAAACAAGAATATGACGACTTACTTGGTCAGGTTAATGTTGCTGAAGCACAAGTTTCTGCTGCGAAAGCTCAAGTAACGAATGCAAATGTAGATCTTGGTTATTCTACAATTCGCTCACCAATTTCTGGTCAGTCTGGACGTTCTTCTGTAACAGCTGGTGCTTTAGTTACGGCAAACCAAACTGATCCTTTAGTGACGATTCAACAGTTAGATCCAATCTATGTTGATATTAACCAGTCTAGTGCCGAGTTATTACGTTTACGCCAACAACTCAGCAAAGGCAGTTTAAACAACAGTAACAACACGAAAGTGAAGTTGAAGCTTGAAGATGGTTCGACTTATCCAATCGAAGGACAACTTGCTTTCTCTGATGCTTCTGTAAATCAGGATACAGGAACGATTACTTTACGTGCCGTATTCTCGAACCCGAACCATCTGTTACTTCCGGGTATGTATACAACTGCGCAGATTGTTCAAGGTGTAGTTCCAAATGCTTATCTGATTCCTCAAGCCGCAATTACGCGTTTACCGACAGGTCAAGCTGTAGCAATGCTTGTTAATGCTAAAGGCGCTGTTGAGAGTCGTCCTGTTGAAACCTCTGGTGTTCAAGGACAAAACTGGATTGTGACTAATGGTCTCAAAGCTGGTGAAAAAGTGATTGTTGATGGTGTTGCCAAAGTTAAAGAAGGGCAAGAAGTGTCAGCAAAACCTTACCAAGCTCAACCAGCGAATCCTCAAGGTGCAGCTCCAAATGCTACAAAACCGGCTCAATCAGGTAAACCTCAAGCAGAACAGAAAGCATCTAATGCATAAGGGGTAGATTGAATGGCACAATTTTTTATTCATCGCCCCATTTTTGCGTGGGTGATTGCATTAGTCATTATGTTGGCGGGTATTCTCACGCTAACTAAAATGCCTATTGCACAGTATCCGACGATTGCACCACCGACAGTTACAATTGCTGCAACTTATCCTGGTGCATCGGCTGAGACTGTTGAAAATACTGTAACCCAGATCATTGAACAACAAATGAATGGTCTAGATGGTTTACGTTATATTTCATCTAACAGTGCGGGTAACGGTCAAGCTTCTATTCAATTAAACTTTGAACAAGGTATTGATCCGGATATTGCACAGGTTCAGGTTCAAAACAAACTGCAATCTGCAACTGCGCTTTTGCCTGAAGACGTTCAACGCCAAGGTGTGACGGTTACTAAATCTGGTGCAAGCTTCTTGCAAGTTATTGCATTCTATTCACCAGACAATACCCTGTCAGACTCAGACATTAAAGATTACGTAAACTCGTCAATTAAAGAACCACTTAGCCGTGTTGCTGGTGTTGGTGAGGTACAAGTCTTTGGTGGTTCATACGCAATGCGTATCTGGCTCGATCCTGCAAAACTTACCAACTATCAGTTAACACCAAGTGATATTGCGACTGCTTTACAAGCGCAAAACTCGCAAGTTGCTGTAGGTCAGTTAGGTGGTGCACCAGCGGTTCAAGGTCAAGTGCTTAACGCAACAGTAAATGCGCAAAGCTTGTTACAAACACCTGAACAATTTAAAAATATCTTCTTAAAGAACACAGCATCAGGTGCTGAAGTTCGTTTAAAAGATGTTGCTCGTGTAGAGTTAGGTTCTGATAACTACCAGTTCGATTCGAAGTTTAATGGTAAACCTGCTGGCGGTCTCGCAATTAAAATTGCAACTGGTGCTAACGCACTTGACACCGCTGACGCTGTTGAACACCGTTTAGCTGAATTGCGTAAGAACTATCCAACAGGTCTTGCAGATAAACTGGCTTATGACACGACTCCATTTATTCGTCTTTCAATTGAAAGTGTTGTACACACATTAATTGAAGCGGTAATTTTAGTGTTCATTGTTATGTTCTTGTTCTTGCAGAACTGGCGTGCAACGATTATTCCAACACTTGCTGTACCTGTTGTTGTATTAGGTACATTTGCTGTTATTAATATCTTTGGTTTCTCAATTAACACCTTAACCATGTTCGCTATGGTATTGGCAATTGGTCTTCTGGTCGATGATGCCATTGTTGTAGTAGAAAACGTTGAACGTGTGATGAGTGAAGAGCATACCGATCCGGTCACGGCAACTTCACGATCGATGCAACAGATTTCTGGTGCGTTAATTGGTATCACAAGCGTATTGACAGCGGTATTCGTACCAATGGCATTCTTTGGTGGTACAACAGGTGTAATTTACCGTCAATTCTCGATTACCCTTGTAACAGCAATGGTTCTATCGTTAATTGTAGCGTTAACTTTCACCCCTGCACTTTGTGCAACCATTTTAAAACAGCATGATCCTAACAAAGAACCAAGCAATAATATTTTTGCTCGTTTCTTCAGAGGATTTAACAACGGTTTTGACCGCATGTCGCATAGCTACCAAAATGGTGTTAGCCGCATGCTTAAAGGCAAAATCTTCTCTGGCGTACTTTACGCTGTAGTGATTGGCCTACTAGTGTTCTTGTTCCAAAAACTCCCATCTTCATTCTTACCAGAAGAAGATCAGGGTGTGGTCATGACACTTGTTCAGTTACCACCAAACGCAACGCTTGACCGTACAGGTAAAGTGATTGACACCATGACAAACTTCTTCATGAATGAAAAAGATACTGTGGAATCTATTTTCACCGTTTCGGGCTTCTCATTCACGGGTGTTGGTCAAAATGCTGGTATTGGCTTCGTTAAATTGAAAGACTGGAGTGAACGTACTTCACCAGAGTCTCAAATCGGTGCGTTAATTCAGCGCGGTATGGCATTAAATATGATCGTCAAAGACGCATCTTACATTATGCCATTACAGCTTCCTGCAATGCCTGAACTTGGTGTAACAGCTGGATTTAACTTGCAACTTAAAGATTCAAGTGGTCAAGGCCATGAGAAACTTATTGCAGCACGTAATACGATCTTAGGTTTGGCTTCACAAGATAAACGTCTTGTAGGGGTACGTCCTAATGGTCAAGAAGATACACCTCAGTATCAAATTGATGTAGATCAGGCTCAAGCTGGTGCTATGGGCGTTAGCATTGCTGACATTAACAACACTATGCGTATTGCATGGGGTGGCTCATACATTAACGACTTCGTTGACCGTGGTCGTGTGAAAAAAGTTTATGTTCAAGGTGATTCGGATAGCCGTATGATGCCTGAAGACTTAAACAAGTGGTATGTACGTAATAACAAAGGCGAAATGGTACCGTTCTCTGCATTTGCTACAGGCAAATGGACATATGGTTCTCCTCGTCTTGAACGTTATAACGGCGTATCATCGGTTAACATTCAAGGTACACCTGCACCTGGCGTGAGCTCTGGTGACTCTATGAAAGCCATGGAAGAAATTATTGCTAAGTTACCATCTATGGGCTTACAAGGTTTCGACTATGAATGGACAGGTTTATCACTTGAAGAACGTGAGTCTGGTGCTCAAGCTCCATTCTTATATGCACTTTCATTGTTAATCGTTTTTCTTTGCTTAGCTGCATTGTACGAAAGCTGGTCTATTCCATTCTCGGTTTTACTTGTAGTACCACTTGGTATTATTGGTGCAATCGTATTGACTTACTTGGGTATGATTATTAAAGGAGATCCAAATCTCTCAAATAACATTTACTTCCAGGTAGCGATGATCGCGGTCATTGGTCTTTCTGCAAAAAATGCGATCTTGATTGTTGAGTTCGCAAAAGAGTTGCAGGAAAAAGGTGAAGACCTACTTGAGGCAACTTTACATGCTTCAAAAATGCGTTTACGTCCAATTATCATGACTACCCTTGCCTTCGGTTTCGGTGTACTTCCACTTGCCCTTTCAACAGGTGCCGGTGCAGGAAGTCAGCACTCAGTCGGTTTCGGTGTACTCGGTGGCGTACTCAGTGCAACGTTCTTAGGTATCTTCTTTATCCCTGTATTCTATGTGTGGATTCGTAGTATCTTTAAGTACAAACCAAAAACCATAAACACTCAGGAGCATAAATCGTGATGCAAAAAGTATGGTCTATTTCAGGTCGTAGCATTGCGGTATCTGCACTTGCGCTTGCTTTGTCAGCTTGTCAAAGCATGCGCGGCCCAGAACCAGTCGTGAAAACCGATATTCCAGAAAGCTATGCATATAACAGCGCTTCTGGTACGTCTATTGCTGAACAGGGTTACAAACAGTTCTTTGCTGACTCTCGTTTGCTCGGAGTGATTGATTTGGCGCTTGCCAACAACCGCGACTTACGTACAGCAACGCTCAATATTGAACGTGCCCAACAGCAATATCGAATTACGCAAAACAACCAGCTTCCAACAATCGGAGCAAGTGGTAGTGCAATTCGTCAGGTTTCTCAAAGCCGTGATCCGAATAACCCCTACTCTACTTATCAAGTAGGTTTGGGTGTAACTGCCTATGAACTCGATTTTTGGGGCCGTGTACGTAGCTTAAAAGATGCTGCACTAGATAGTTATCTTTCGACGCAAAGTGCACGTGATTCGACTCAAATCAGTCTGATCAGCCAAGTTGCTCAAGCATGGTTAAACTATTCTTTCGCAACAGCGAATTTAAGACTTGCAGAGCAAACGCTTAAAGCACAACAAGACTCTTACAATCTCAACAAAAAACGTTTTGATGTGGGCATCGACAGTGAAGTTCCACTACGTCAGGCACAGATTTCTGTAGAAACTGCGCGTAATGATGTAGCGAACTACAAAACACAGATTGCTCAAGCACAAAACTTGTTGAACTTGTTAGTAGGCCAATCAGTTCCACAAAACTTGTTGCCAAACCAACCTGTAAAACGCATTACTCAACAAAATGTATATACAGCTGGTTTACCGAGTGACTTGCTTAACAACCGTCCAGATGTAAAAGCTGCCGAATATAACTTAAGCGCCGCTGGTGCGAATATTGGTGCTGCAAAAGCACGTTTATTCCCAACAATTAGCTTAACGGGTTCTGCAGGTTATGCATCAACTGACTTAAGTGATCTATTTAAGTCTGGTGGTTTTGTTTGGTCAATTGGTCCAAGCTTAGACTTACCAATCTTTGACTGGGGCACGCGTCGTGCCAATGTGAAAATTTCTGAAACCGATCAGAAAATTGCATTATCTGATTATGAAAAATCAGTTCAGTCTGCGTTCCGCGAAGTTAATGATGCGCTTGCAACTCGTGCCAATATTGGTGAGCGTTTAACAGCTCAACAACGTCTAGTAGAAGCAACTAACCGCAACTACACACTGTCAAATGCCCGCTTCCGTGCTGGTATTGATAGTTACTTGACGGTTCTTGATGCACAGCGTTCATCTTATTCAGCAGAACAAGGTTTATTGTTGCTTCAACAAGCTAACTTAAACAACCAAATCGAGTTATACAAAACTCTAGGTGGTGGTTTAAAAGCAAATACTTCAGATACAGTGGTTAATCAACCATCAAGTGCTGAACTTAAAAAGCAATAAGTTTTAAATCACTTAATTTATAAAAGCTCACTTCGGTGGGCTTTTTTATTGCATCTGATGTGAATATTTTTTATCTTGAAACTTTAAGAATTTAGATTGATAAAAAACAATGTTACTGAGTAATTTAGAAAGTGTTCCGGGCCACCAGATTGTAAAGCAACTTGATGTTGTTTATGGAAGTACCGTCCGTAGTAAGCATGTTGGCCGTGATTTGATGGCAAGTTTAAAAAATATTGTAGGTGGTGAACTTACAGGTTATACCGAATTATTAGAAGAATCCCGCCAAGAAGCGATGGATCGTATGATTGTAAAAGCCCAGCAGCTTGGTGCGAATGCAATTGTTGGTATTCGTTTTTCAACTTCAAATATCGCCCAAGGTGCTTCTGAATTATTCGTATATGGCACAGCTGTGGTTGTTCAACCTCAAGCGCCCCATCTACCAGATCCCTTTAGTGCGTAGGTAGAAAATGGACAATCTAATTTTTCAGCTTATTATTTTTCTGATTCTTTTCAGTATTGGTTGGGGTTTTGGCCGCCATATTGAGCGAAAACATTTAAAAGAACTTCAAGAAAAAGAACAGCAATTTGCCCATATCAGAATTGATACCAATCGTTTTGCAACGAGTGATCAGCTAGGTCATTTGATTAGTAGTAATGTCGTGATTTCTCATGACTACTTTAAATATGTATTGGCATCCATTAAGAATGTTTTGGGCGGAAGACTGACCAGTTATGAAAGTGTAGTTGAGCGTGCTCGCCGTGAAGCAATTGTTCGCTTAAAACAACAAGCCCATACCGCAGGAGCTAACCATATTATGGGAGTTCGGCTGAGTACAACCGAACTTGGTATGCAAGGTGGCATGGTTGAAGTATTTGCTTATGGTACAGCAGTAAAAGACTAGCACTGCCCCATAGCAGAAAAATGAATACGCGGATTGCCAATATTTTTAGTTAAGTGTTGGCAAATTCCGGTAATTTTCCAACTCTCTTGTTGTTTTGCCAAAGTAAAATAATAACGACCAAACGAATGAAAATAATCATTTTCCGAAAAACGATAAATTTGATAATTACATTCTAACCATGCTTGATCTTGTTCAATACGAATCAGAGGATTACTCAAATTGTGCTGTAGCCGTAAATGCGATAAAGCTTGTTGCCGAGAACCTTTATATTCATGACAAGACACGACACATAAAGGCTCTCCCCTAAACTGGAAATAGTCCACCTCAAGTTGATCTGCCAATAACTCATCAAAAGCGTCCCAATTTTTCTGATCAAAGACCAATTGAAAACGCGTAATGACATCTAAAATACGGTGATAATCTTGATCCATGGTGAACCTTCTGCGGGTTTTTCCATCAATTTAGCACGGCGAAATCACTTTTTTATTTTACTTTTGTTTTCCGAATCATTTTATAAAGAAGTTTTGGTGACATGCGAGAAACCATCACACCTAGTTTTTCTTTCGCTCCACCAACAATAATATATTCTTGCCCCTGCATTAATGCTTTTACAGATTGCTCTGCAAATACATCTGCCTCTAAACCATTCTCGATAGCCTCATCTTGATGACCTTGAGGTTGCCCAGCACCATTTAGCGCATTGAAAGAAACGTTAGTTTTTACAAAGCCTGGGAAAATAACTGACACCTCAACACCTTGATCAGAGACTTCAGCACGTAAACTATTTGCCCACATGTGAATTGCCGCTTTAGCAGCAGAGTAGCTTGCACGGTACTGAGTCCCTAATAAACCTGCTACACTCGACACAAATACAACTCGGCCAGACTTCTGTTTTAACATAGTTGGTAGGACGGTTTTGGTGAGTGCGACTTGAGAGAAATAGTCGACTTCCATAATGGCCCGTTCGGTTGCCATTGTCGTGTCTTTAATTAAAGCACGTTGGCTTAAGCCAGCATTATTGATAAGCCAATCAATACGGCCTTTCGCTTTTAAAATCTGCTTATAAGCTTCGTTTACTTGCTTTTCATCAGTAATATCAGCAACCACTGACAAATGACGGTCAGCGTTTAACAAACCAACACGAACTTCTTCTAATTCTTCAAAACGACGCGAGGTCAAAATTACTTCGGCCCCTTGCAAAGCCAACTCACCTGCTAAGGCCTTACCCAGACCAGAAGATGCTCCCGTAATCCATACCACTTTATTTTGCAAAGTATCAAGTTTGGCCATGCTTTATGTTCCTGTTATCTTTTTAAATTATGCTGCTTGATGCATGAAGGCCAAAAAGTGGTTGATATAATGAGTTGCTGTGGTCTGATCGACCTGTGTCCCTAACTTTTCCAAACGTTTATAGCCCAAATGCGTCGTCATGTTGATGACTCCGTTAAGAGTTTTATCGACAACTAAATTAAATTTTAAACGCTTTTTAGGTTCACGTACTAGACTTGTTACGCCTAAATCCACAATTTCTATAAGCGTCTCAAATGCAGCCGTAATACTTTGCATATTACCGTCACGAATTTGCTGTGTAAGGTTTTGAGCTTGTTGTACGAGTTGTAGGGTAACTGGGTAAGTAATATAAACTTGTTGGCCCTGTTCTTTCATTAGAGATGTCATGTAATCAACTAAAGGTAAAAGACGCTCATTTCCAAAAAATGAAACTGACCAAGGCATATATTTTCGAAAAGTCTCTAAAACTTGCTGAATAACTTTTTCAGACTCAGCTTGTTGTTTTGGCGACATGGTTGAACTTCCTGACTGTAAAAGCACAGAAAAAACCTGCTCAATAATTTCACAAGAAAGATCAGAGAGTACATCGCCTAAAGGTTTTGCCTGACTTTGACTTACCCCATCATGCAATTTCTGTCGAATGGTCTCGAATTGGGTATAAGTTGAATCGGAAATTTTCAAAAAAACTTCATAACTCATGAGCAACATCCTTTTCAATTCATTTGTAATTTTTGTGCCGTGTGTCTACACGATTAAATTGTGATCCATCTTTCATAAATCTACCGTTTTTTGAAAAAAATACAAAACCGTTTATCTGTTTTCAGCACATTAATTTCGAGGCATTTTTTTGCTACAATAGGTGCAATTTTTTATGCATATTCGATCTAAGCTACTATGACTGACGCTCAAACCGCTCAAAATATTGCGACCACATACGATCCAACCGAGATCGAAAAGAAGTGGTACCAAACGTGGGAAGAACAAGGTTACTTCAAACCTTCTGGTCACGGTGAATCATTCTGTATCATGATTCCACCACCAAACGTCACAGGTAGTTTGCACATGGGCCATGGCTTTAACAATGCCATTATGGATGCCCTCACCCGTTATAACCGTATGATGGGTAAAAACACTTTGTGGCAACCGGGTACTGACCATGCTGGTATTGCAACGCAAATGGTTGTTGAGCGTCAACTTGGCTTACAAGGTGTGACTCGTCATGACTTAGGCCGTGATAAGTTCATCGAAAAAGTTTGGGAATGGAAAGAACAATCTGGCGGCACAATTACGAAACAAATTCGTCGCTTAGGTTCATCTGTAGACTGGTCACGTGAACGTTTCACGATGGACGCAGGTTTATCAAACGCAGTTAAAGAAGTATTCGTTCGTTTACACGAAGACGGTTTAATTTACCGTGGTAAACGTCTTGTAAACTGGGACCCTAAACTTCAAACCGCTCTTTCTGACCTTGAAGTGGAAAGCAAAGAAGAAAAAGGCTCACTTTGGCACTTTAAATATTTCTTTGAAGACAAATCAGTTAAAACTCAAGATGGCAAAGACTATTTAGTCGTTGCAACAACTCGTCCTGAAACTTTACTTGGTGATACTGCGGTTGCTGTTCACCCTGAAGATGAGCGTTATGCACACCTTGTTGGTAAAAACATTGTATTGCCAATTACTGGTCGTTTAATTCCGATCGTTGCTGACGACTACGTTGAAAAAGACTTCGGTACTGGCTGTGTAAAAATCACGCCTGCTCACGACTTCAATGACTATGACCTAGGTAAACGTAATAGCTTGCCAATCATTAATATCTTCAACAAAAATGCCGAAGTTTTAGGTGAGTTTGAATATATTGCAAAAGCTGGCGAACAAATTTCTAAAACCATTACTGCACCTGCAGACTATGCTGGTTTAGAGCGTTTTGAAGCACGTAAAAAATTAGTTGCTCAAGCTGAAGCTGAAGGCTGGTTAGATCAAATCCAACCGTATGACTTAAAAGCGCCACGCGGTGACCGTTCAGGCGTGATCATTGAGCCATTATTAACTGACCAATGGTACGTAAAAATTGCTCCGCTTGCTGAGCCTGCAATTGAAGCAGTTCAAGATGGCCGTATTAAGTTTGTTCCAGAACAATATAGCAACATGTACATGGCGTGGATGCGTGACATTCAAGACTGGTGTATTTCACGTCAGCTTTGGTGGGGTCACCGTATTCCAGCTTGGTACGATGCAAATGGTAACATCTATGTTGGCCGTAACGAAGAAGAAGTCCGCGCGAAAAACAACATCGCGGCTGACATTGAACTTAAACAAGACGAAGACGTTCTTGATACATGGTTCTCATCTGCACTTTGGACATTCTCAACTTTAGGTTGGACTGGCGATGCACAAAAAGATGCAGCAAATGATTTCTTAAAAACTTTCCACCCAACAGATGTGTTGGTGACGGGTTTTGACATCATTTTCTTCTGGGTTGCCCGCATGATCATGATGACCCTGCACTTCATGAAAAATGAAGATGGCTCATCTCAGGTTCCATTTAAGACTGTTTACGTTCACGGCTTAGTACGTGATGGTGAAGGTCAAAAAATGTCTAAGTCTAAAGGTAACGTACTTGACCCATTAGACTTGATTGACGGTATTGACTTAGAAAGCTTAGTTGCAAAACGTACGACTGGCCTAATGAACCCGAAAGATGCAGCGAAGATTGAAAAATCAACGCGCAAAGAGTTCCCAGAAGGTATTAATGCTTATGGTACTGACGCAGTACGTTTCACGTTCTGTGCACTTGCAAACACTGGTCGTGACATCAAGTTCGACTTAAAACGTGTTGAAGGCTACCGTAACTTCTGTAACAAAATCTGGAACGCAACTCGTTTCGTTCTGATGAATGTTGAAGGTCAAACTGTTGGTCAAGAAGCTCGCCCTGATCTTTGGGAACTTCCAGAACAATGGATTATGAGCCGTCTGCAAAAAGCTGAAGCTGCTGTACATCAAGCGTTTGCAACGTATCGTTTAGACCTTGCTGCTCAAGCGATTTACGACTTTATTTGGAATGAATACTGTGACTGGTACGTTGAGTTAACTAAACCAGTTCTAAACGATGCAGAAGTTTCAGAAGAGCGTAAAGCTGAAGTACGCCGTGTATTGCTTGCTGTAATGGAAGCTTCTTTACGTTTGGCTCATCCGTTAATGCCATATTTGACAGAAGAAATCTGGCAAACGCTTGCACCAATGCTTGGTCAAGGTGGCCCAACGATTATGACTGCTCAGTACCCTATTCCTGAGCAAGCAAAAATCAATGAACAAGCTGAAGCAGATATGCAATGGCTTCAAGGTTTGATTGGTGCAGTACGCAACATTCGTGGTGAGTTAGGCTTAGGTAATGCGCGCTTGTTACCAGTATTACTTCAAAATACCTCTGACGCTGAACGTGAACAAATCATTCGTATTGAAGCATTGTTCAAAGCATTGGCTAAAGTTGAAAGCATTGAGTTCTTGAATAAAGACCAAGAGCCACCTTTGTCTTGCTCTAGCGTTGTTAGCCATGCATCGGTATTTGTACCAATGAAAGGTTTAATCGACCCTAAAGCTGAGCTTGCTCGTTTGCAAAAAGACTTGGATAAAATCCAAAAGCAACACGACCAAATCGCGGGCAAACTTGCAAACGAAGGCTTTGTGTCTAAAGCACCAGCAGCGGTTGTTGAAGGTGAAAAAGCGAAGCTTGCTGAGTTTGCTGCTCAGTTAGAAAAAGTTAAAGCGAATATGGAGCAGATTGCTGCGCTTTAATGCAGTAATTTGATTCAAAAAATCCCCTCAAATGAGGGGATTTTTATAGTATAAATATAAACAATTAAAACACTAATGGATCAATATATTATGGCTGAACCTGTCTCAATGGCATATGGAGCTCTAATCCTTAGACCACTCATTACAGAAATATGTAAAGACTTATATAGTTTGAGTACAACAAAAGGGAGATCTTTTCTAGCTTCTATCAACATAGAAACAGCATCTGACAAAATATTTTATAAAATTAATAAAATTTTAATGATCCGTACAATTTATGACTGTAAAAAACCACAACATATTTCGGAGTTTTATTACCCAGCAAAAGTAATACTACCTGATGAAACTATAAAAACCTTCAATAATATTAGAGAGGTTAATATTCAAGAAAATATTATTATTGAAGGAACTGTTGGACATGGTAAATCCATGCTAATGAGACATTTGACTCTAAGTGAAATTATATCAAAATATTCTCTGCCTATTTTTATTGAATTAAGAGCTATCCAAAAAACAGAAAGTTTAACAGAAGTTCTATGCACATATCTTAGTGATATTTTAGAAATTAATATTACAAAATCAAACTTTGATGATCTTGCTCAAAGTGGCAAAATTTCTTTATTTTTAGATGGATTTGATGAATTAAATAAAGAAATTATACCAAGCGTAATTACCCAACTGGAACAATGGTCAATTAAGTTTCCAAAAATGAAAATAATTTGTTCTAGTCGCCCATATAATGCACTTCAACATAGCCCTCATTTTTTATCTCTTACGCTAGCTCCTTACGATGAACAAGATAAATCCGGATTTATTCAAAAATTAACTAATGATTTAGATATATCAAAACAGCTAGTACAAAAAATTAATGAAAGTGCTGTTGGTTTAAGAGAACTTCTTAAAACACCGCTTATGATTACTTTATTTGTCATGACATATCAGACAAAGCTTCAAATAGCCTTATCAATATCTGAGTTTTATAGAGATATTTTTGATGTTTTAATGAATAGACATGATTATTTAAAACTACCATTTGAAAGATCAAGATATGTTGAAGCCACCCAATCAGAATTAGAAGATATATTTCAGGAATTTTGTTTTTATACGAAAAATAATGGCAATAAGATCTCTTTCGATAAGCAATATTTTGCAGAAGGACTTAGTGAAGCTTGTAAATTATTGGAATTAAAGTTTGACTATAATGATATTATTTCTGAACTCACGAAAAATATTTGCTTGATTTTAAAAGATGGAAATGAATATAGTTTTATTCACAAAAGTATACAAGAATTCTTTGTTGCCAATTTATTAAAAAGTTTCGCTCCTGAATTTTTAGAAAAATTTTATAAAGATATGTTTAACTATGAAAACTATAGTAAATTTGAAGTAGAGCTTAAATTTTTAAGTGAATTAGATAAATTAAACTATTATAAATTTCTTGTAACCCCGTCAATTATCAATTTTTTTGACGATATTAAATATAAAGAAAAAGGAATACAAAGCTTTTTACAAAGTATCTATATAGTAAATGATAAAGAACCAAATACCAATAAAATTATCATTTTACTTGATTTCAACTATGATAAAAATCATGCGTATGTTCATAATTTAATTATTCAATATTTGTTTCTTCTAATGATCCATAAAACTGATAATGTATCATCTTTAGAAGTTTTATGTAGTGACCAATTTTCTATTTCTGATTTTGAAATTGATGATTCATTAACTATGCAAGTTAGACAAGTAATGCTTTCTGAAAACCTTTTAGAAAAATCTTTCAAAGCTTTGGAAATCAAACTTCAAGAAGCAAATAGTTATATTAAATCAAAAACTCAACGCTCTTATAAAATAGCTAGATAAACACTATTTTAATTTCGTTCTCAAATTAGTATTTAGCCAATAAAATTCCCTTCTCCTTAAAAAGAGAAGGGGATAAAGTTTTAAAGCACCCCATGTCCCAACAATATCTCTACCCCACTCACTTTTTTCATATGCTTTAAGCGTTCCTTCTCCCACTTCAACTGCTGCTTTAGCTCAGCACAATCAGCATCTACAGCTTTATAAACATCACTAATATGTACATGCTCTGCTTTCAAATTCTTCGCTAGCTGAAAAGAATCTAAAATCTCATCAATTTGGCTTTCAAGCTGCTGACTTTGTGCATCTAAAGCCAGTTTATAAAACCGCAACTGCTCAGCAGATAGCTCTTTAGCACCTAGCCCTTTATTCTGTTCAAGCTGTAACTGGAGTTTGAGTAAATAAAACAAATCCTGCTTTTCATAGGCCTGACTTGCCTGTTGGAATAACTCAGTTTTTTCTTCTTTTTTTGTTTCATCTCGCTCACGGTCTGGGTGAATCATCGCGGCAATTTTTAAATAGACTGTTTTGAGTGACTGCGCTGCCATTTGCTCGGCTTGTTCACGTTTTTGTTGCTGTCTTTGCTGTTTGGCTTGTTCTCGCGCTTGTTGTTGCTCGGCCGCATATTGTTCAAAGTCTTCTTCAAGTTCTGCACTTTGCTCAGCACTTTCTTCATACTCAGATTTTATTGGCTGCACTTTTTTATTCTTTTTTACTAACTCTTGTGTATGTTGCTGATAAAAGGTATCGATTTGCTTCACTAACTCCAACTGTTCAGCAGATAGCATTTTGGAGCGCTTCAACATTTGTGCAAGCTGGGCAATTTTTTCATCTAGTTGTTGCATATCCGCTTTGGAAAACTCATGGCTATGCAACATATTCCAAAGTTGATCCAACTGCTGAAATAAAACCTCATGCAAATCGCCATACACAGGCATCAGTTTTTGCCGTATGTGCTGTTGAATCTCAGCTTGTGCATTTTGCCATGTACTCAGGCTAACTTTTTGCTGCTCTATTTTATCAATCAGGCGATTCAGTTTTTTCTGCTGTGCAGACGGTTCAGACCTTTGCCGCAAGCTGACTTTGAGATCAAAGGACATATTCATCCACCTGAAAAAGAAAAAAGTGTAGCAATAATCAGATGAGGAAGGTAGCAAAGGATTCCTTAAGTCAGAATCAGCTTATTAATTTTCAGAAAATAGAATGCGACTTAACTAAAGTTTATATCTTAAGAAATCCACCAAATCACTAATGGTAAAGTCACGGCGGCGCATAAGGTTTGAAAGCTAATTACGGCTGCCATGAGCTGACTATCGCCCCCCAAAACTTTGGTTAAAATGTATGAAGCAGAAGCAGTCGGTAGCGCAAAGAAAATGACTAAAATTTGTGTTTGCAAACTTGGTAAATCAAACCACATGCAGACCATATAAGCCAAAGCAGGTACTGCTAAAAGTCGAGCAAAAGTATCTGCCGCCAATACCACAATGTCTTTTTTAATTTGCATAAACTGTAAAGCTGCGCCAACACATAACAATCCTAGTGGCAAACTTGACACTGAAAAAAGCTTAATAAACTGAGTAAAGCCTTCCCAAATTGGGATATGAAGTGCATTGACTGCTGCCCCGACCACACACGATGCAATTAAAGGGTTTTTAAGAAGAGCAATCAAAACAGGTTTAATTGCCATGTGTTCTTTAGAGGTTAGAGCGAGCACTGAAATAATATTCACAAGTGGAATGCAAAGCGCCAATAAAATTGCCAGAATTGCCATTCCTTCACTTTTAAAAAGTGAAGTCACTAAAGCCAAACCAATATAGGTATTAAAGCGAACCATACTTTGTACATGCACACCAAAACGTGCAGGTGGTATGTGCCAAAACATTCGAAGTATGTATAAAAAGGCAGTCACTGCAAAAACCACAATCAACATCGCAATAATGGCTGTACTCAAACTTTGTAAGTCAATTTTCGCGGTCGATAGCGTACTGAAAAGCAAAGCGGGAAATAAAATATAGTAATTCAGCTTCTCTGCCCCCGCCCAAAACTCATTGCTAAAAAAACGATATTTTTTAAACAGGTATCCTGATGCAATTAATGCAACTAAAGGAAAAAGAGATAAAACAATGCTATTCATTTCTTTACTCGAGTTTTGTTGAGGCTTGCTTTTTTCGGCAATGACCTTGGCTTACTCATATATTAAAGTTAATGAAAACTCATGATAAAATGAGTTTTTACTCATAACAAATACAACATGACATTTACCCAGCTTGAAATTTTTGCACTCATTGCTGAACTAAAAAGCTTTACTGCTACAGCAGAAAAGCTGGGAATTTCACAGTCGGCTGTTTCTCATGCGCTTAAATCATTAGAACAACAATGGGGCATTAACCTAATTTCAAGATCCCAGAGTAATATTGAGCTGACTATGACAGGTCAGCAGCTTCTTACGCATGTAAAAGAGTTATTGAGTATTTCCGATACCTTAGAAAAAGAAGTGGCTGCAATCCACGGTTTAAATGAAGGCACATTACGTATCGGATCTTTTGGGGCTTCATCCTCTATTTATTTATTGCCTGAAATCTTAGAAACCTTTCGGCAACGCTACCCTAAAATCGAAATTTATATTGATGAAGGTGAAGATAAAGAAGTTGCTCAATGGTTATTAGAACGGCGCATAGAAGTTGGTTTTTTGATTATGCCAGATGAGCGTTTTGATACATTCCCCTTAATTGAAGACCGTTTTGTTGCCCTAATTCCAAATAGTTACCCACTCGCAGAGCAGCTCTACATTGATCCAGCACAGCTAGAAAACTGCCCTTTTATTATGACGATGGCTGGTAGTCGACATCAGGTCGAATTAATTTTAAAAAACTTTAATGTGAAACCAGACATCAAATTTTATGTTTCACAAATTCTGAGTATCGTCAGCATGGTTCACAATCAATTAGGGGTGTCTATTGTGTCTGATATGGTGATTACCAAAGAGTTACTTTCACTTTATCCAAATGTAATTAAGCGCCCTTTTAAACCGAACCTTAAACGTTCTATTGGTCTTGCAGTAAAAAACAAAAAACACATCAGTCCAGCCGTAAAGGCATTTATTGAAGTTGCCCAATCGGTTTGGTCAGATTATTAAATGATTAGGGATAATTTTTAAGAATTCGATAACGAACTTTTTCAGGTCAATTTTTAAGCGCATTAGATGACTTTTAACGTAAAAAGCGCTATTACTGCCCCATACTGACCAAATCGGCGCACCATTTATCGCCAAAAACCACTTTTCTAATTCAAATTGGTGCACTTATTGCATATTCACTTTTATGCAATTGAGTTTGTTTCGACAAACTTAGGTTTTTAGATTCCTTAAATCTATTTTGGTGCAATTTACAGACCCAGATTTGTTCCAAAATGGAATTTAGCACTTTTTTCGAGCATGCTATGCAAAATGTAGATCTATTTTTCTTATTACTTGGTGCAGTTTTGGTTCTTGCCATGCACGCAGGTTTTGCATTCTTGGAACTTGGTACGGTTCGCCATAAAAATCAGGTGAACGCACTGAGTAAAATTCTGACTGACTTTGCCCTCTCTGCAATCGCATATTTCTTTGTTGGCTACTACATTTCCTATGGTCAGCATTTCTTCCATGATGGTACAAGCCTCGCAAGTGATCATGGCTACAACTTAATGCGTTGCTTCTTTTTACTGACGTTTGCTGCGGCAATTCCTGCCATTATTTCGGGAGGTATTGCTGAACGCGCCAAAATGCGTTCACAAGCAATTGCGACACTCGCTCTAGTCGCGCTGGTTTATCCATTTTTTGAAGGCATGGTCTGGAATGGTAACTACGGTTTGCAAAAATGGTTAGAAGCAACTTTTGGTGCAGCTTTTCATGACTTTGCAGGTTCAGTCGTAGTGCATGCTATGGGTGGTTGGATTGCACTTGCTGCCGTGATTTTATTGGGTGCACGTTCTGGTCGTTATAAGAAGGATGGTCGTGTAAGTGCTCATCCGCCATCTTCTATTCCATTTTTGGCGCTTGGTTCATGGATTTTAATTGTAGGCTGGTTTGGCTTTAACGTGATGAGTGCGCAACGTGTTGATGCAATTTCTGGTCTAGTTGCCATTAACTCCCTCATGGCAATGGTCGGCGGCACCATTACAGCAAATGCGATTGGGAAAAATGACCCTGGTTTCTTACACAACGGCCCACTTGCAGGCTTAGTTGCAATCTGTGCGGGTTCTGACATTGTTCATCCAGTCAGTGCGCTTGTTATTGGTGGTGCAGCTGGTGCAATGTTTGTGTACCTATTTACCTACACACAAAACAAGCTTAAGGTTGATGATGTGTTGGGTGTATGGCCTTTACATGGCGTATGCGGCGCATTTGGTGGTATTGCAGTGGGTTTATTTGGTCAAAAATGGCTTGGTGGTTTAGGCGGTGTATCTTTTGCTTCACAGCTCATTGGTACAGTACTTGCGATTGCTATTGCGCTCGCTGGCGGCTTTATTGTTTATGGTTTACTTAAAGCAACTATTGGCATTCGTTTATCTCAAGAAGATGAGTTTAGGGGTGCAGATTTATCCATTCACAAAATTTCTGCAAACTCTGAAGAAGGTATGTTTTAATTCTGTGTAGGCATGACAGAGTCTTTTCCTCTGTAATAGCAAATAATATCAGTCAATTACGTTACTTTTGTTTCGGCATGAGTAGCGTCTAAAGCTACGCAAGACCAAAACCATTTCCATTCACAAAACCTGTTCCCTATTGATTACTATCCAAATAATTTGCAAAAACTTTAAACTTCTTATGCTCAACAGGTTGTGAATGGATATATCCATTCATCATTTTGATCACGAAATTAAATTTAGTTTAAGAACAATTTAAGTTTTATTTTATGTAATGCCTTCAACTCACATTCAAATTGATGTTGCATGGCAATGAATCAACAAAAACAATTTTTTCAACTTCAGCTTATTTTTCTTGCCCTTAGTTTTTTTATACTTTTATTCATATTTCCAGTGGGTGGGAACATTGATATGTACTTCATTCACCCTTGGATGGATTCAACGGGTCATTTCTTTAATCGAGACAATTGGTACCTTGTCAGGGTTAACCATGAAATCTTAAAACAAATCATTACCACTGTTTATGTGATCTTTTTATTTCTGTGGATCGCGTCATTCAAAGTAGAAAAATTGAAGCTTTATCGCTGGCAATATGGCTATATGTTTTTTGTGAGCATGATTGGTAGCGGTATAGTTGGCTTATTAAAATCACAATCTGCTCATGCTTGCCCTTGGAATATGGTTCATCCGACTGCTTTAAGTTATGTGTGGGACTTTACCTCTACGCATGGTCATTGCTTTCCAGGTGGTCACGCAAGTGCAGGCTTTATTTTAATGACAGGCTTTTTTGTTTATCGCCTTGAGCAACCTAAACGTGCCTATTTTTATCTCATCGCGGGTATTATCTTAGGCTTTCTAATGGGCTGGGGACAAATGATGCGTGGCGCCCATTTCCTTAGCCACAATTTATGGACTGGTTGGGTGGTTTGGGCAGTGAATATCTTATTTTATAGAATTTGTATTCACCGCTTTGAATTTGAAAAACGAATCAAACAAGAACTTGCTTAAATCAAGTTCTTGCTTCATGAATATGTAGAGCTTTTGGCAGTTTAACTAAAACAGAGAGTCCACCAAGCTCTAAGCTTCGATCTAGCGTCAAAGTTCCACCTAAACGCTGAGTCGCTCGGTCAACAATTGATAAACCTAAGCCACTACCCACTTCAAGGTGGTGGTGTACACGATAAAAACGTTTTAAAACTTTATCGTAATGTTCAGGGTCAATCCCTGCACCGCTATCTTCAATTTGTATACATGCATCGCCATCTGTAGCATTAAAGACTGAAATATTAATCATTCCTTCATGAGGCGTGTATTTGATTGCATTATCAATTAAGTTAAAAATAATTGAGTGTACTGTTGGCTCAATACTATGCATTTCAATTGGTTCATTACGGACAAAACCTAGGTCAATATCTTTTTGCATAGCTAAATTAACCAGCTGTTCAACACAATTTAAAGCGACATCATTAAGCTGAAAAGTTTTGGTCGGTTCAATCACACTTAAAGAGACATCTTGCTTAGCCAAAGCCAAGAGCTGTGTGACCAAATGCTGAATACGTGCTAATCCTTTACTCAAATTTTGCAAAGACTCGTGTTCAGGAAGCTGACTAATTAGAATTTTCGTTTGCAAATTTAGAGCTGTAACTGGGGTTCGAAGTTCATGTGCAGCATCGGCAATAAACTGTTTCTGTTCCATTTGAGCCTTTGATATACGCTCAAATAAACGGTTCATTTCATCAATAGTTGGCAATAACTCTTGAGGGTAGTCTGCAACTTCAATGGGTGTCAGTTCTTCCGAATCACGATGAGTTAGTTCATTTTTAAAGTCATCTATTGGCTTTAGCCCTCGACGGATAATTGCTGCTAGAGCAAAAATCGCAAATGGCAAAATAATTAAATATGGAATGAACATACTTCCAGCAAGTTCCCAAGCAAAAGCTTCACGAACCCGCTCTTGTTGACTGACCTGAATCTGGTAATCTTTTAAAGGTAAAATATAAGTTCGCACTACACCTTGGCTGGTTTTATGTGAATAAAAACCAGCTTGTGTAACTGGTGCAACCAACAGATGTAAATGGTGAGATAAATGAGCCTGATCTTTATAGGCCCAAATATCTACAAATAGATCTTCTTCATGATAAGTCTTATGAAAATCAAACTTACTACTTACCGTTTTCAATGGGTATTCAGCTGTTCGTTCTGCTAAATACTGCATTTGAGTATCTAAAATTTCATCAACTTCTTGAAGTGCAACCTTATAAGCACTAAAAATTAATATACAACCTAAGATGACACTGAAAATTGAGGTGCCCCAAATCAGTCGTTTTTTTAATGAATAATGCACTTTTATAAAGTTCCAAAATTGAAGCGAGGATTACCCTAAACGGTAACCCAACCCTCGAATAGTTCGAATAAAGTCTTTTCCAAGTTTAGCTCTCAAGTGATGCACATATACTTCAATCGTATTACTGGTCACTTCACTATCAAAATCATATAACTTATCTTCAAGATTTGCTTTAGAAAAGATTTTATTTGGGTGGCTCATTAAAGGAATAAGAATTGCCCATTCACGGTTCGACAAATCAATCCGCTGACCTTTAAAGGTTGCAATATGTTGTTCAACATTTAAAACCAGATCGCCATTTTGTAAAAGTTGCTCATGGTTCGTAAGCTGAGCTTCTACTCCTGTACGGCGCAATAGTGCATGAATACGGGCAAGTAACTCATCGAACTCGTATGGTTTAATTAAGTAATCATCTGCCCCGTGGTTTAATCCATCTACACGGTTTTGTAACTGGTCTCGTGCCGAAATAATTAAAACCGGAGTGACAGCTCTTTGACGGATTTGCTTTAAAACCTGCATGCCATCCATCATGGGCAAACCTAAGTCTAATAAAATGATATCAAACTTATTCTTGGCCAATTGAGCCAGACCATCTAAGCCATTATTGACCCACTCCACCTCAAATTGATGATATTGCAGCAACGTTATTGTTGACTCTGCAATCATAAAATCATCTTCAATCATCAAGATTTTTGTCATGTTCTAGGCTCGCTTTAATTCACATGGGCACAAGAGTGCAGCATATCCAGTTGAGGGTTGATGACCTGAGTTTTTACATCTAACAAACTTAATAAGCTTGGGAATAAATTATCCTGACTTAACTTTTGTTTCGTTTGTTGGCCTAAACAACTCACTTGTGCAAGATTGTGCTGCTTCCATTTATCAGAGAACCACATAATCATTGGTACATGTGTTTGTTGACTCGGTGCGATTGCATAAGGTGAACCATGTAAATATAAACCATGTTCACCAGTTGATTCACCATGATCAGATAAATACCATAAACCTGTTTGATATTTCGATACTTCTTTTAAATTATTAATCATCTGACTTAACACATGATCTGTATACACAATCGTGTCATCATAACTATTTAATAACTCTGTTTGAGAGCAGCCCTGTATCGCATTAGTATCACAAGTCGGTTTAAATGGTTGATATGCATCAGGTGCACGCTTGTAATAAGCTGGGCCATGACTTCCGACTTGATGTAAAACAATTAAACGTGGACGTGTATCTTCTTTAGGGATAGTAGCTAAATATTCATTTAAGCTATCAATTAAAATATCATCAAAGCATTCGCCATCTTTACACCATTTTTGCTTTAACTTTTCTGAAATTTGATATTGCTCAACCCGATCACATGCGCCTTTACAACCAGAATTGTTATCAATCCAAGTCACCTGATAACCCGCACGCTTTGCAATATCAAGTAACCCTTCACGATGACTTGCTAATTGCTCATCATAGTCAACACGTGGCATGCCAGAGAACATACATGGAACTGAAACAGCGGTTGCTGTACCACATGAACTTACTTGAGAAAAATTCAAAATATCTTGTTTAGAAAGCTCTGGATTCGTATTTTTGGCATAACCATTGAGTGAAAAACTTTCCGCACGAGCTGTCTCACCAACAACCAGCACCATTAATTTAGGCAGGTTCTTTTGTACTGCCTGAACTTGATGAGCATCTTCACCATATTTCACAAGAGGAAGATTTTTCTTAGGTGCCTTTTTATGATAATAAGACATTAAAGAAGAAATAGTGTTTTGAGGAGAAATCATGCCTTTTAAATCACGATGCTCTCTAAATATTGCTGCAAAATCCACATAATATGTAAAAAGCAGAATACCAACAATTGCAAAAGAAGCGATAATTGAACCGACTTTTTTCAACAATAAATGGGATACTTTTTCTCTTTTAAGCTTTACTTGAGTAATTAAAATAATAGGTAAAACAACAAAGAAAACGGTCCAAAGTCCAAAGCGTAATGAAACTAAATCAGAAACTTCAGATACATCTGTTTGTATCATATTTTGAATCTGATCAGGCGAGATGATTACACCTAAAGTATTTACAAAATAAGAGCTAAAACCACCAATGAAGACCAGCAAAATTGCAAAAAGTTTGGCCGTCCATTTCCAGTTTAAAATTTGTAAAAGCGCATAATACGCAGCAACGACAATAATCACTGTAGCAGCTAAAAATAGAATAGCCTTTACTCCAAAATATGGAGTTAAAAGATGTACTTTGTTATAAAAACCAATATTTAAAACTGCACCTAACCAAATGGCTATAATGAAATTAAACATAAACAGTGAAATCTGTTTATTTTTTAAGGTAGAAAAAAAATTCAGCATCTTGGGGGAACTACAATCTTTTTATGATGCTTTACTGTAGAAATTGAAACTTAAAAATGACTTAAATAAAAAATGATCTAATACATAAATCTTAAAAAATACTTATTTCAAAATTTTTCTAATAAAAAGAAGAGGTTAAATTTAACCTCGTCTTTTTTGATTTTTAACTAAATATTGTTCTTAGAAACTATATTTAGCCATTAAACCAACACGGTTATCTTTGTAAGACTTACCATCAAATGTATCACGCTTACCGTTAACGTATTCAACACCTAAATCAATTGGTTTAACTGGTGTATAAATCACGTTAAGCCATGCTTGTTGAACTTTTTCATTCCCTGCTGCATAGGCTTTAGCATAATCAGTACCATCATCAGCGAATTGAGCACCATATGCTAGTGTAGAACGCAAGTTAGGTAAGATCTTATATGTTCCACCCACTTGTACTGCTACAAATTTATTTTGCTCGATATCACCATCTACTACGGTATAAGCCTTGTTGCTACCATATAAATAATTACTATTACCTACAACATAAGATGCATCAGCAAAGAGTTTTAAAGGATCTGATACTTTAAAGTCAGTACCAACCGCAACACCCCAACCTGTTTGGTTGTCACTACCAGCTTTAGATTTATAGTTTTCAACTAATGCACGAGCTGAAGCAGAACCCTTACCATCTGCATAACCTTGAGTAATTTTAGCAGTTAGTACTGGTAAGCTATATTTAATACTGTCATTTACCCAAGCACCATCTGCATCTTTTTTACCAGTAAGACCAGTGCTATCACCTTTTTCAGCAGCTACAAACAATTGTGTTGTTGGTCCTAGTTTGTAGTTATAGCGTACTTGTGGAACACGAGTTGTACCACCACCAATGTTTGTCGAGAAATCGATCATTTCTGGTGCATGATTAGCCAAGAAGTTTGAAGTCGTTTGACCAAATAACCAGTTATTATATGTTACATAAGCATGGCGAACACGCAATGAACCGTTTGAGTCTGTTGTTGAACCAGCAAAGTCGACTTCGAGTTTACCACCGACTTTGGCATCATTTACTGGAGCAGTAAAATCTAAACCAAGACGTGTTGTTTTAGCAGTTGCACGAATTTTATCAGTTGCTTCGCCTTTTGATTCAGCTACTTTACCAAAGTCGTTATCCGCACCTTCAATAATATAGTTAGCATCGCCACGAACAAAACCATATAGGTTCACATCAGCGCCAGCTTTAGATTTAAATCCTGCTAAAGGTGAAACTGGTGCAGCAATTGGTTGCGCCTTAACTTCAGCGAGTTGAACTTGTTGTTGTTGCTGTACTTGCTGCTGTTGTTGCTGCACTTGGCTTTGTTGTTGAATTAAAGCTTTTAAAGCCTCAACTTCTTTACGAAGCTGTTGAATTTCCGCTTTGTCGGAAGTCGCAGCATGTGCCCCACTCATCATTAAAGCTGTAACTGTAAGCGCTAAACTTTTAACAACGAAAGATTTACGATTAAGGAATAGATCCATCAAAAACTCCAAAAATATATTTTATGTTGCCTATCCATGCCAAGTTGATTTACGCCATTAAATTAAGGGGCTAAAAAATCAACTCTCCTCCACTTTGGTTACATTAATTTTATTACCGCAACCAAAACCAATTTCAACGTTATGCAAGACCAAAACCAATAACCAAAGACATAAAAAACATACTTTGACTTACAGATTTTTACCCTAACTTCATGTTGTAACGAATCCTACACAACTCTCTTATCTTATAGAATGATTAAATCGTTATTTCATTATTCTTTTTTAGACTTTAGGCTAATATCCAATCTACTTGAACATTTTTCTACCCATTTTAATTGATTCACATGATTTTTCTTGTTAACGAAATCCATTTTTACTCCAGTTAGCTTCCATTTGCTACCCAAACAAGATGGCACAATTAATAGAGCATTTAAATAGCTAAAAACATACATTTTTAGAAACATAGACAAAGGTAGTAGATAATGACTAGATCATTCCTTAATCGATATTAAATTTCTTTATTTCATTTAGTTAACATTATTTTTCTTGTAGTTTTGCATGTTTCCAGAGAGAAATAGGGAGCAAAGTAACAGTGCCAATAATGACAATAGCTATCAAATAATAGAAATAACCGAAGGCATCTCCAAACACACCACTTAAGCTATAAAGCCCCCCACTCACAGTCGCCATGACTGAAACCTGAAAGGTGAAATCTGTACCTGCATATTCTTTTCGACTGTAGTGCATGACTAAGGTCAACATAACCACCAACAACATTGCCGAGAATGCATCCTCTAAAGCATTGATTGTATAGATAGCCCAGACATTGAGTTGAATTTTCTGCTCGTAAGCATAAGCTAAATAGGCATAAGCCGCTAAACTCATGATTTTAAATATTGAAAAAATAATTAAAGTGGTAGATCTCGAAAAGTATTTAAGCACTCCACCAGCTATTGCTGCCCCTGCCAGTGCTGCTACTGCACCGAGCATGGTGATATAAACACCAATTTGAGTAAAGCTTAGCCCCATATCGACCATTAAAGGTTTAAGTAATGGTCCAGCTAAACCATCTGCTACTTTAAAAGTAATAAGTACAACTAACCAAGAACGAAGCTCTTTATTTTGAGAGAAATAGCTCAAGTAGGCTTTAATTTTTATGACTAAATTTTGCTGGCTAGGTTTAAGTTGATGAACTGAATAAGCTGCATGTTTAGGTTCTTTAAATAATAAAACGGGTAAAGTATTTAAAAACACCAAGACCGCTAATAGTAAAAAAGTGGGTTGCCATGTTAACCAGTCTAAACACCAGAGTACGGCACCTCCCCCGACAATAAAACCGAGTCGGGAACCAATCACCTGAAATGTATTTCCCCAATGTTGTTGGTCATGCTGTAACAAATTGACGGCCAAAGCATCGGTCGCAATATCTTGTGTTGCTCCTGTTAAATTCATTAAAAGAAGCGAAATAAAAAAGGCGAATAAATAAAAAGGCTGATCTAAAGCCTGAATGGGGGAAAAAGACAAAATACACAGCACACCTACCGTCAAAAACTGCGTAGGTAAAATCCAACTACGATAGTGCCCTAAACGGGAAAGTGCATGTCGGTCAACCCACGGCGCCCAAAAGATCTTAATTGACCAAGGCAACATTAATAGACCAAAACCACCAATATGAGCGAGTGACACACCTTGCGCCCTTAAAATAACAGGTAAAGCATGCGTCATAAAACCGACAGGTAGCCCTTGTGCCCAATATAAGGAAAATAGCAAAAGATAAAGATTTTGCTGCCGAAACATATATACCTACTTTTTTATTTCTTTAATGAGGAATAACATCAAATGTCATGTTGTTCTTACATTTTGCCAATGAAGCATATATTTCAAAAGACTAAGATAAAACAAGGACAAGTTAAAATTTAAAAAAATATGGACCAATATTTCCCTAATTTACCTGATTTGGTACCCCAACGTGGTACTGCTTTAAGCCGAGCACTATTTAAAAAACTTTTTTTAGCGCAAGGTTGGACAATTGAAGGCGAAGTTCCTAATTTTCCAAAAGCAGTCGCGATTATTTCACCCCATACTTCCAATATTGATGGATGGTATGGCTTTCTTGCAATTTTCGGATTAGGTATCCAAATTACAGTATTAGGTAAAGATGCCCTTTTTAAACCACCATTTAAACGAGCTTTAGATTGGGCCGGAGTCATTCCGGTTAAACGTGATACAGCAAATGGACTGACTGAACAAGTTGTTTCTACTATTCAAAAATATGACAAAATCTGGATTGGAATGGCACCCGAAGGCACACGTAAAAAAGCAAAAAAAATGAAAAGTGGTTTTTATCATATTGCTGCAAAGGCTAATATTCCTATTGTCATGTTTTCTTTTGATTATGATCATAAAACGATTTATTGCTTAGGCCATTTGGACCCAAGTGGAAATTATGATGAAGATCTACAAAAGATTTTTGATCGCTATGAAGGGAAAATCTCCCCAAAAAACCGTAATTGGCTTGCGGAACCTTTACAAAATCTAGTGAAAAAAACCTAGCAAAAATTGATCGAATCTGGTCTTATGACCCCTCTTAATTTATCTCGACATAGATTATTTTTAAAGATGAAAATTGCTCAATTTGCCAGTATTGGATTTATCTCTCTAGCACTCTTTGGCTGTGATAAATTTAGCAAAACACCAACGCCGACTACCTCAATTAAAGCCCGTGAACCTGTAATTGCGCTTGCTTTAGGTGGCGGTGGAGCAAAAGGATTTTCACATATTGGTGTGATCAAGGTTTTAGAGTCTCATGGAATTAAGCCTAAAATTGTAACAGGTACCAGCGCTGGTAGCTTTGTTGGAAGTATTTACGCGAGTGGACAAACACCTTATCAATTGCAAAGTCTGGCTCTGAAATTACAAGAGTCTGATATCCGTGATTTAACGCTTAACCGTCAAGGCATTATTCTCGGGCAAAAGTTACAAGACTACGTTAACCGTAATGTTGGCAATAAACCGATTGAGAAATTCCCAATCCGTTTTGCGGCTGTGGCAACTCGTCTTGATAATGGTCAAAAGGCAGACTTTATTAAAGGTAATGCAGGCCAAGCAGTACGCGCCTCTTGCAGTATTCCAAATGTGTTTGTACCAGCAACTATTGGTAATCAAAAATATGTAGATGGCGGATTGGTGAGTCCAATTCCTGTTAAAACAGCTCGTGATATGGGAGCTGATATTGTGATTGCGGTTGATATTTCTGCGCGTCCGGCAGGTAATCGCCCAGCCAATATGTGGGGATTACTAGATCAAACCATTAATATTATGGGTCAACAAAGTATTAATGAAGAACTCAAGCAAGCCAATGTTGTGATTCAGCCTAAAGTGGGTCATTTAGGTACACTTGACCTCAAATCAAGTAATCAGGCAATTTTGGAAGGTGAAAAAGCTGCTCAAGCTCAAATTCGCCAAATTGAGAGTGCGATTGCAACCTTCAAAAAATCTCCAGCAGCATTTAAGCCAGCACCACGCTCTAAATTCTAATTGGGGTGGTTTTTTTCTATCCACATTTCCCATCATCTGCTACAGTGGTAAAAGTGATATTGAGTCACTTTTACTCACATAAATATATATAAAAGAGCAGATCTATGGAGTTCGTTGTACAACCTTGGCATTGGTTTGTATTGGGTATCTTACTTATTCTTTCTGAACTGATCCTCCCTGCCTTTGCTGCACTCTGGTTTGGTATTGCCGCCATTATGGTGTGCATTCTCTATTGGTTATTTCCAGATATTAGCCTCACAACACAAATTGTATTGTGGATAATACTATCAGTGCTATGCACCATTCTTTGGTTCAAATTTATTAAACCCTTATCGATTGATAAAACTAAAGCGGGATTACCCCGTGAAGCAACGATTGGTCAAATTGGAATGGTGATTCAAACTGGTCTAGACCATGATCAAATTATTGTTCGCTTTCCAATGCCTATTTTAGGGGCCGATGAGTGGAATTGTCGGAGCACCACTCCTGTTAAAGTGGGCGATCGAGTTAGAGTTATTGATATTTCGGGTAATGACTTAATTGTTCAAACCCACGGTACTTCATAAACATTAAAGATAAAGAGAGGGTATTTTATGCCAGTCGGTACTATTATTGTTTTAGCCTTTTTGGCTTTTGTTGCTGTTACCATTTTTAAAGGGGTCCGTATTGTTCCTCAGGGCTATAAATGGATTGTTCAGCGTTTAGGTAAGTACCATTCTACGCTAAATCCAGGGCTTAATTTTGTTATTCCCTATGTAGATGAAGTGGCTTATAAAATTACCACGAAAGATATTGTGCTCGATATTCCATCACAGGAAGTCATTACACGTGATAACGCTGTATTGCTTATGAATGCTGTAGCCTATATTAATTTAACTACACCGGAAAAAGCAGTATATGGTATTGAAAACTATACATGGGCTATTCAAAACCTTGTACAAACCTCATTACGCTCTATTGTTGGTGAAATGGATCTAGATGATGCATTGTCTTCACGCGATCATATTAAAGCTAAATTAAAAGCCGCTATTTCTGATGATATTTCGGATTGGGGCATCACCTTAAAAACAGTTGAAATTCAGGACATCCAACCTTCTCATACCATGCAAGCTGCTATGGAAGAACAGGCTGCTGCAGAACGTCAACGTCGTGCGGCTGTCACTAAAGCAGATGGTGAAAAACAGGCTGCTATTTTAAGTGCAGAAGGTCGTTTAGAAGCATCACGTCGTGACGCAGAAGCTCAAGTTGTTTTAGCTGAAGCATCTCAAAAAGCGATTTCAATGGTGACCAGCGCAGTCGGTGATAAAGAGATTCCAGTTGCTTACCTTTTGGGTGAACAATATGTTAAAGCAATGCAAGATATGGCGAAATCAAGTAATGCCAAAACTGTGGTTTTACCTGCTGATGTCTTGAATACAATTCGCGGTATTATGGGAAAGCATAATTAATTTCATTACTTCAAATAGGTAATTGAAATCAAAACGGTGACTATTATAATGTCGCCGTTTTTTTATGTTTTATATTATTTGTTTTTTAGTCTTTTCTGATCTTTCAATGGTAGCTTCTTTACGACCAAATCATAAGAATCATGAATTAAGTCTTGAAGTAAATCGCTTGTTAAATTCCTATGCGGCGTAATCGAAATCCAGTGTTTTTTATTCATGTGATAACCCGGAATAATAAATGAATAAAGCTCCTGATATTCCTGACTTTTATAAGGGTCACATTTGACATTAATCATTTTGACGCCTGCCACTTCCGTTGTCAGGATGAATATTTTTTCTAAGATTTTAAAAACTTCATACTCTGGCCCAAATGGGTGGGTCTGTTGGCTGAATGGAAGATTTCTCGCAATTTCAATTGCTTTTTGATGGAGTTGGTCACCATTCATTCTTATCTCCTTTATTCATTGAATATGAATATAAGCAGGATTATTAATTTAATTTTTTATTAGTTGGTACGTGCTAAAAGGAATTGTGAGATATCAACCAATTCTTTTGCATTGTCACCAAAATGAGCTAAGGCTTCAAAAGCTTGATCATGCAATTCTTTAGCATAAATCTGTGCTTGCTCAAGCCCCATTAAAGCTGGGTATGTTGATTTTTGAACTTGCTCATCTTTACCAGCAGTTTTACCCAAAGCTTCAGTACTCGAAGTAATATCGAGAATATCGTCTAATACTTGAAAAGCCAGTCCAATGGTCTGCCCATATTGGCGCAATTTTGGAATTGCTTGATCTGTTCCAGAGAAAATAGTGACTGCACCCATCATAATTGCAGCCTGAATAAGCGCACCAGTTTTATTACGATGGATATTTTCAAGTTCGTCTTGAGTAATTTGCTTGCCTTCAGATTGTAAATCTAAAACCTGTCCAGAGACCATTTTAGAAGTAGCTGTAGCTAAAATCTGAATTTGTTTTAATACAATTGCAGCATCGGTGCCCTGCCCTTGCTCATCGAACAAACGACTACCTAAAACCTCAAAAGCCATTGATTGTAAAATATCGCCTGCGAGTAAAGCAGTATCTTCACCAAATGCAACATGACACGTCGGCTGACCACGACGCAATAAATCATTGTCCATACAAGGTAAGTCATCGTGCGCTAGCGAATAACAATGAATTAACTCTACAGCAACCGCCGCACGGCGAGCCGCCGCAAAATTTGGATTTGGCTGTAAAGAAGCAGTGGCATAACACAAAGCTGGACGCACACGTTTTCCACCAAGCATGACTGCATGGTGTACTGCACTTTTTAAAGGCTCTGGAATTGAGAACGCGGCCAGTGTCGTCAATAAGTCTTGTTGAATACGTTGTTGAGCTTGTTTTAAAACATCCGCATTAACTTGAGAGAGTGATGACACAGTCGCCTCGATAAAATCAGTAGAGAAATTTTATTGAATGTAATGAAGCATTCATGCGCTACATCATACACGATTCACTGTGAAAAGTGGGTGATGAGTTTTTGAAGGCAAACGTAAAAAAAGCCTCTACATGATTGAGAGGCTTTTTCTTATTTAACGACTTTTAGAAGCTGTCACCTGGGACGCGTACCCAACCTTCCATTAACACACGTGCGCTACGGCTCATAATGGCTTTTTTAACGACCCATTGATCGTTAATAAGTTCCGCTTGAGCACCAACACGTAATGTTCCAGATGGATGACCAAAACGTACCGCTTCACGCTCACCACCGCCCGCAGCTAAATTTACTAAAGTACCCGGAATAGCGGCTGCCGTGCCAATCGCCACGGCCGCTGTTCCCATCATCGCATGGTGTAGTTTACCCATCGACAAAGCACGAACCAATAAATCAACATCACTCTCTGAAACACTCTTACCGCTCGATGCCGTGTAGTTTTTCGGTTTAGAAACAAAAGCAATTTTTGGTGTGTGCTGACGTGCAACCGCTTCTGAAATATCTTTAATTAAACCCATCTGTACCGCACCATACGCACGAATTTTTTCAAAGCGTGCCAGTGCAGCTGCATCACTATTAATATGATCTTGTAATTCAGTACCTTGATAACCCAAATCTTCTGCATTTAAGAAAATGGTTGGAATTCCGGCATTAATAAAAGTCGCTTGGAAACGACCAAGATCAGGAACATCTAATTCATCAACAATATTCCCTGTCGGGAACATATCGCCGCCTTCTTCGCCATCATCGGCTGGATCTAAAAACTCAATTTGAACTTCAGCAGCAGGAAATGTCACGCCATCGAGTTCGAAATCACCAGTTTCTTGAACTTGACCATTGGTGATAGGTACATGTGCAATAATGGTTTTTTGAATATTTTTTTGCCAGATTCGAACCGTGCATAAGCCATTTTCTGGAATACGATCTGCATCTACCAAGCCATTTGAAATCGCAAAAGAACCAACCGCAGCAGTCAAATTTCCGCAGTTACCACTCCAGTCTACAAAAGCCTGATCAATTGAAACCTGACCAAACAAATAATCAACATCATGATCTGGCTGAGTACTTTTAGCGAGAATAACTGTTTTGCTGGTACTCGAAGTGGCTCCGCCCATCCCATCAATTTGTTTTCCATAAGGGTCTGGGCTACCAATAACACGTAGTAAGAGCTGATCTCTTGCTTGTCCTGCAACTTGGGCTTTTTCTGGCAAATCATCAAGCTTAAAAAAGACACCTTTACTAGTTCCACCACGCATATAAGTTGCTGGAATTTTAATTTGCGGTACTGAGCTCATATCAACTGTTATCCTTACTATTATGTTCTTCTATATCAAAACAAGCATTCTTGTTTACCCTTCTCTGCATCTTAAATTGTTTTAAGGCCAAGAGATAGTAATCTGCTTTATACATCAATCGTATTGACGCGAGCATATTTTGAGAATTTAGCAATATGCTTGCAATGACTTAATCTAAGCAAAATCTATGAAAAAAAGTCTATATGAAATTATATTTTTTAGAGCACTTTTCACTCTATATTGAAATATTAAAAGTAAACCAATGATTTTAAATATATTTTAATATTACTTTTCAGTCACAGCTTATTAATTTGTAGTCTAGGCTAAAATAACTCCATCTATTAGAATAATTTACTTATTCATTGTGAGTGAAGACCTTTGACCAACGAATCTTCTACACTGCAACGAGGACTAAAAAATCGACATATCCAATTAATTGCTATGGGTGGAGCAATTGGTACCGGATTATTTTTAGGCTCGGCGCAAGTGATTCAATCTGCGGGACCATCCATTATTTTAGGATATGCCATTGGCGGCTTAATCGCGTTTTTGATTATGCGTCACTTGGGAGAAATGATTGTTGAAGAACCTGTTGCAGGATCGTTCAGCCATTTTGCGTATAAATATTGGGGGAAATTTCCCGGATTTTTAACCGGATGGAACTATTGGATACTCTACGTTCTGGTGGCGATGAGTGAGCTCACCGCGGTAGCCAAATATATTAATTATTGGTGGCCTCATATTCCAGCGTGGACTTCTGTCTTATTTTTCTTTGTCGTAATTACGGCAATTAACTTAACCAACGTCAAATTTTATGGAGAGTCCGAATTCTGGCTCGCTATTATTAAAGTTGCTGCGGTTATCTCTATGATTGTGTTTGGGCTTTATTTGCTATTTACAGCAGATGTAGGTTCAAGCATTTCATTTAGTAACCTTTGGTCTCATGGTGGATTTTTTCCAAATGGCTTTAGTGGCCTGTTCTATATGTTGGCTTTCTTGATGTTCGCCTTTGGTGGTATTGAGCTGATTGGTATGGCCGCAGCAGAAGCGAAAGATCCGAAAAAAACCATTCCAAAAGCAATTAACCAAGTCGTTTTCCGTATCTTGATTTTCTATATCGGTTCATTGGCAATCTTACTTTCATTAGTGCCATGGAACCAATTAGATCTTGGCGGTCTCGACAAAAGTCCATTTGTTATGATTTTTAGCCAAATGGGAATTGGTTGGGCTGCACACTTACTGAACTTTATTATCTTAACTGCTGCCCTCTCTGTTTATAACAGTGGGATGTTTGCAAATAGCCGTATGCTCTACAGTCTCGCTCAACAAGGGAATGCACCAAAAGTTTTTGCAAAAACCAATAAACAGGGGGTTCCTATTCCCGCTGTTCTGCTTTCTGCTTTATTAATCTTTGGTTGTGTTCTTTTAAACTACTTTGTACCTGAAGATGCCCTTGGACATCTTATGTATGTTGTGGTTGGTGCACTTGTTCTAAACTGGGCAATGATATCAATTACACATTTGAAGTATAGACGCTTTGTTAAGCACGCGAATATTAAGACATCTTTTCCAGCGTTATGGTCGCCATTTAGTAATTATTTAGTTTTAGCGTTTATTGCTGTGGTTCTCTATATTATGTGGACTCAAGGCTTCAAAGAGTCAGTAATGATGATCCCTATTTGGATTACGGCAATGCTCGTACTTTTTGACTATTTAAATCCTAAAAAGTTAGATTCCATTGAGAATCCTGAAGAATAAATAAATAAAAAAAGCCATTGTCTAGACAGTGGCTTTTTTTATTTAAGACTATAAGGTTAAAATCATACCTGGATGTCTGTTTAGAGCCACTGTTTCGTATCATCAGCTACAGGCTTGCCATGAATAATGTGCATTATCATTGCATGAGCAATACTGCCCTTAAATGGAATTTCAGGTAATTGATCAAATTTGAAAAACTGAGCATCGCTAAGTTCTTTCTCCTGAATTTCAATTTCGCCCGCTTCATATTCGGCTTTAAAGGCCAACATTAAGTTACTCGGAAATGGCCATGGTTGGCTCGCTAAATATTGAATATTCTTAATTTTCAATCCGACTTCTTCTAATGTTTCACGTCGAACAGCATCTTCTAGTGTTTCCCCTACCTCTACAAAGCCTGCGATTAAACTATACATCTGGGTTGTATTTCTGGCATTTTTAGCCAGCAAAATCTCGTTCTCTCCACGCGTAATGATAGTAATCACACAAGGGTTAACTCTAGGATATTGACTAAAATTACATGCTGGACAAGTCATAGAATATTCAGTCTTATGCTGCTGGGTTTTATGTCCGCAACGGCTACAAAACTGATGATTACGACGCCACTCTAGTAACTGAAAAGCACGACTTGCCTGTTCAAACTGCGGTTTAGTCCAATACTGCAAGAGTTGGCGAATAGGTATGAACTGATATCCATTTGGTATAGGTTCACCTTCTTGGAAATCTCTTGCTATTACTTGAGGATCTGATTGTATATGTAAATCATGTTCCTGCTGTTTAAGGTAAGGTAGATTAAAATCTGCATCAACCAAAAGTTGTTGTTGCTGAAAAATATAAGCAATAGGAAGGTTGTTGGTATCCATTTATATACTCGAGTGAAGAACCTTTCGACGGCCTCTATAGCTTCTTCAAAAGGATCAGACTTAAAACATATTTTTCAAAAATCTTACGCATATTAGCAAACACCTTCAATTTATTTAATTTGTATCTTTTTGATTAAAATCACATTTTATTCACACTCGTTATGCTTTTAAGTTATATCTATGATTTTATAGTTAAGTGACTATTGATGAACTTAGAAGCACTGCTTCACATAAAATTGATCTCTGAAAATTTAGACTAGTTTTAGTTCCATCTCATGAAGCAAAAATATGCGATTTGGTTTAATTCTAGGTGATCAATTAAATCACCAACTCGCAACGCTCAAATATTTAAACCAAAATGAAGACATTATTTTGATGGCTGAAGTACTTGAGGAAACATCTTATGTTGCTCATCATCCACAAAAAATAGTGCTGATTTTTAGTGCAATGCGACACTTTGCAAAAGAATTAAAAGCACAGGGCTGGAAAATCCTTTATCACACATTTAAGCGCGAAAGTCATATAAAAAAGTTAGTCGACTTTATTGCTTTGCAGCAGCAACACTTCTTCGCGAATGCTCTCGTCGTTACCCAATGTGGTGAGTATCGCTTACAGCATGAAATCGATACTTCATGGTCTAACTCACTAAAACTACCTGTTATTTGTTTAGAAGATGATCGCTTCTTTTGTGCCGTAGAACAATTCAAGCAATGGGCAAACAAATATAAAACGCTAAGGATGGAATACTTTTACCGAGAAATGCGCAAGCAAACTCACTATTTAATGCATGACCAACAACCCGTAGGCGGGCAATGGAACTTTGATCAAGCCAATCGAAAAGCGTGGTCAGGCAATCCACCTTTGCCAGCAAAATTAACCTTTAAGCATGATCAAATTGATATAGATGTTATTCAACTGGTCAAGAAAGAATTTTCTCAACATATCGGCAATCTCAATTCCTTTCTATGGGCAACAACCCGTCAAAATGCCTTACTTGCTTTAGACCATTTTATTTCTAACAACCTACCCCACTTTGGCGATTATCAAGATGCTATGGTTTATGGATCAGATTTTATGTTTCATAGTCTGCTCTCGCCTTATTTAAATTGTGGATTGTTATTGCCACAAGAGGTGTGCAACGCTGCTCAAACAGCCTATTACAACGGACAGGCCCCCTTAAATGCAGTAGAAGGATTTATTCGTCAGATATTAGGATGGCGGGAATATGTGCGTGGAATCTATTGGTTGTGTATGCCTGACTATAGCGATCAAAATACCCTTCATGCCACCACGCCGCTGCCACAATATTACTGGACGGGTGATACAAAAATGGCATGTATGGCCGAGTGTTTCAGAAATACCTTTGAACATGGCTATGCTCACCATATTCAGCGTTTAATGATTACAGGCAACTTTGCGCTTTTAGCAGGAGTAAACCCATCAGAAATTTGCGAATGGTATTTAGCTGTCTATGTAGATGCTTATGAATGGGTCGAATTACCAAATACATTAGGCATGGCCATGTATGCTGATGGCGGCATCATGGCAAGTAAACCCTATGCTGCATCAGGTAATTACATACATAAAATGTCAAATTATTGTCAGCACTGTACATATAACGTCAAAACCAAAACTGAATCAGACAGTTGTCCATTTAACAGCTTGTATTGGTATTTTATGAGCCAGCATGAGGCCATATTTCGTCAGAATCCGAGAATGGCTATGGTCTACAAAAACCTTGATCGTATGAAAGATAAAGCTTCTGTCATGAAGCATGCAAAGTTACTTATTCATCAACTTGATGAGCTTTAAGATCATGAAAAAACAGCATCTACCCCAGAAAATATGTGTCTATTGTCAACGCCCTTTTAACTGGCGAAAGAAATGGGAGCGTTGCTGGGAAGAAGTAAAATATTGCTCTGAAAGATGTAAACGACAGGCTCGCTCAAATAAGTAAATATTTCACGCGATTGTTTTAACTGATTCAACACTACTCTTCATTGTTGAATCAGTTGTATTTCAGTTGATTATATTTGATTGTCTTAAGCATATTTATACTGACGAGAACAGTAAGCTCGTTCAACTTCTGGTGAACGTAATTGCTGATGCTTGGTTTTACGCCCTGCCATACGTTTGCGCCAGAGTTTAAAACTATTAGTTTTCAGGTTGTATCTCATTAAACGAATAATTTCGCTTTCACTTAAGCCATACTCTCGCTCAATTGCTTCAAATGGGGTTCGATCTTCCCATGCCATTTCAATAATTCTAGATAAGTCCTGCTCATCAATTTTTTTCATGTTATGCCCTTTTAAATTATGCTGTAGCCAAATCTGATTCTTTAACAAACAACCTTTCGGTAATAGCTTCACTTACCCGATTGCTTGCCTTGAATGTTTTCGTGTTTTGCTTCAGATCATAGAAAGATCAACATGAATTTTTTGTGATTTTTTAGCTTTCTAAACTGTTTTTCTACAGATATAAGTGTTTGAAACCGTTGAATGGTTCAACTTTATCTTTATTGGCCACTCTGGCAAAAGTTTTATTAACTAAAACGTAAAAAAGCCATTGCCTTCACAATAGCTTTTTTGTTTATAATCATAAAATTATGCGCCCTTAGCTTAACTGGATAGAGCAGTTGCCTCCTAAGTGACCGACGTGGGTTCGAGTCCCGCAGGGCGCACATATAATCTACCAAATAGATATGCTAGTAATGATTATAGAAAAGGATCAATTAAAGTATACACATAGAACAAAGAGCTAAAAAGAATTACCCACCATCTTCTATAAACCTCGCCTGTACTACTATTAACATCTATAGCAAATACAAAGGTAAAAGTTCCATTAAACCAAGCATATAAGCAAAAAAAAGTTGATGAAACTATAACTAAAACAGAAGATATAGATAAAACTTCGTTGATATATTGCAAAAATAATCCAAAAGCAGAAATTAAGGTATATACCGTAAATATTAGTAATTTATATCTTGTATATATTAAAAGATAAGTTTCTTTCACTTCCTACCTCTTGCCCTACTACTAAATTTATTTAGCAGCTCTTACTATTTATAACCATTTTGTTCTCATTTAAATAAAAACAACCAGAACCATGATAGCCTCCCCCACCATCAATCGAATAATAATATTGAGTATTTAACTTTAGCTGCTTGGGTTTTATAATCTCTTTAAATCCACTTGGTTTAACTCCATAAGTCCATTTATAGGCATAATCATTTTTAAAATTAAACCAACTTATTTCCCTGCTTATCTTAATCTCCCACACTGTTTCTTTCAATACACCAGCAGGAACAGCACTATTATCCATCACATAAAATCGAAAACCATTATCAAGCTTTTTGGCATCACTTTTAGATAGCTGAAATATAATTCCGCTATTAGCATTACCAGAAACAAGTAAATCAACTGTACCAGAGCATGCCACTAACACTGGTATAAATAGTAAGCTATACAAATTCGTCATTACCAGCCACCTCCATCACCACAGTTTTTTTATAATATTATCCCTTAATCTTAAAATTTATATTTAGTGATACTTACCACCATATTCAAAAATCTATTTATATTTATTAAATCTCCTTAATCAGAACTCCCCTTAACAATTTTAAAAATTAGTTATAGCCTATATATTTACTATAATTTTCAAAATTACTTACAGAGGCAATGATAAAAAATTAACTCTCCTCTTTAATATAAATCTTACTTGTTATAGGCAAAACACCCAATTTACTTTGAATTAAAGGATTCCAAGTATCTTTATCCTTCAACTCATCTAATATATAAAAAACAACTATTTTATTTCCTATAGAATAAAGATGACTATACTCTTTCTTCAAATTTTCATTCGTAAATACTACTCCTTCATATATCTCTTCTTCAGTATTATCTGACTCAATAGTTATCATTGTATTGTCATCAACAAAAACATTCCCTTTATTAAGATCAACTATTACCCCCTTACAATATATGTTTCAATATTACCTTTTTCAATATTATCCCACCACTCACTTGTTCCATATAAACCATACACTCCACTTAAACCACTATTAGTAGTGCTATCCAGAGTCAAAGCATGTGTAGATCTCATCTCATCCTCCCCATTTTTCTCCAACCATATTTTTAAATCAAAAATCAATTTATATCCTTGATTAATCAGTGCACAATTCTCTATCATTTTATTTAATCCTTATCCATTTTATATTTTATAACTATCTAAATTATTTATCATTTTTTAAAAAATTATTGTATAATTCCTCTCTTCCATCATAGAAAAACAAGTCATCAATTTTTTCTAATAAGTAAAAATCACCTATTATTTCTTTAAGCCCATTAAAAACAAGGCCTTTTGAATTAGATGTTAGCCCTAATGATAATTTTTCAATTAATGAAGAGTGATTTTCACAATATGAAAATATTTTAATTAAAGAATGAATTTCTTCCTTACAAGGTATATCTACAGTAAGAGTAAGCAAAAAAGCTTTCATATAAAATAAAGTGTTCTTTTCAACTTCGGGAAAGCTAACATATCCAGAAAAAACTCTCCTATTAATTCCACTTTGGTTATAAATAATATCATTTCCATTCCCATTAGCAGGAAAAATAATATCTTTATTTAATTTAATATAACCTACGTAATTATAGGCTATAATATTAATCTTATCCTCATTCATATTAAATTCCTATAATTCATTAATATAAAATATTTTCACCCCCACCCTTAATATAAACTCTATTGAGTAATGGAGAAACACCATACTTTTCCTCTACCAGCCAATTCCAAACATCATCTTCTTTTAATTTATCAAGAATATAAATGGATACTATCTCATTTCCAGCTTTGTAAAGCTCTTCACTAATATTTTTTTCTCTTTTACTAGTAAAAACTATATCTTGAAAAATTTCTTTATTAGTTCTATTTACTTTAATTGTAATCATTGTATTCCCCTCTATAAAAGGATTTTCCTCATTAATCCCAACTATTACTCCTTTAACACAATAAGTTTCTATATTGCCATTTTTGATATTTCCCCACCATTCAGCTGTTGCATATAAACCATTGTCGCCCTTAAGCCCCATAGTTGTTCCCTTATCCAAAGTAGTTTGCTGTATATTTTTGATATAATTTTCATCCATTAAGATTGAAGAAGATGACCTTAAATCAAATACCATCTTATACCCTTGCTCAAGTAGATTTATATCTTCTATTTTTATCATTTTAATATTCTCCTATTTCTTACTTAGTATGCTGATTTTACATCACTTATAATTTTTAAATTTCTACCTAACACATTATTTATTATAAAAAATAGGACTTAATAAAAAGTCCTATTTCCATAAAACCTGTGTACTCAGTCTTTCACTTCAGCCAACAATGTTTCAGCTGCAAGTTTTCCTAAATTATTAGAAGCAAGCGGACTATCACCAGTTAGCAATTTACGGTCTCTATGACATTGACCTGTAATGCCCTTATTTAAAATTTCTACACCGAGTTTTTCAAGGTTTTCACCAACTAGCCAAGGTAAAGCTCCAGGCATATAACCAATATCAATATTTGCTCCCTTGTCTAATGAATCTGGGAATACACAAATTTGATAGCCTTTAAAAATATAGTTTTCTGGCTGTTCATCTACTGCCGCAGCAAGTAATGAAGCTGGACCATGGCATAAGGTAATAATAAATTTATCTTGTTCAACCGCCCATTTAAGAACTTTTTTCACCTCAAGGCTATGTGGAATTTTAGCTAATACGCCATGCCCACCCGGAATGAATACAGCCGCATATGGTGAGTTTTCCCCTACTGCATTTTCTAAAATATCAGTTAGCTTTAATGGATTTTTTAATTTGTCTGCATATTTCTGAAAGGTGTCTAATACAACTTGTTCTTGCTTTGGCATTGCCCACATTTCAAGTTTGGCAGGGTTCCCAGAAAGTGTCGCAACATCAATTTCAAAGCCTGCATTATCTAAATGAAACATCGGTAAAAGCATTTCTACAGGATGGTTGCCTGTTGAAAAGAACTTACCGTTTTGCATCTGAATGTAACGCTCATCAGTTGCAATCATTAAAACTTTTTTATTGCCCGCATACGGCGTTGAATAAGTCGTGCCGTCGTAATCGGTTTTAGGAGCAGTATATTGACTTAGTGAATAAGGTGATGGGAAAAAGGCATTATCTTCAGCCAAATCTGGAGTAGGATTTTTATCATCAATATTTGCGGTATTCATTGTTACTATCCTTTTTCATCAGTATGGAAAGAAATAATAAGGTAAGAACCAATTTTTATTTCTTACTCAATTTATAGGTGAAGTTATGGAACTGGTGCAATCTGCCAATAGAATTTGGCAATTTTTATAGAGAAATAGGCAGAATCTAGAATTATAAAATTCAGTTTAGGCGAACCTGTCGTTCGCCCAAACTTCAATGATTACAGCGTTACGCATTCATTTCTAAAACGATCTTTCCAATATGATCACCTTGTTCCATACATGCGTGAGCACTTTGTACATCTGAAAAAGCATACGTTTTATAGATTTGCGGTAAACATTTACCTTGTGCCAAGAGCGGCCATACATGCTCATGCAAAGATTGTGCAATCTCGGCTTTTTCTTGGCTATTACGTGCTCGCATCGTTGAACCCGTAATTGTGGCACGTTTTAAAATCAGTTTTTGTAAATCAAATTCTTTTGCGATTCGACCACCCATAAAACCAATAATGACAAGTCGGCCATCACGTTTTAATAGATTTAAATTTTTCGTGAAATAAGAACCACCCACAATGTCCAAAATGACATCAACACCTTGATCTTGAGTATGTTTCAAAACTTCTTGCTCAAAATCTTGGGTTTTATAGTTAATTGCTGTGGTGAAACTAGAGAGTGCTTCAACTTTATCTTCACTACCAACCGTAGCAAAAGTTTTAATTCCTAAAGCTTGGCAAATCGCTAAAGCTGTGGTTCCAATACCACTTGCCCCACCATGAATCAGTGCGGTTTCATCTTTCTTTAAACGGCCAATATCAAATAAATTTGCCCAAACCGTAAAAAATGTTTCCGGAATAGCAGCAGCTTGAGTAAATGATAAATTTTCAGGTATTGGCAATACTTGAGTTGCAGTTACCGCACAGTACTCAGCATAACCACCGCCATTTGTTAGAGCACAAACTTTATCTCCAACCTTGAATTGATCTACTTGTTCACCTACAGCAACCACGACACCAGCGACTTCAAGTCCGGGTATTTGAGTAACACCTTTAGGCATTGGATATAAACCCATACGCTGTAAAACGTCAGGACGGTTAATTCCAGCAGCCTTTACCTCAATTAAGACTTCATTTGCTTGAGGTAATGGAAGACTAGCATCTTGAACTTTTAGAACCTCAGGTCCACCCGGAGCCGTAATTTCAATAATTTTCATGGTTGTTGGAAGGGTCATAAAATGCTCCATGTTTGATTTATATTTCAAAATACTAATCTACGTTAAATAATTGAGGACTTGGGTGGAACGCCAAACAGTCGCTTAAATTCTCGGCTAAATTGTGAAGCACTGACATAACCCACCTCATAGGCGGCTTCTGCTACACCCATTTTATTGTTCATGATTAACTCACGTGCCTTATGTAACCGAGTAATTTTGATGTACTGTAAAGGCGAATAATTCGTCACCTTTTTAAAAGTCTGATGAAAAAGCGATATGCTCATGCCCGCTTGTTTCGCCAACTCTTGAACCGTTAAGTTATGATAATAATCACGCTGAATAATTTCACAAATGGTGTAAATCACGCCATTTCGACTTGCTATAGCCGATAAACTCTCGACTAGATTGCCACCTGAGGCCTGCACCACACGATAAACCAATTCTCTTTTGACTTGCTCACCCAATATAAAAGTATCTTGTTTAGAGCGAAGTAAATTGAGCAATCTGAGAGCAACCTCAGAAATGGTGGTATTCATGTCAATCACTCTAAGCCCACAGCTTAATTTTAAATCTTCCGAGTGAGCATCTTCAGTAATCACTTGTTGCTGTTTATCCATTTTAGTAATGAGATCAGCCATCATTTGTGGTTCAAATTTTATTGCAATCGCCAACATGGGTTCATTATTTTCAACAACAGTATCGCAATCAAAAGGTATTGCAATTGAGATGAATAAGCACTGCCCTTGTTGAAATTGAAAGATTTCTTTACCAATATATCCTCGCTTTAATCCCTGTATCACTAAAACAATTGAGGGTTCTTGCAGCACGGCAACAGGTGGTGTGGAATGATCTACACGCATCAAAGTGATGTTAGAGATAAAAGTAGGATAGAGTCCTTCTGCTGGAGCCAAGTGCAAAAATGCATCGACCAAATGTTCTGTAAGATGTTTTTGCGGCATAGTTTTATTGTGAGAAGTAATCTAATAATCAATATAACAATGAACCTAAAATGAAAACATCTGTCTTACGTTTACTTTGTATAAATAGGCAATTCAAATCAATTTTTAGGCATAAAAAAACCTAGAACATTCTAGGTTTTTCACTTCATCAGATTATTTAAGCCGATAAATTAAAGAACATTGCTGCAATTAAAATAATTACACCGAGTGCAATTCGATACCAAGCAAATACGCGTAACGTATGACGCTCTACAAATAGAACCAATGCTTTTACAACAAACAACGCGGCAATAAAAGCAGCAACAAAACCTACCCCAATATTAATCATATTATCGGCGGTCAGTACATCAGCATTTTTAACCAAGTCAAAAGTTGCAGCACCCAACATGGTTGGCATAGCAAGGAAGAAAGAGAATTCTGTAGCAGCTTTACGTGACAAGCCAGCAAACATTCCGCCCACAATTGTTGCACCTGAACGTGAAGTTCCTGGAATCATGGCAACACATTGAGCAAGTCCGACTAAAAGTGCTTGTTTAAAAGTAATTTTGGTTGCATCGAGTGTCTTATGTTCAAATTGTCTAGATTCAACCCAGAAAATAATAAGAGCACCGACAATTAAAGCAATCGCCACCACAATTGGACTGAATAAAACACTTTTAATAAAGTCTACTGCCAAAACCCCAATAATAACTGCGGGGAAGAAAGCAATAAGCACACTAATAGCAAAATGACGTGATTCCACATCACCACTAAAGAAGCCTTTAATCAAGTTAACAATTTTTTGTCGGTATAACCAGCACACTGCCAAAATAGCACCCAACTGGATTACGACCTCAAATACACGACCGCCGTCTGAATGGAAATCGATAATATGACCAAATAAAATTAAATGGCCTGTACTCGAGATTGGTAAAAATTCAGTTAAGCCTTCGACAAAGCCTAAAAACAGTGCTTTTATAACTTCAAAATTTTCCATCACTTGCTCAAAAAGTTAATCACCAGAAAAGTCTAAAAATTTGTTTTATATCATGTATAAACCATAATTTTGGCCTAGTTCATGCCCAATATCAGATCATTTCTAGCATTTGTGGTTATTGCCCTTAGCAAAAGGCGGTTTATTTAAAGGGGAATAATGTATCACATCATCATGACAATCTTAGGTTAACTATCGTAAAAAGATGAACTTGCTTAAGAACTACAAAATTTCTCATTCTATAGCTAAGATTTTTACGCTTATTGACTCTAAAAATGATCTTAAAAAGACATTACAAAAACATGATATTATTTTTATTACATGCAACTCATATCAAAAATTCTATCTGAATGAAAAATACCAAAATTAATGCACGTCATCTTATTATCGATTTATTTCTTTCCTCCGCTTATCCTCAGCTCACCATTAAACAAATATTGATCGCCGCTAAACTTTTTAATATGAGTGACAACGGTATTCGTGTTGCTACGACTCGGCTATTAAATGAAGGCATGATAGAAAGCGTCGAGCGCGGTATTTATCAACTTTCGCCATCAACCAAAGACTGGGCAAAAGTCATTTTGAATCGTAAAAATGGCATTAAACAGACCAAAGAATGGCAACAGCATTATCTGGCAGTATTTACGGGGACATTAGGGCGTATAGATCGGACTGCTTTAAAAAAGAGAGAACACGCTTTACATCAATTTGGCTTTAGAGAGCTCGAAACTGGTATTTATATACGCCCAGACAATTTAGCCTATAGTTTTGAAAAAACATGTGAAGAACTCACTTTAGCGGGCCTTGAAAATGAAGCCAAAATTTCTATTATTCAAAAATTTGACTCAAAAACAGTTTCGTTAATTCCTTCTTTATGGGATACCAAGCAGCTTGAAGAAAATTATGAGATGTATAGTCAAGATATCCAAGAATGGCTTTTGAATTATAAAAATTTATCCTTAAACGAGGCCGCCACTCAAGCTTTATTATTAGGACGTGAAACGATTACCTTACTCATGAATGATCCGCTGCTGCCCCCTCCATTTGTTAACGAACATGCCCGCAATCAGTTTGCTCAAAATGTTCAGCAGCTCGATTCGATTGGACAAAAACTTTGGCAGAAACTTTATGAAAATGAATTAGCCCATTAAAGAGCGATTTATTTTTTTACAAATAAATATTACACTTTTTAAAATTTTATGATTATATTGGTAATATAAAATATGGATACCAAAATCTGATTTGGGAGAATAAAAATGAATGCACAAGTCAGTGTGACCGATCTCTTTAGCAGAGAAGAAATACAGGAACTCACACAACCCTCAGATGCATATGGTGCTTGGGCTGTTGCAAGTACATGGGCTGTTATTGGCGGAACATTTGCTAGTTTAATCATGATGTGGGATTACTTACCTAGCTGGGGCAAATTACTTGCTTGTATGCTTGCCTTAGCAATATTGGCGGGTCGCCAGTTATGCCTAGCGATTTTGATGCATGATGCATCGCATAAAAGCTTGTTCAAAAATAAAAAAATAAATGACTTTGTAGGTGAATGGCTATGCGCCCGTCCCATCTGGAATGATCTACAAAAATATCGCGTACATCATGTTCGTCATCATGCAAAAACGTCTACTCCAGATGACCCAGACCTTTCTTTAGTTTCTGGTTTTCCAGTAAGTAAAAAATCTCTTGCTCGTAAATTCTTACGCGACTTAACGGGTATGACAGGATTAAAGTTTAGCTTTGGTCGAGTGTTAATGGATCTCGATTTAATGAAATGGACCGTTGCAAATGATCAGGTTTGGTTAGATCGAAGCAATAAAGATTTCGTTGACTATGCCGAAAGTCTTATCAAAAATAGTAGCGGCGCCATTGCAACAAATGTTGCTCTTTATGGTGTTTTAAAGGCGTTTGGGCAGCAACGTTTTTATTGGTTATGGCCTTTAGCGTATTTAACACCATTTCCATTATTTTTAAGAATTCGCTCAATGGCCGAACACGCAGGGATGCAAACGAGCAATACCGCTTTAACTAATACCCGTACAACACGTGCAGGTTGGATTGCTAGAAGCTTTGTAGCCCCTATTCATGTCAATTACCATATGGAACACCACCTAATGGCTTCGGTGCCCTACTTCAAATTGCCGCGCATGCATCGACTATTAAGAGACCGCGGTCATGTTCCGGCACCACCTAGCTATTTTGAAGTAATTGAATCACTATCATCTAAGCCAGCACAATCTACTTAATTAATTCATATGATAAATAAAAGGCCATAAATTTATGGCCTTTTAACTTAAAACATCCATCTTATGTTTGGTTTGGAAATATTTAGGCGTAACACCCATCCAGCGCTTAAATGCACGGGTAAAGTGAGAAGTCTCGGCATAACCCAGCATTAAAGCCACTTTTTCAATCGACATGTTATTTTGAGCTAAAAGTTTCTGAGCATGCTCTTTTTTCAGTGAGTCCACCAAAAAGGTAAAACTAGTGTGATCAAGAGCTAAATAGCGTTGCAGGGTTCGCTCTGACATATTCATGATTTGAGCAACTTGCCCAACTTTCAATGCCTTAATCTCCCCATTCAAAAGCAATTTTTCAGCAACTTCTTTGACTTGCCCTTTCCAGCCACTTTTTAACTTTAATTTCTCTATATCCCGCTTACATTGTGCATTTAACAACGGCGCTAGCATTGAGTCCGCCGTTAATACAGGTTGTGCTAAATACTCTTTTGGAAATATCCAGCGATTACCCTTTTGATTAAATAAACAAGTGACCGCCAGTTGATGACTTATTTCGGCAAAACCTATCAGTTCTGGTATTTGTAATTCAACTTTTCCTAAATGAGAAAGTCCTGTTAATTTTTTTGCAATTTGAACAAAACCAACTAACAAAAAAATGTTGGCATTTGAACTCAACTGAAATGCATCAACTGGCTGATGAATTGACCAACATGCATTATTATTTTCTTGTTTTAATTCCGGTTTAAAAACCTTACAACGTGAACCAATGAATTGTTCAAGTATTTTCAGTGCTTCTCCTAAATTTGGAGAAACTATGGCGGCCATTCCGACTGAACCATAACATGAAGCCGTCATGCTTAAAGCTAAATACCCTGCTAGTGCTGGCTCTTTGCATAACTCAATGGCCCGTTCAATAAGCTGATTTAAGATGTTGAACTCAACATACCAATAAGGCTTTTTTAATTGGTCTAAAGCTATTCCACTTCCATCTAAAAGTTGCTCACCAGAGACACCCCATCGCTTAACAGTCTCGACTAATAAGTTAATATAAGTTCCGGGTAATTCTGGATTCATAAGCAACCCAATGAGCAAAATAAAATGGCGTGAAATGGTAAAAACTGTCAGTTCATGAACTATGCCATGCTTTTAAATTGATGCATAGTTATTCAAAACAAAATCTGCTGAATTGCACGAGACAGCACAATTTCTGAAAAGAACACAGGTCGCCTTATGAACATTCTGATTATCCATGCTCATCCAGAACCACAGTCTTTTACCACTGCTCTAAAAAGTACAGCCAAGCAAACCTTAGAAAAATTAGGGCACACAGTAGAGGTTTCAGATTTATATGCAATGCAATTTAACCCCGTTGCATCCAAACAGGATTTTTTGGAGCTTAACCAACCTGATTATTTTAACTACGCATTAGAGCAAAGAAATGCCAGCAAAAATCAACTTCTAGCTCCTGATATTCAAGCAGAAATTGAAAAAGTAAAAAAAGCTGATTTAGTTATTTTAAATTTCCCCCTTTATTGGACATCTGTTCCAGCAATTTTAAAGGGCTGGATTGATCGTGTTTTCGTCTCTGGACTTTTTTATGGGGGTAAGCGGTTTTATAACCATGGGGGAATGTCTGGAAAAAAAGCGATGTTATGCTTAACACTCGGTGGTAGAACACACATGTTTGGAGAGAACTCAATTCACGGCCCAATTGAAAATTATTTATCACCGATTCAACGTGGTACTTTGGCATATGCCGGTTTTGAAGTTTTACCGCCATTCATTGCCTACCATGTACCCTACATTAGTCAAGAAGCACGAGAAAGCGTTCTTGAAGACTATGAGATTTATCTCTCGCACTTGGACCAGCTTGAACCACTAAAATTTCCTAAGCTTGAGCAATTTGATGAAAAATTATATCCACTCTAATACTATGTTTGAGCTCTAAAAATTAAATAACCGAATTTAGCTTATTATTTTCGGTTATTTTCTTGCTCATAACTTTCAAATAGAAATCTAAATTCGTTTAAAAAATAGATCAAATGGTAAAAAAATTAAGCTAAACTTTTTTATAAAATTAAGAATATAAAAGTTAATCAATAATATACAGATGTAGAGAAACTAGACTTATCAACTAAAAATGACAACTATTACTCATTTCATAATCGATTAATTCATATTTTTACAAAAAAATCTTTGACCATTTTTCTTGGATTTGTGACAAAAAGGTCACTAAAATAAATGCCTTTACTAATATATAAAAAATATAAATATCAATTAATTAAAATAATTTAACAATAAAAATATTCCTTCATATTTCATCCATTATTGGCACAATTTGTATAAAAAGTGAGTACTCCTCAGTTCATATAACAGATTTACTCTTATTGTAATTATGCTATTTTTGTTACATGGAGTTATCAAAGCTTTTATAAGTTGTAATTAGAAGCTTTGAAGGCAACACAGTTTAAACGGTTTAACTCTGTTACTTTTAAAAAAATGTCTTGAAGTTCAAGGAAAGATTAAAATGAAATTAAAACATCTGAGCACTGCAATGATTTTAGCAACGCTGCCTGCAACTGGGGTTTTTGCAGCAGCATTGGATCGCTCTGGACAATCAATGTCTGCATTTTTGCAGCCTGGTAACTACTTTGAAGCTGGTATTTCCGCTTTAGATCCTGATGTATCAGGTAAAGATACTTCTGGAAATGCAACAGGAGATATGGCAAATGACTACTATTTCCCTAGCGCAGCATTAAAACTACAACTCACTGATAAATTCTCTTTTGGTTTACTTTACGATCAACCATTCGGATCTGACTCAGAATATAGTGGTAAAAATAATTTTGTAGCAAATCCAAATGACCGTTTACTACCTTCACCTTTAAGTCCAACATTAGGTCAAGCTGGCTTAGGTAATACTATTACTGGCGGCACATCTGTAGAAGTTGATACTCAGAATCTTGCATTAGTTTTTGGTTATCAACCAACAGTAAATTGGAATATTTATGGTGGTGGTGTATACCAAACTATTAAAGGAAATGTTCATTTAAGAGGTTCAGCTTATAGCTTATATAATGGCTATGATGCGGACATTAAAGAAACTGGTGGAGCTGGATGGTTAGCAGGTGTTGCTTATCAGATTCCAGAAATTGCTCTTAAAGCTTCTTTAACTTATCGTTCTGAAATTGATCATGATGTAAATATCAAAGAGAACATTCCTATTGTAAACTTAGTTGCTGCCAACCCAGCACTTCTATTTGGTGCTTTAGGAATTACTGATCCTGCAACTCAAGCCGCTATTGGCAAACAACTTGCATCACTTCAAACTGATGGCAAAACTACGATCACAACACCACAGTCTGTAAATCTCGATTTCCAAACAGGTATTATGGCAAATACAGTCGCATTCGCCAATGTACGCTGGGTAAACTGGAAAGACTTTTCAGTTCAACCATATAAATTTGGAATTGTTTCAAAAGCAGCTGGTCAATTATTACCTCAATTAGGTAAACCTAATGGTTTTAATTTAGTAGATTACTCAGAAGACCAGTGGTCTGTCACTGCTGGTGTAGGCCGTAAACTTACCGACAAATGGGCAGGTAACGTTTCTGTAGGTTGGGACTCTGGCGCAGGTAACCCAGTAACAACTTTAGGACCAACTGAAGGTTACTGGAACGTAGGCTTAGGTGTTCAATACAGTCCTACTCCACAAACATTTATTGCAGGTGGCGTAAAATATTTCTGGTTAGGTGATGCAGATGCTGTTACAGGTGCTCATTCAGCTGCTGGTTCATTTGATGATAACAACGCAATCGCTTATGGTTTAAAACTTGGTTATAAATTCTAAGTTCAAAACTCATTCATATAAAAAAGGCGCTTAAAGCGCCTTTTTTATTATTTATCTCTTATGCTGGAATGCTACGCTTTGAAACTGAACGGATTGCTTCTTTTAATGCATCATAGCCATGGATAGCTGGAAACTGCGGGAACTCAGCAATCACATTTGCAGGTGCATCAAATAAGAAACCATGGTCCGCTTCACCCAACATGGTTGTATCGTTATACGAGTCGCCAGCTGCGATTACTCGGAAATTTAAGCCATGCAGTGCTTTAACCGATTCGCGTTTTTGATCGGGTTGACGTAATTTATAAGCCGTAATCATTCCTTCTTCATCTGTCTCTAATTTATGACAGAAAATGGTTGGCCAACCCAATTGCTTCATCAAAGGATGAGCAAACTCATAGAAAGTATCTGACAAGATCACGAGTTGAAAATGAGTGCTCACCCATTCAACAAACTCTTTTGCACCTGGTAATGGCCCCATCTCAGCGATGACTTCTTGAATGTCATTTAAGCCTAAACCGTGTTGTTTTAAGATATTAAGGCGCTGAGTCATTAAAACATCATAATCCGGAATATCACGAGTTGTCGCCTCGAGTTCTTTAATCCCTGTTTTTTTAGCGAAATTGATCCAGATTTCAGGAACTAAAACCCCTTCAAGATCTAGGCATACGATTTCCATGAATGCTTCCAACGTTGGTTAAAAATTGCTGTATCATACCATTAAGATTTTCAGTTTTGCGTTGTTATTGATCAAATCAATTTTATTCATAAGGATCGAAATTAAAGTGCTAAGCACTTTATTCACTATCGATTAGAATATTTTTCATAACTCAATGCGCCCAAGCCTTTTGCCAGGAACACACATGACCGTTATTCCGACTATTGATATCGTAGATGCTCTTGCTGCTGAATATGCAACCAAAAGCCCTCGAGAAATTTTAGAACTTGCCTTAAGCCAACAAGGTGAAATCGCAATTTCTTTTTCGGGAGCAGAAGATGTTGTCTTAATTGATATTGCTTCACGTTTGGGTAAGCCGTTCCGTGTCTTTAGTCTCGACACTGGTCGCCTACATGCCGAAACTTATCAATTTATTGAAACTGTCCGTAAACACTACAATATTAATATCGAAATTTGTTTCCCTGAATCTGAAGCTGTCCAAAGTATGGTCAACGAAAAAGGTTTATTCAGCTTTTTTACAGATGGGCATCAGGAATGTTGTGGTATCCGTAAAGTTCAGCCTTTACGTAAAAAACTTGCGACTTTAGACGGTTGGATTACGGGTCAACGTAAAGATCAAAGCCCTGGTACGCGTACAGAAATTCCAGTCGTACAAGCTGATGCAGGTTTCTCTGGTCCAGGTAAGCAACTCATTAAATATAATCCTTTAGCAAACTGGACAAGTGCTGAAGTATGGAGCTACATCCGTATGATGGAGATTCCATATAACCCTCTTCACGAACGTGGTTTTGTTTCTATTGGCTGTGAACCATGTACACGTGCTGTATTACCAAACCAACATGAGCGTGAAGGGCGCTGGTGGTGGGAAGAAGCGACTCAAAAAGAGTGTGGATTACACGCAGGTAATATGAAAAAGTAATTTGTTATCAAAAAACCACTGCTAAATCAGTGGTTTTTTTTATGTCATGTTCCGTACACAAAGTCATATTTTATCTACTCTAAACGCTATATACTTAATTTTACGGTTCTATAATTCTAATAAGAGCTCAGATAAGGGCTTCTTAGAAAAATGCATGAGGCACAATGATTTATGCGTCCATTACACCCAATTGATTTCATTTTTCTGTCACTTGAAAAAAGACAGCAACCCATGCATGTCGGTGGATTATTTTTATTTGAAATTCCTGAAAATGCACCTGAAACTTTTGTACATGATTTAGTTGAAGATATTAAACGCTCAAAAAGCATTCCTATCCCACCCTTCAATAACCGTTTAAATGGCTTATTTTGGGATGAAGATGAAGAGTTTGATATCGATCATCACTTTCGCCACATTGCTCTGCCTCATCCTGGCCGTATTCGTGAACTTCTGGTTTATATTTCACAACAACATAGTTCATTAATTGATCGTGCAAAGCCTCTTTGGACTTGTGACATTATTGAAGGAATCGAAGGCAATCGCTTTGCCATGTATTTTAAAATCCATCATGCAATGGTCGACGGCGTTGCAGGTATGCGTTTAATTGAGAAATCACTTTCAAAGACACCAGAAGAAAAACATGTTGTTCCTTTATGGTGTGTTGAGAGTAAAAGAACTAAACGACTAAAAGTACCGACTCCAAGCACAAGTAAAATTAAGAGTATTTTAGGCGGTATTAAGTCTCAACTCGATATCGCTCCTAAAGTCATGCAAGAGCTATCTCAGACTATATTTAAAGAAATGGGCAAAAATCCTGATTATGTTTCTACTTTTCAGGCGCCAGTGTCGATTTTGAATCAAAGAGTGAGTGCTTCACGTCGTTTTGCAGCCCAATCATTTGAACTGAGTCGTCTTAGAAAGATTTCAAAAGTGTTAGGCGTAACAATTAATGATGTTGTACTCGCAGTATGTTCTGGTGCTTTACGTGAATATTTGATTAGTCAAAATAGCTTACCTAAAAAACCACTTATTGCCATGGTGCCAGCTTCATTACGCACTGATGATTCTGATATGAGTAACCGAATTACCATGATTCTGGCAAATTTAGGAACTCATAAAGACCAACCGTTAGAACGTCTAGAAATTATTCGTCGCAGCATGCAAAATTCAAAGCAACGCTTTAGCCGTATGACTGCGAATGAAATTTTAAACTATAGTGCGGTTGTTTATGGTCCAGCAGGTTTAAACATCATGTCAGGAATGCTTCCTAAGCGTCAGGCATTCAATTTAGTCATTTCCAATGTACCAGGACCACGTGAGCCGCTCTATTGGAATGGCGCGAAATTAGATGCTCTCTACCCTGCTTCAATTGTCATGGATGGACAAGCTCTAAATATTACTATGACGAGTTATTTAGATAAGCTTGAAGTTGGATTAACAGCTTGTCGAAATGCCTTGCCAAAAATGCAAAACCTTTTGACTCACTTAGAAGATGAGATTCAACGGTTTGAAGAAATTATTGCAGAAAAGCAGCTGAAACATCATTCAGCAAGTTAGAAAACTAAGGGGCTTTAAATTGGCCCCTTATTTTTTGATTGTGCGGCACTGGTTAAGCAACTGATGACATACTGAACGAATCATTGCAGTTGTGATCGGTACTTCTTTACCTTGGTCATTCAACATATAGCAGCTATTTACTGGCGTGCTTTCTAAAACATGTTTAAGACCGTTGCTAATTAAGTTTTCACTTACATTCATGGGTTATACCTCTTATTGTTTGCTAAGACGTTAAATAGGGAGAACGTCTACGGCTACTGTATGTAAGTAGTATTTAAAATTCATGAATGAAAGTAAAATTTCAGTTGTAACAAGGATTAAGCGATATCTTGTTACAACTTTAACTTAAAATGATATCGTATTGCTCTTGCGTATATAAATTTTCGACCTGAAATTTAATAACACGGTTGATGAAATGCTCTAAATCAGCCACTGCTGGCGCTTCTGCTGTTAATAATCGGTCAATCACAGAAGGATGGGCAACAACAGTAAAGCCACTCGTTGACTCAAATGCACGGGTATATCGTAATATCTCACGAAATATTTCGTAACACACTGTCTCTGCTGTTTTGACAAAACCACGTCCTTGACAGGTTGGACATGACTCACACAGCAAATGTTCTAACGATTCACGTGTTCGTTTACGCGTCATTTCAACCAAACCAAGTTCTGACACTTGAGTAATTTTGGTCTTGGCATGATCGCGCTCAAGCATTTTTTCAAACTGTCGCATCACCTCTTCACGGTGAATTGCCTCTTGCATGTCAATAAAATCAATAATGAGAATACCACCCAAATTACGCAGTCTAAGTTGACGCGCGATAACTTGAGTCGCTTCCATATTGGTTTTAAAAACGGTGTCCTCAAGACTACGACCACCGACATATGAACCCGTATTAACGTCAATCGTGGTCATGGCTTCAGTCTGATCGATCATCAAATAGCCGCCTGACTTCAAAGCTACGCGGGTTTGTAAGGCTTTTTGAATATCCTCTTCGACATTATAAAGATCAAATAGTGGTCGCTCACCCGGATAATGAATGAGTCGACTCTGCATATTCGGGACAAATTCTTCAACAAACTCAAGAAGCTTGGCGTGAATCTCTCTCGAATCGACATAAATCTTTGCAGTTTCGTCGCTAGCCAAATCTCGAATAATACGTTGAGGTAATGGAAGCTCTTCAAAAATTAAGGAAGGGACAGCAACATCAATTTGTTTACGTTGAATGTATTCCCATAATTTACTCAGATAGCACATATCCTGTGCAATTTCTGCTTCATCGACACCTTCAGCAGCTGTGCGTACAATCACGCTACCCGGCAAATTATGTTCAGATTGAATACCTTCAATAATATTACGTAGTCGCTCTCGTTCTTCTTCAGACTCAATACGCTGAGATACACCAATATGATTTCCATATGGCATGAGAACCAGATAACGAGAAGGGATTGAAAGGTCAGTACTCAAACGTGCGCCTTTTGTTCCCAACATATCTTTCATTACCTGGACAGTAAGCGTTTGCCCGGGATGTAAGAGTTCAAAAACATTTGGGGTAGGCTGTGAACGAGGCCAAACCATATCATTGATATGTAAAAAGGCTGTTCGAGACAAACCAATATCAACGAAGGCAGCTTGCATGCCTGGAAGCACCCGCACGACTTTACCCTTGTAAATATTGCCGACTAGACCACGTTTGACTGTACGTTCGACATACAGCTCATTAACAGTTCCATTTTCGATTAATGCCACCCGACACTCCATAGGCGTGACATTAATAAGTAATTCTTCTGACATACATAAACTCAAAGCATTATAAAATTTTTATTAAAGAGTCAGAGAAGCTGTTAACTTTGCCTAGTGTTCATCGACAATGCTATTCAATTAAGAATGATAACAACCTCTTATGTCTTTACTCTTTTTAATAACTGTGCAAATTCGTATAAAGGAAGTCCTACCACATTACTATAACTTCCTTGAATTTGGGGAATATATTGAGAAGCAATCCCTTGAATTGCATATCCACCGGCCTTCCCCACAGGCTCACCTGTAGCCCAATAATCTTCCATATCTTGCGTAGTCAGACGCTGAAACTCAACTTGAGTTTGCACCACCTGACTTAACATTTTTTGTTGCGTAGCAATACATAATCCAGAAAACACATCATGCCAACGTCCAGATAATTGTTTCCAGATTTCAAAGGCATGATTTTTTGATTGAGGCTTACCAATAATTTGGCCATCAAGCCCAAGACTTGTATCGGCAGCAATAACGATTGCGTCTGGAAAAAGTTTCAATACAGTTTGTGCTTTTTCTCTAGCCAACCGTTCAACATAATGGTGAACCAGCTCATTTTCATGAACGGACTCATCAATATCTGGACTATAGATTTCAAAATCTAAACCCAGTTGCTGCAATAGCTCCTTCCGACGAGGAGAGCTAGATGCTAAAACTATATGCGCCATTTTGCCAAACAATAATAGACGATTGGCCAAGTGATGATACTTGTCATCAATGGTTGCCAATGTCTAGCAATCGAAAAATGAATTCCACCCATGGTCTGCGTTACCCACATAAACGCTAAATGAGCAATAATGACCAGAGTTGCAATTGTCCATAAATTACCAAAGGTTAAAATACGGCGCTCACGAATTAAAAAACGGGTAAGAAAAGTCACAATTACAAAACTTAAAGCATTGAGGCCTAAAGGTGCATCAAGCAATAAATCCGTAAAAATTCCCATTCCAAATGCAAACCAGACCCCACACCATGTTGGCTGACATACTACCCAAAATAGCATAATCATTAACATGAATAATGGGCGCCAACCTGAAATATCGTAGGATAGCGGGTAAACCATGAGCACGGAGCCGACAATTACAGAGAGGATAATTCCCCATAATGGATCATTTCGTTTTTCTCGTTTCAATTTAGCGATCGGCATATGGTTGCTCCTTCGCTAAAGAATCAGAGAAAAGTACGACTACATGATGCCCTGTAGCTAATTGTGCGGCTGGTGTAACATCAATTTCTGCAAACTCGCCAGAATTATGACGTCTTATTTTGGCAACTGTACCCACTGCGTACCCTGCTGGGAAATGTTCACCCAAACCTGAGCTAAACACTTTATCACCCACTTGAATATTCGCACTCGTCGGGACATATTCCATTTTCAAACGGCCCAAATCACCAGTACCAGAAACAATCGCCCGCATTCCAGTGCGCTCAAGACGTACTGAAAGTGAATGTTCTTTATCTGATAACAACATTACACGTGAGCTGTGAGGATATACATTAATGATCTGCCCCATAATACCCTTATCATCCAGAACCGTTTGACCAACCTTTAAATGGTCCATAGAACCACGGTTAACAATGATGATATGGCGCAATGGATCTGCATCTGTCCCAATTACTTCGGCAATCTCCATACGCCCATCAATAATTAATGGGGTATCAAGCAGACCTCGCAAACGGGTGTTTTCAGCTGACAATTCAGAAAGCTTCTGTAAGCGAACTTGAGCTTGTAAAAGCTCAGCCTGCATCGCAGTATTTTCACGACGCAGTTGTGCTTCAGATTTTGTTTGTTGATTCAGCCATTCTCTCGACAGTACTGGATAACTAGCCAATGCATAAATTGGGTTATATGCAGCGTACAAGACATCCCTTGCTGGCTGAATTACATACGGCATGCGCCAATCAAAAAATAGCACAACCAAGCATGTAATGACCGCAATAACGAACGAGCGGAAAGATGGCGGCTGTCTTGAAAAAATATTCGGTTGCACCGCCTAATCCTTAAACTTAACCAACAAAAAGCATGTCATGGTTCGGATTGTCAAAGAATTCCAATACTTTGCCGCCACCACGGGTAACACAAGTAAGAGGATCTTCAGCAACCACCACTGGTAAACCAGTTTCTTGAGCTAATAATTTATCGAGGTTACGAAGTAATGCACCACCACCTGTCAACACAATACCGCGCTCGGCAATATCAGAAGAAAGTTCTGGAGGAGTTTGCTCAAGTGCTGATTTTACTGCGCTTACAATGTTTTGTAATGGATCAGAGATTGCTTGAGTAATTTCGTCAGAAGTTACAGTAATTGCACGAGGCACACCTTCTGCAAGGTTACGTCCGCGTACTTCAATTTCTAATGTTGTGCCATCAGAAACAGCCATACCTACTTCTTTTTTAATGATTTCTGCTGTGGTTTCACCAATCACGCAACCATGAGCTTTGCGAACATAATTGATGATTTGCTCATCAAAAACATCGCCACCGATGCGTAAAGAGTCAGCATAGACACAACCTTGCAATGAAATAATTGCAATTTCAGTTGTACCACCACCAACATCCACAACCATAGAACCACATGCTTGTTCAACTGGCATACCTGCGCCAATTGCAGCAGCCATAGGTTCTTCAATGAGACGAACATCACGGGCACCAGCATTAAATACTGCTTCGCGAATCGCACGACGCTCGACCAAAGTTGATTTACATGGTACACATACAACTACACGAGGTGCAGGTGGGAACAAACGTTTTTCGTGAACTTTACCAATAAACTGATTCAACATGGTTTCAGTCACTTCAAAATCCGCAATTACACCGTCTTTCATTGGACGAATTGCAGAAATATTCGCAGGCGTACGGCCCAGCATTTGCTTAGCATCTAGACCTACAGCAGCAACAATTTTTTGTGAACCACTGTGACGAATTGCCACAACTGTTGGTTCATTTAATATAATGCCGCGGCCTGGTGCATAAATAAGTGTATTTGCTGTACCTAAATCAATGGCTAGATCCGGCGAAAACAAGCCAATTAGTCGTTTTAGAATCACGGTTCGTTCTCAGTTAAACTTTCATGTGGATGCAAGGTGGCAACTTTAAACTAAATGTGATGATTTGAACAAGTCAATCGCTTATTATAACGCACGATATTTTGAAAATTTTTAATACTGATTAGGTGATGTTATGTCTACATCGGATGCACAGCATTCAGCAGATTTAAATGCACAAACAGTTTCAGCAATCGCCAATCTTGCTCGATTGTCGCTCAATGATACGCAATCTGCTGAATATGCTCAAAGTCTAAATAAAATTTTAGGCATGATGGAAACCTTAAAAGGCATTGATACGGAAGGCGTAGAACCTTTGAAAAGTCCTTTTGACAATCCTCAACCTTTACGTGCTGATGTGGTAACGGAAAGCAATCATCGAGATGAATACCAAGCAGTTGCACCTGCAACTCAAGATGGTTTGTATCTTGTTCCTCGCGTGATTGAATAACTTTTACTCAATTAACCCATCTTCCCTATTTTGAATGTAAAGAAATTTTACTCATGACTGATTTACATCGCTTATCAATTCGTGAACTTGCTGAGGGCTTAAGCCAAGCGAAGTTTTCATCTCGCGAACTGACTGAACATTATTTGCAACGTATTGCTAAAATTGACCCATTGGTAAAAAGCTATGTGACGGTTACACCTGAGCAAGCGCTTTTAGAAGCTGACGCTGCCGATGCTGCTTTAAAAGCAGGTAATGCAACTGCTCTAACGGGTATTCCTCTGGCACACAAAGATATTTTTTGTACCAAAGGCATTAAAACAACTGCTGGTTCAAAAATACTAGACAACTTCATCTCTCCTTACGATGCAACTGTTGTTGAAAAAACTAAAGCAGCTGGTCTTGTCACTTTAGGTAAAGTGAACATGGACGAGTTTGCGATGGGTTCAACTTCTGAAAGCTCATATGTTGGTGCAACGAGCAACCCATGGGCGCTTGACCACGTTCCTGGTGGCTCATCAGGTGGTTCTGCTGCGGCTGTAGCGGCTGATTTAGCACCTTTTGCTACAGGTACTGATACAGGTGGCTCAATTCGTCAACCTGCTTCTTTCTGTGGCTTAACAGGCTTAAAACCAACCTATGGTCGTGTATCTCGCTTCGGTATCATTGCTTACGCATCATCTTTAGACCAAGCAGGTCCAATGGCACGCTCTGCTGAAGACTGTGCTTACCTGATGAATGTAATTGCAGGTCATGATGCAAAAGACTCGACTTCGGTTAAAAAAGAAGTTGATGACTACGTTGCGAACTTAAATGGCACATCTGTAAAAGGCTTACGTATTGGTATTCCTAAACAGTACTTTAACGTTGCAGGATTAGATGCAGACGTAAAAGCGCGTGTCGAAGAATCATTGAAAAAGCTTGAAGAAATGGGCGCAACCCTTGTTGAGATTGACCTCAACATGACTGAAGCCTATGTACCAACGTATTACCTGATTGCGCCAGCAGAAGCATCTTCTAACTTGTCTCGTTATGACGGCGTTCGTTACGGCTACCGCTGTGAAAACCCAGCTGACTTGATGGATCTTTACAAGCGTTCACGTTCAGAAGGTTTTGGTCCAGAAGTTCAACGCCGTATCCTCATTGGTACTTACGCGCTTTCTGCGGGTTATTACGATGCTTACTATGTGAAAGCTCAAAAAGTACGTCGTTTAATTCAACAAGACTTCTTAAAAGCATTTGAAAATGTAGACGTGATTGCGGCTCCTTCTGCACCCACAACTGCTTATAAAATTGGCGCAAACTTAAGTCCAACTGAAATGTATTTAGGCGATATCTATACACTTGCAGTGAACTTAGCAGGCTTACCAGCGATTAATGCTCCTGTTGGTTTTGATAAAGACAGCTTACCTGTAGGCTTACAATTAATTGGTAACTACTGGTCAGAATCACAATTGTTGTCGATTGTTCATCAATACCAACAAAACACCGATTTCCATACTCAACGTGCGGCAATTGCTGAGGAGAATGCATAATGGCTGAAGCTCAAAAGTTGAAATTGATTGACGGTTGGGAAGTCGTTATTGGTATCGAGATTCACACTCAGCTTGCGACCAACTCTAAAATTTTCTCAGGTTCATCGACTGAATTTGGTCAAGACCCAAATACACAAGCGAGCCTTGTCGACTTGGCAATGCCGGGTGTACTCCCTGTTTTAAATGAAAAAGTAGTTGATCTTGCAATTCGATTTGGTTTGGGTATCGATGCCTACATTGACCAAGCTTCTGTGTTTGCACGTAAAAACTACTTTTACCCTGACTCACCAAAAGGCTATCAAATTAGCCAAATGGATAATCCAATTGTTGGCTTGGGTCATATCGACATTCAACTTGAAGATGGCACAACAAAACGCATTGGCGTAACTCGTGCTCACCTTGAAGAAGATGCAGGTAAATCGATTCATGACCAATTTGAAGGCATGTCTGGCATTGACTTAAACCGTGCTGGCACACCTTTACTTGAAATCGTTTCTGAACCTGACATGCGTTCAGTTGAAGAAGCAGTGGCATATATCAAATCAATTCACACCCTTGTGCGTTGGTTAGGTATTTCTGACGGTAACATGGCTGAAGGTTCATTCCGTGCGGACTGTAACGTATCTTTACGTCGTCCGGGTCAACCGTTTGGTACGCGCTGTGAGCTTAAAAACCTCAACTCATTCCGTTTCATTGAACAAGCGATCAATGTTGAAATTGAACGCCAAATGGAAATTTTGGAATACGGTGGAAGCATCGACCAAGAAACTCGTTTGTTCGATCCAAACAAAATGGAAACGCGTTCAATGCGTTCTAAAGAAGAAGCGAACGATTACCGCTACTTCCCAGATCCAGACTTGTTACCTGTGATTATTGCAGATGAGCAAATTGAAGCTGCTCGCGCTGCACTTCCAGAGCTCCCTGCTGCACGCCGTGCACGTTTTATCGCAGACTTTGGTGTAACTGAGTACGATGCACATGTACTTACGCTCTCACGCGAAATGGCAGACTTCTTTGAAGCTGTTGTGGCTGCTGCGGGCGGTGCTGCACAAGGTAAAGTATCGGCAAACTGGGTAATGGGCGAATTCTCAGGTGCTTTAAACAAAGCTAATCTAGATTTGGCTGACTCACCTGTTTCTGCTGAACAGTTAGGCGGGATGATTGCACGTATTATTGACAACACCATTAGCGGTAAAATTGCTAAACAAGTCTTTGGCTTTATGTGGGAATCGGAAGGTAAATCTGCCGATGACATCATTGCTGAAAAAGGCTTAAAGCAAGAAACTGATACTGGTGCAATTGAAGCAATCATTAAAGAAGTACTTGCAGCCAATGAAAAAATGGTTGAAGAGTACAAGTCTGGTAAAGAAAAAGCTTTTAACGGTCTTGTTGGTCAAGTCATGAAAGCTTCTAAGGGTAAAGCCAACCCTGCTCAAGTCAATGAATTAATGAAAAAATTGATTGGTTAATTTCATTAGCCAACTCAACAAAAGCCTCGATTTATCGGGGCTTTTTTATATCCGTCTAAAACACCCTTCGACTAAAGAATGCACTTTTTTCCTAAAGAATTACTCAGTGACTGTGCTAATTTAAATTAAGAATTTAGATAACTTATATTTTAAAAAGAGAGATAAATCATGTCTAAAAAGATTTTAATGTTAGTCGGTGACTATGCAGAAGACTATGAAACCATGGTTCCTTTTCAGTTCTTAACTGGTTTAGGTTATACCGTCCATGCTGTTTGCCCAAATAAAAAGAACGGCGACCATATTGCGACTGCTATTCATGATTTTGAAGGTGAACAAACTTATAGCGAAAAACGTGGCCACAACTTCGCCATTAACTATGATTTTGATGCCATTAATACTGAAGATTATGTAGGTCTCGTTATTCCGGGTGGCCGAGCACCGGAGTACTTGCGCATGAATGACCGTGTTGTCGAAATTGTACGTGAGTTCGATAGGGTGAAAAAACCAATAGCAGCCGTATGCCATGGTGCTCAGTTACTCGCTGCGGCAGATGTATTACAAGGTCGCCTCTGCTCAGCTTATCCAGCATGTGCTGCCGAAGTAAAATTGGCAGGTGGACAATACGCAGATATTGCTGTGACTGAAGCAGTTACAGATGGTCATTTGGTGACTGCCCCAGCTTGGCCTGCACATCCAGCTTGGTTAGCACAATTTGTAAAAGTTTTAGGCGCTAAGATTACGCTCTAAATAGACCTCTTCATCCTAATTAAAATAAAGCCTGCTGATTAAATAGCAGGCTTTATTACTAAAATAGAAAAAAAGATTTTTTATCTTGTGATTCCCAACTTATTCCAAATCTCTGGTGTTAAAAACGTTGTCACCAATTTATTTAAATCGATATAGCGCAATGTGCCCTGCAACTGCTGTTTAACCGCGGGGTCTTTAACAATATCTTCGCCAGCACTTTGGCCTAACTGCTGGAAAGCCTCCCCAACTGCCTTCACACCTTCAGCCTGAATCACAGCTTTAGTTTGGGTAGAACATTGCTCCACAATCACACGTTGTAAAACCTGCGCCAGTTTCTGATCTAACTGATCCTTTTGCTCAGGCGTTACATTACTAAATGCTTTTAAATCAGGATGGGCAGCTAAAGCCGTAAATGTCCATTGAAGCACCGTGGTCTTGTCTGAAGCCGTTGTAGCCTTAACTAAACAGTCACTTAACTGATCAACCGTTGGTCCCGCCATCGCAATTTGTGTTGTACCCAGGACAGCAACTGCCATACAAACTGAACGGCTCAAATGTGAAAACTTACGGCGGGCAATCGCATAAACTTGACGTGACATAGGTCTAGCTCCAATAAACAATCTGTTCTTTGTATCACAGAGCTAGTGGTGTTACCTGTTATGACTCTGTAAATCGTCTATTTCTTCAAATTTAACAACTACTTTAATAATTAGCCCATTCCGGCATAATTCCATGCTTCTGGAATATTGGGCTGTTCTGGTGCTTTATTTAAATCAATATTTAAGTTTCTAGTGCCCTGATAAGATTTTTCACCTGAATCTGAGGCAGGTGATACGCTTAAACTATAACGATAGCGGAATTGCCACAACATAGGTTTAACTGGACGAATATCCAAACTTAAAGAATCCTCATCATGACAATTTCCTTTAGAACTTTCATAATCCTGCTCAGAAAAACATGCCCGAATCATCCGATTGAAACTAAAGGGATAATTTTTAATAAAGGAACGTTCATTACCTGACTCTTGTAACTCATAAAAGCTAGCCCGTTCAATTCCTGCTCCACCACCTGAGTACATTTCAGAAAACTGATCAATTATTGCAATTGCATAACGCTGTTGAGTGAGGGGAAAAAGCTTAGGAAATATATATTGTTTATGAAAGTCATCTTCGCTTCCTGTTGTCACAATATTCCATTTGCTGACTAATTTAAAACCTGTAGATGTAGGTTTAAACTGTGCGATATCATTACGGCTCGATAATATCCATAAATTTTGGTCTGGAGTTTTTAGACTACGCCATTGCGCGCCTTGCTGGCATAAATCTTTTATTTGTTCACACAATTGACTTTGCTCTGTTGAACTCAATTGCCCTTTCTTAAATTCCAAAATTTGTAATGGCGCAGCAAAAACGGATATGGCCGAACAACTTAATACAGCTGCTAAAGCAACCATTTTTAAATTAATTTTATAATTCAAAATCTTATTTCCTTAGACTATTCTTATATATTCAATGCATTATTTTACAATAGCTTCAATTCGATCAAGCTCCCACACCCCACCTGCTGCCAAGCCTTTGCACATCCCTGTCCACATATCCTTAGTATGTACAAAACTCTTGCCGTCCCAGACCCATTCTTCACTTGCCCAGCAATCGCCGATGCCTCTTCCCTTTTGAGCACTACTAATAATACCACTATCGAAATCAGAAGCTGTTTCTGTCACAAACGTTGCTTTACCAGTCAAAGACTCATCGAGCACCCATGCCCCATACCCTTCGTTATAAGCACCTCTCCAACACAACGTAGTCGCCAAAACTTTCTTATTGGTTAGTTTATATAGCTCGATTTCTTGTGGCTCAGCTCCATCACTATTACCGCCATAAATTCCTTCACAAAAGTCTGCTTTAGGATTCTGATTAGCTGCCATCAAGCTACGGTGTATTGCTTGATACTGCTTGCTTTTCGGCTGTAGCGTTAAATAAGGTTTAGTTGTCGTTTTAATATGTTTAACAACCAGTTTTGACTCAGGCATAAGTACTTTAGCTTCATTGGCACTCCCCTTTTTAACTAAAGCACCAACAGTCCCAATACGCTTCTGAAAATCATCCATTTTTAATAACACAGCAGTCATTCCTGCATCGGAAATTTTCCATTGATGCTGCGCATTTTTAAATACAATTTCAGTTTTTTGTTTAGACTGTTGTAGTACAGCGTTGACTTGTGAATTATTCAATTCCCCCATCAAGGGTAAATCGGTACCATCAATAGTCACAGCACCTAAATCTTTGCCATTTATATAAAAATGAATATTTTTAAGCTGATTGGCTGGCAAGCTTTGCTCATAGGCTGATAAAGCAAATTCAGCTTGCACAGGTTGTTTTGGCCCTGCTTTACGCACCAATAAAAGCGATGCTGGATTATCGCCATTTTCTTCATTTTGATAGCCTGCGGCTTTACATGTACCCGTATTGCTACACGAGATTTCCCACTCTTGATGTGAAAATGAAATACCTTTTATTTCTTGAGCAAAACTATAAGAACTCATTACCGTTAAACAGCAAATTGAAAGCATTTTTTTCATTTTTCATGTCTCTGCTGGTCTGTTTTATTATTAAGTTAAAACAGTTTAAAATTTTGGACTAACATCTAGTTTAAAAGAATATGCTAGGTTTATATAAAATTTAAATGATTACTTTTTAAAAATGAAAAAACTGAATTTGTTATTATGCACAATATTAGTCAGTATCACTTCAAGTGCCTATGCAGAAGTAAAAAGCTTTACACCTCATTTCCCCCAATTTTATAGCTCTGCTGCCACCCACAAAGCAGATAATCAATTCTACGCTCTAGGAGAGGCAAAGTTTTTAAACGGCGTTACAGTCCCGTTTTATGGTGTTACAGCACAAAGCCCAACAGAGAATGGTTTACTTAAAGATTTTGAAATCTGTACACCTAAAAGCTGCCGTTTTAATTTTAAACTCGATGCTCAACATGCAAAACAACTCAAACTTCTTGCATTACCTGAAACAGGTTTAGTACTCGTTCCAAGAAATTGGCAAGATGTGCAAGCAAATGCAGGTGCTAACGGGACTGGCTTTGCGCTAATAATGAGTACGGATCAAAAACAAGCAATAGAACTTTATGATTCTTCATTTTGTGTTGGCTGTGGACTACCAAATGCAACACTTTATTTTCCTGAGCTGCTAAAAGAAAGTCTTGAAAATGAATTCGGTGGTTATAACGACCCTAAAAAACTAATCAATATTGTTCATCCTTCTAAGAAAGTGGCTTTTTTTAGTTATCAAATTCCACAAGTGAACAATAAAACGCATGGTATTGCTAAATACCATGATGAAGACACTTTTAACTATAAAGAGATTCAAGTCACCTTAGATAAATCGCAACAGGCATTGGTTGGCCCTATTCTCAATTTTTATAACGCGACTCATTAATCCAATGCTTATAAAAAAACCCGCTTTCGCGGGTTTTCTTTTATTTATGTAGTATCGATTCAAAAGCTTTTAAACGCTTATAAATTGAAAGCAGTTCAATAATTGTTTTCCATGAAGTAATTAAATATTGGAAGGATTCACGGACCTTATCAAACACATTGCTTATTTGTGTAATTAAGCCTAATGTCATTTTACCCGCTGCAATAGATGGGAATAAAACAACTAAGCTATATAAAATATCTAATTGCAGATACCAGATACTGACCAGATTAAAATAAGAATAATGCAAATATAATCTAAAATAATTGAGCTTAACACTCGAGAAAAGTTCTTTTAGTGTTTTTGGTTGTGCTCTTTCCTCATGATCTTCGCCATAAACCAATTCTTTACGGTAAGCAGCTTCTACTTTTTGATTATTAAATTGTAGACCAGGCAATTTAATACCAACCACCATTAATAGAACTGTACCAAAAACAGCCCATACTATTGCCGCCCACACCAATGAATGGTCAATTTCTCCTACCAGAGGAAGTACCTTAACTTGCTTAGAAAGCTCAAACAAAATAGGTAAAAATGCAATTAATACCATAATTGCCTTTATAAAATTTATCCCTAAATCCTCTAAAACAGATGCGAAACGCATGGTATCTTCTTGTACACGTTGTGAAGCACCTTCTACATGACGCAGCTTATTCCAATGCTCTGTGTAGTATTCGTTCATTGCTGTACGCCAACGGAATACATAATGGCTAGCAAAAAATGAATTAATTACAGCTAAAGTCACACCAACCATAGCAATTAAAAGAAATGTAACTGTTCCGGTATAAAGTTTATTAATATCACCGCCACCATGATCTAACATAGTTTGAATAAGGTTATAAAAAGGTGCATACCAAGCATTAATCGCAACACTGATCTGAACGCTAAACCAGATATTAAATAAAATAAATGCCGAACCCCAAACTGACCAACGCTGCCATGGATTATTAGAAATAACTTTCCAAAAGCCAGCAAAAAGAGCAGTAGAGACTAAAAACCAGATATAAAACCATAAAAAAGTTGGAGACCAGAAACGACTGACACCTATCGGCAATTGAGCACTATGGTAACCTTGATGAAAGCCAATGAAAGTACCCCATGTATTTCCGCCCGAATACCAGAGCACCATATTTAGTACAATCCAAATAACCGCAGATATGAAAAAATACCGTGGTGATGGAAAAAATGATTTGAACATTGAGCGTGGATATCCTTATATTTCTTCAAATTTACAATGAAAGGAATACTAAAACCTAAACCTTAAAATTGTGAAGGGTAAAGTTTAGAGAATTGTCAATTTTTCCCATTTCATTGAAGGATTTGATCGTTTTTTTGTAAATTCATCCCTTTTTGGCAATTTAATCCATTTAAATTACCTTGTATATGACTCTTGATAGAGCCATATACGGCTTTTATAACACAGCAATATCAGAGATTAAATCTCTTCTTTACGAACAATATAACCTTCCAACTGCATTGCCTGAATCAGCAAATCTAGGTCTGATGCGCTTTTAAGCTCAACATCAACACTCACAGCGCTTTCTTTAGCACGACTTGTCGCTGCAAAGCGTTCATGACGCAATTCATAAATATTACCGCCTTGCTCAGCAATAATTGCAGTTAAACGAGCTAAAGCACCTGGGTTATCTGGTAGTTCAACACGAATACGAACCATACGCCCTGTACGCGTTAAATGACGTTGCAATACAGAGACCATAACGCGTGTATCAATATTGCCACCAGAAAGCACTACACCAAGCTTATGACCTAAAAATAGATCAGGACGAGACATAATTGCGGCAATACCTGTTGCACCTGCCCCTTCACATACTGTTTTCTCAATATTGAGTAACAGCGCAATTGCCTCTTCAATCATGTCTTCAGTGACAACAACAATGTCATCAACATATTCTTTAGCAACTTGAGTTGTAAGCTCACCCGGAGTTTTTACCGCAATACCTTCTGCAACTGTAGAGCCCATTGAAACGGCATGCTGATAATTGCAAAGAAGTTTCGCCATACTTGGATATACAACCGATTGCACCCCAATCACTTTAATTTTGGGATTGATAGCTTTAGCAGCAATCGCAATACCAGAAATTAGACCACCACCACCAATTGGCACAACTAGAATGTCTAGTTCAGGAACAGCTGCAAGCATTTCGAGGGCAATGGTTCCCTGACCTGCAATAATTTCTGCATCGTCAAATGGATGAATAATTGTTAAAGATTCTTCTTGTGCAACACGGTGCATTTCGGCAGCAGCTTCTGAAAAGTCTTGTCCATGTAAAATGACACGTGCCCCATATTCACGCACTCGTTGTACTTTTACATTAGGTGTAGATTTAGGCATCACAATAGTTGCTGTTACGCCTGTGCGTTGAGCATGATACGCTACGCCTTGCGCATGATTACCTGCCGAAGCTGCAATAACACCATGTTGCTTTTCTTGCTCAGACAAACACAACAGTTTATTCAGTGCACCCCGTTCTTTAAAAGAAGCTGTAAATTGTAAGTTTTCAAATTTCAGCCACATCTCAGCCCCTAAGGTTTTAGAAATGGTTTCTGAGAAAACAAAAGGAGTTTTTACGACTAAACCTTCTAAACGCTCTGCGGCAGCATGAACATCATCTAATGTTGGAAACCCATTTTTAACCTGTTGCTGTATCATTTATCTAGTCAGCCTCAATACATTACAAATCAATTATTTTTTAAAAATGACATCAATATTTTATATTGGTCATCCGAGTTTTCAGCATATCCAACATATACCTAATATACAAAAATTTTTATTCCAAAAATTAAGGATTTAAACTCTCATAAAAAAAAGCCCTATTCAGGCTTTTTAATTAATTTTCAAATAATTAACGTCAAATTATTGAGTTTGTGCACTTAATCCTTCAGTAGACATATTCTGTTCAGCTATTTTTTCATCGATAGCAAACTGAATATCGGAAAGTTTAGCATTGGCTGCATCGATGCCAGATTTCATGGTGGCTTCACGGCCTTTCACATCAAAAATATGCGCTTTTTCTCTTAAATCTGGTTGAATAACAACATCCGCATATTGTAATTCTTCTGCCGCCAAACGACCTTGCATAATATTAATATTCTGGTTAAACAGTCCCCAGACATTCGAAGTTTCTGTGTAAATAGGCTGAGCTAAAATATCAACTGCAATAATCACATCAGCACCTAAATCTCGTGCGACTTCAACAGGTACTGGACTGACTAACCCACCATCGACATATTCAGATTTACCAATTTTAGTGGGTACAAACATACTTGGAATTGAAGCAGATGCTCTTACGGCTTGCCCAGTATTACCATAGTTAAATACGGTTTTAGTGCCATGCTTTAATTCAGTTGCAACCACATACATTGGGATTTTCATTTTTTCGAGTGGCATGTTGTTTACTTGCTGGTTAACGTAGTTTTCTACTTTTTTACCATCAAAAAAACCTTTTAGCCCGATACTAATATCACGCACATCACCAGCTTTCATTTTTAAAGCAGTATCACGTAATTGAGCAGGACTTTTACCACTGGCATAAAGTGCTCCAACAATACTACCAGCACTAGTACCTACAATAAAATCTGGTCGAATACCATGTTGTTCCAAAACCTCAATAACACCGATATGAGCATAACCTCGTGCTCCACCGCTGCCCAATACAAGCGCAACAACTGGACGCTTTTGCTGTTTTTTAATTCGTGCAAATGGCTGTTCAACAGAGCGAGCATAAGCTTCCGTTGTTTGCGGTTTTAGAGCAGCGGACAAGTGTGTAGTGGTCTGGCATCCTGCCAACACTATAGAGAGTCCGAGAACCCACAATTTAAGCTGTTTCATGGCCTATATTCGCACTATGAGGTTTAAGTTCGGATTGCAATTTTAGTTGCTAGTATCGTTAAAAGCTGTATTGAATTTATTTAATTTGTCATGTTTAAAATTTAGACTCAAGTATTTTATCTATCCCCTATGAAAAAGGCCCCTTATTTATAAGAGGCCTTTTGTAACTTACCAGATATCTGAATCAACTTTTTTCTTCAACTCTGGATACTTATCAATTTTAAACTCAGGCTCTTTAATGCCTTTTTTCAATTGTTCACGGTAATCTTTTAACAATGTGCGTGCCATCGGTGTTAATAGTACGATTGCAATCAAGTTAATGGTTGCCATGATACCCATAAACAAGTCAGCCATAGACCAAACGAGTGGAACACTACCAATTGCACCGAAGTACACCATCACCAATACAAAAATACGGAAGATGAACATGACTTTCGGATTGTTATTAATAAACTGCACATTACCTTCAGCATAGGCATAGTTACCTAATACAGCTGAATAACAGAACAAGAATAATAGAACAGCAAGGAAGTCCGATCCCCAATGCCCAACTTGAGTTTCTAAAGCACGTTGAGTTAATTCAACACCGACAAAACCTGCATCTTGGTAAACACCAGAAACCAAAATAATGATTGCAGTACTTGTACATACAATGAAAGTATCTACAAATACACCGAGCATTTGTACCAAACCTTGGTTTACAGGATGTTTTACATCAGACGCAGCTGCTGCGTTTGGTGCAGAACCCATACCAGCTTCGTTAGAGAACAAGCCACGCTTAATCCCTTGCATCATTGCCATTGATACTGCCGCACCAAAGAAACCACCTGCTGCAGAATTAAAGTTGAAAGCTTCAGTCACAATCAGCTTTAAAATATCAGGCAAAATCGCATAGTTACTGATAGCAATATAGAGAGCAACAGATAGATAAAGACCTGCTTTTAAAGGTACAAACATCTCTGCAAATTTAGCGATACGCTTAATACCACCAAAAATTGCCAATGCAACCATAACGACAAGCGCAATACCAACCCATGAAATTTCTAGATCAACGCCACCTAAATGAGCAATAACATTGGCTTTATCCCAACCCCAAGCATGTGAAGATGCATTAGCAATCGCGTTGATTTGAACTGAGTTAAATACAAAACCGTAGGTAAAGATCAATGCAAGTGCGAAGACCACACCAAAGGTTTTACTGCGCAAACCTTGAGTAATATAGTAGGCTGGTCCACCGCGGAACTGTTTAGTCTTACTATCTCTAACTTTAAATAGCTGAGCAAGCGTAGACTCAATAAAAGCAGAGCTCATACCAAGAATAGCAGTCACCCACATCCAGAACACTGCACCAGGACCACCAATTGCGATAGCAATTGCTACACCAGCAATATTACCTACCCCAACACGGCTCGCAAGACCTGTTACAAACGCCTGAAAAGGTGTAAGACCATGCTCATCTTCGCCTTCTGTACGACTGCTTCTCATCACTCGGATACTTTGCAAGAACATGCGAATTTGCACTGCTCCAGTTAAGACCGTATAAAAAATACCGACAGCCAGCAAGAAAATAACTAAAAAATCCCATAAAGGATCATTAAAAAATTGTACCCACGACATCAGTGTGGCATTGAGTTGTTCATTCATACTCGGTCCGCTTACATTCCTTGCTAATGTGCTAAGTGCACATGCCAAAATACTGCAATAAACAAAAAAGCCCCTAGAAACCGGGACTTTTCAGTAAATTCAATAAAAAAATTTTAATGTCAATTGAATAGCAATTACCGTCACAAGTTTAAGCAACATCATGCCCAACACTAAGCCTTTGAAGGTTGCATGAGAGAAAGCGACCTTCAGATAAAAGAATATCATTGCACTACTGAATTTTTCCGCTTTCGGAAAAACAGTATGCATCGACTCAGCTACAAACTTGGAGACTAACAAATGACCACCGCTAAATAAACTCGTCTAATGATTCCCATCAGTTAAACGAGTTTTACAAAATCTGGATTTAAGCCAATAAGCATATTTACATATACTTTTGAACAAATGTCTAAACTGGATATAAATTTCAAAGACTGTAACGAGCCATCGCTATAACGCGATTATCTGCGCCCTTTTCTCCATGATCAAAGAAGAGTGCGTTTAGACCTGTACTAAGCTGTTGTATTTTTTGTGACTCAGTAGCTGCTTGAGTTACGTTCATTTTCATGGTTGCAATGGTAATCGCCAATCCTTGTTTCATGAACTGCTTGTTGATGAGTGGTAAACTCATGTAAAGCTCCTATACCTCGTGTATTTCTCCATTTCTGCATTTAAATCCTTTTTGTAAAAGGATTTTGTTTGCAGCCACTATTTCCTAACGTGAGTATGGAGAAATCATACCTGCGTAAAAAAGTCGGTATTATGCAGAAATTTAAAGTTTTGTGTATATTTTTCATTAAAATTTTATATAAAAAATGGTCATATTTTATATAAAACTATCCGTTTTGTACTGTTTTTAAACATATTATACCTTTATTTCAATTGAATATTTTTCACCCACTCCCTGTTATGCTTTTATTTTTTATAACCGACAAAATCACACTATTTTGTCTATTTAAATCTAAAGTGGCATATTCGAATTATAATTAATCAGACAATATGTCTAAACTAATTAAATTATCATACCTGTAAGGATATCTCTTTTCTAATATTTTTTGCTTATAAATGAAGTACTTTCAAAGCATGAAATTAAGCTTCAAAAAGTATGAAATATTTAAGAAAAAGATATAGGAGTACTCATGAATCTGGAACAAGTTCGTTTCGTTGATGAAGCTATCACTTCTCGACATTCTGTCCGCGCTTTTTTAAATACTCCAATTGAGTCAGAAGTCATTAAAGATATATTACAAGTCGCAAGTCGAGCACCTTCTGGAACAAATACTCAACCATGGAAAGTCTATGTAGTAACAGGCAACAAGCGTGATGAAATGGTAGAGCGTGTTTGTGCAGCACAAATTGAAGTTTCAAAAAACCCAGAACTTGCAGAAAAATATAAAGAAACCTTTGCCTATTATCCTGAAAAATGGATATCGCCGTTTATTGATCGCCGCCGTGAAAATGGTTGGGGGCTCTATGGCCTACTCGAAATCAAAAAAGGCGAAAAAGAAAAAATGGCGGAACAGCAGTTACGTAATTTCAAACTGTTCGATGCTCCAGTCGGCCTTTTCTTTACTGTAAATAAAACAATGGGAATCGGGTCTAAAATGGATATTGCAATGATGATCCAGAACGTGATGGTCGCTGCTAAGGCACGTGGTTTAGATACATGCCCACAAGCAGCTTGGAACCATTTTCACCCTGTTGTTTTAGATATCTTGGGTGCATCAGATGAAGAAGAGCTTGTATGTGCAATTGCGTTAGGTCATGCTGATCCTAACCACATTGTAAATACCTTTATTACCCCTAGAGAACCAGTTGAAAATTTCGCAGTTTTTCTAGACGAATAATATATAAATGGCCATTCTCTTAAAACTATGAGAATGGCTTTATTGTTACCTGTTTCGTCGCTTTTAATACGACAATAAAACCGCTTAGTGTAAATAACACCATCATCACACCCATATTAAGCGATGCAGACCAAATAAGAAAATTAAGTAATACACCACCTAAAAGACCACAAGCGAACTGCATACTTCCCATGATCGCACTCGCTGTCCCTGCGCGAGCCCCCTGTTTAGACATTGCCAGCGCCATTGCATTCGGTCCTGTTAAACCAATGCCTGAAATAGCTAAAAATAGCCCTAACATAACAAGCCATAAAGGCGCTGCTGGGATTAAACCCGCAATAAATACAATAATCGCTCCAGTTACTTGGACGAGCGAACCCGCCTTTAACCGTTTCGTGATTTCAACACGTGATGTTAAATGCTTATTTAAAGATGACATCAACATAATGCCAAAAGCATTTAGTCCAAATACATAAGCAAACTCTTGTTGATTGAGTCCGTACTGATCCATAAAAACTGCTGGGGCTGAGCTGATATAACAAAATAGCGCTGCTCCTGTTAAACACCCTGCAAACATAGGTAAACGGAAGCTCGTATCTTTGAAAATAGCCCCATAGAGGGTCACTACTTGATAGAGCGATAGCTTAAGCCTTTTATCGGTTGCTAGGGTCTCTTTAAAGAAGAAATGTACACACAACCAACATATGACGCCGACAATTGAAAGGGCAATAAAAATAGCTTGCCAAGGGAACCAGATTAAAATCCATGCCCCGATCATCGGTGCCAAAATTGGTGCAAGCCCCATTACAATCATCATGCTTGAAAAAGCTTGTGCCGAGCCTTGAACATCTAATTTATCGCGTATGGCTGCACGAGCCATTACCACACCGACACAGCCGCCTAAAGCTTGCAAAATACGAGCAGCAATTAAACCCCATTCATTTGTCGCCAATACGCAAAATAAGCTTGCGACTGCATAAAGCGCGAGGCCAAAGTAAAGTGGTTTTTTTCTACCAATACGGTCGCTTAGAGGACCATAAACCAATTGCCCAACAGCTAAGCCAAAAAAGTAAGCTGGTAATGTATTTGCCACCATTTGCGTACTCACCCCGAAATCATGAGCCATTTGTGGCAAAGCAGGTAAGTACATATCGATGGATAATGGCCCTAAAGCCGTAAGCAAAGCGAGCAGCATAATCCAGCCAATAGAGTATTGACGCTGGGCTGTTTGTTCAGACATAACGATATTTCATTTTTCAATCATTTGCATACAGACAAGCTTACACTGTCTATCGTATGATTTGTGCAACATTGGTGTAGAAATACACAAATCCTTTACCACTCAGGTTGATCAGCAAGGACTTCCTTTGAAATCTTGGTTTAAACGCCTAAAAAGAGCGACTTATAACACAACATTTATGTATAACGTGCGAATGCTGATAGCCTTTTCAGGAACTGCTTTCGTGCCTTATTTTTTAGGCTATCAATTAGCAACCATTCCACTCACTTTAGGTGTAGTCGCAGCAGGTTTAAGCGATATTGATGATCGCTTTTCCGTGCGAATCATGAACCTGATTTATACTTATATTGGGTTCTTCGTTACCGCTGCTTCCGTACAACTACTTTTTCCCTATCCAATGGCTTTTGCTTTAGGGTTAATTGCATCATGTATTGGCTGGATTTTACTCGGTTCATTAGGACGTCGTTACGCAACCATCTCTTATGGCTGTTTAGTTGTTTCAGTCTATACCATGCTAGGTGTTCACCTTTTTGATCATTGGTATATTCAACCAGCCCTTTTAGTTGCAGGTGCTGCATGGTATGGCCTCATTGCTACTATTAGCTTTTTATTATTTCCGGTTCGACAATTACAAGACAAACTGGCTGCATCTTATGCATCCCTAGGCGATTTTCTTTTTGCAAAATCAAATTTGTTTGATGTAGATATGACTCCTGCTAGCTATCAGCAAAGCATGATCGAATTGTCATTAGAAAACGGTAAGTTAATTACGATTTTTAATGACTTAAAAACAGCTTTATTGACTCGTTTAAAAGGTGACCGTGGACAAAAAGATACACGGCGAAGCCTACATTATTATTTTGTTGCTCAAGATATTCATGAACGTGCTGACTCCGCCCATATTGACTATCAAAAATTAGCCAAAATTTTTCAACACAGTGATATTTTATTTAGATTCCAACGAATTTTGGCGGTTCAAGGTAAAGCTTGCCAAGAGTTAAATGAATGTATTTTGCAACGTAAACCTTATAATCATAATAAAAGGTTTAAACAAAGTTTTGAAAACCTACGCCTCTCATTAGAAAAGCTAAGACGCGATCAGCATTATGACCTTTTATGGGTAAATGCTCTTTTCGCTTTATACCAAAATTTAAAGTCTATCGACTCCCAATTACTCAACTTGGAAACTGAACAACACATTCAATCTGACAAAGTTAAACAAGCTGAAAACCAGCTAAAAGACGATGATTTACAAGGATGGAATGATATTGTCATCCGAATAAAACAGAATTTAACTCCCGAATCTGTACTCTTCCGCCATGCAATTCGCGTCTCGATTGTTTTGTTTATCGGATATGTCTTTATTCAAATGACTCATATTGAGTATGGTTATTGGATTATGCTTACAGCTTTATTTGTAAGCCAACCCAACTTTAACGCGACTAAACGCCGCTTACGCCTACGAATTGTTGGGACATTAGTTGGTATTGTCGTTGGACTTGCAATCATCTTCTTAATTCCTTCGACCGAAGGACAACTATTCATGTTGATATTAAGTGGAGTCCTGTTTTTTGAGTTACGAAGTAAGCAATATGCACAGGCAACTGCCTTTATTACCATTTTGGCATTAATTAACTTTAATCTAGACGGTTCAGCGATGGCTGCTGCTATACCCCGATTTGTTGATACTTTAATGGGATGTGCCTTAGCTTGGTTTGGTGTGACATTTATCTGGCCTGACTGGAAATTCAGACGTTTGCCTCGCAATATTAGACGCTCCCTACAAGCGCAATGTAATTATTTAGCTGAAGTCGTCAAACAATATCATGAAGGCCGTAATCATGCGCTAAATTACCGAATTGTACGTCGAGCTGCACATAATACAGATGCTGAAGTTGCTTCACTTATTTCAACTTTAGCAACTGAACCAGACTTTGACCCGACTCGTAAATCCGATATTTTTGAATTTTTATGTTTAAACCATACATTTTTAAGTTATATCGCGGCACTTGGGGCACATCGAGAAAACATTCAAGATCAAGCTGTCCTTAAACTATTAGACCAAGCCCTTGATGATATTCAAGGTGCTCTATTAAGAGACGAAATGCCTGATCTTACAGCACAAAATATGCTCCAAACGATACGTCAACGTTTAAGCCAAAATGATGAAGACGACCAAAAATCACTCATTATTTTACAACAGCTTTCGCTCATGCTTGGTGTATTGAACCGATTTAGTATGTTAAAACAACGGTTAAGTCATGATCTTGATAATGATGCCAGTGAGCTTGCATCATTATAAATTTGCCTCGGAATTTAGTATTAAATTGGCATAATATCCTTTCCTGACTTATGCCAATTAGTGCTAAACTTAAAACAGTTTACAATTTGTTATTTGCACTATGACCGCGAAAACTTTATACGCTTATACGCTTCAGCCTGTTCCATATGATGTGTCAGAAGCTGAGCAACGTAATGCACAGCTTCTTATCTGGCGCAGCACTAATAAAATCAGCACAAAAATTTGGGCAATTATGGGTGTCGTTTTAGCCCTAGCTATATTAGGTCTTATTTTTATTAAGAACTACTCTACTGTTTTTTGCTGGGTTGCTATTGTCGCTGTAGTACTTTACTACCTAGGTCGTAAATACGGATTAGAATGGTACGTTAAACGCAAAATGAATGAATTTCCGGTACAGGAAATCAAAGGTATTCGTTTAGGTGTACAACCTCATGGCATCGTGATGCGTCAGCAAATGGGCCATCAAGAAGGCGTTGGTACAATTGGATGGAAAAATATCTACGAATGGTACAATGCACCTGATTTCATTTTGGTCAATTTCAAAGTAAAAGATCCAAAAGGTCAAGAGCAGCAAGGTGCTTACATTCTACCTAAACGAATGGATTCTAAGAACTTTTCTTTCAATACGATTCGCACTCACTTAAAAGAATCTGTAGGTGAACCAAAAACCTTGTAATTCTCTATTCTATAAAAAGCCTCCTCAGGGAGGTTTTTTAATAAGCTAAAAATAAATGATAATGAAAATTAATATTATCTACAAAATCCATATTATCTCCCCAATCTTCGGCTATACTTCGTTACAAGATCTCCATCATATTTACATTTTCGACCATGTTTAAAAAAATTTTATTTCAAATTCATTGGTTTCTGGGTATTACTGCTGGCCTCATCTTATCCATTATGGGTGTAACAGGTGCAATTTATTCTTATGATCAACAAATTTTAAAATGGGTGAATTCTGATAGTTATGTTGTTCAAGCTGAAAACACTCCAAAATTAACTCCTGCTCAGCTATATCAACATTTCAATACAACTCAGCCTGAAATTAAAATTAATAGCATTACGATTGCCAAGGACCCCACCTCTTCTTCTGTTGTGAATATTGAAAAAGAAGGTGAACATCGTGGCTATAATATGATGGTGAACCCTTATAATGCTCAGGTGCTGCCCGATGTAAAAGGGCGAAAGTTGTTGTTACTCATACAACAAATTCATCGTAATTTAACCGCTGGTGAAGTTGGTAAACAAATTACTGGTGCATGCGCACTCATGTTAATTTACTTCGTGCTCAGTGGGTTATATTTACGCTGGCCTAAAAAGCATTCTGCTCGTCAATGGCTCGCTGTTAAGCCGAAGTTGAAAGGCCGAAATTTTATTTGGGATCTACATGCTGTTGTGGGTACATGGGTCATTGTTTTTTATCTTCTTTTCGCTTGTACAGGTCTATATTGGTCTTATGACTGGTGGCGTAGTGGCATGTTCAAAGTGATGGGCGTTGAGCAACCTAAACCACAAGGTCATGGCGCTACTCCTCAAAATCGTGGAATGCAACAAGGCAAACGATCTGACCGTAATAATGATAAAAAATCAGAGCCTCAATTAGATAATACTCAGCTCATTACAGCACTTAATCAAACATGGAGTGGCTTCAATAGTCAGGTCGGGCGTGATTATTCGACACTAACATTGAGCTTACCGAAAAAAGATGATGGAAAAGTTGAGTTAAGCTTTGTCGATGCTACGCCGCAACATGAGCGTGCACGTAACCAAGCCATCTATAATTATCAAACTGGTAATATCGAAAAGATGGAGCTTTACGAAGATAAAAAGCTTAATCAAAAGATCATGAGCAGCATGTTACCAGTGCATCGTGGTAGTTTCTTTGGACCAATTTATCAATTTGTTGCAATGCTTGCTTCACTGGCAATGCCTTTGTTCTTGGTTACAGGATGGATGCTTTATCTTAAACGCCGTAAACAGAAAAAATTAACACAGGCGGCTCGTCAGTCTTTAGCTGGACAATACATTGATCCAAATGCGAAACCTTGGCTTATTACCTATGCAACTCAAACAGGTGTAGCCGAACAACTTGCGTGGAGTACAGCAACAAGTTTACAAGAAGCTCATCAACCTGTTCAGGTTAAACCAGTACAACAGCTCACACAGTCTGATTTAGAGCAGCATGAGCAGGTTTTATTTGTAATCAGTACTTATGGTACTGGTGATGCACCTGATCTCGCCACAAGCTTTGCTAAAAAGCTTTTAAAAGCAAATCTAGATCTTAAACACATTAACTATGCTGTTTTGGCGTTAGGTTCTAAAGAATATCCTGATACTTATTGTAGCTTTGGACATGCGGTAGACCTCTGGCTTAAAACTAATGGTGCTCATGCCCTTTTTAGTACAATTGAAGTTGATAATGCAAACTTAGCGGATATTCAAAACTGGAATCAGGCACTCGCGAAAGCAACTAAATTAGATTTGCATGCTGTAAATTTAGAAAAAGTATTTGATACATGGGTACTGCAACAACGTGACCTACTCAATCCAAATAGCTTAGGTCAACCTGCTTATAATATTGAGCTTAATGCAAAGCACGAAGCACTATGGCAAGCGGGTGATATTGCTGAAGTTCAACCTGGTAATAGCCCTGAACGTATTCACGACTTTTTGCAGAAGCATCATATTCTTAAAAATACAAAAGTTGATTCTTTACAGATTCCGATCGAAAAAGCCCTTTGGAATAAAGATTTAACTGGAGAAATTGAACCATTTGCGAATCTTGACCATTTATTAGAACAGCTTCCTAACTTACCAACGCGAGAGTATTCGATTGCGAGTATTCCTTCTCAGCAAGTGCTTCGTTTGGTTGTTCGTCAACAATATGACGCGTCTGGTAACCTGGGTTTAGGTTCAGGTTGGCTCACTCAACATACGCAAGTTAATAATGAAATTGCTTTACGTATTCGTACCAATGAATCATTCCATCTTATTGATGACAACCGCCCTATTATTTGTATTGGTAATGGAACTGGTATTGCTGGCTTAATGAGCCTACTACACACACGTACTCGTCATGATTACACTGAAAACTGGTTAATCTTTGGTGAGCGTCAAAGAGCATGTGATTTCTTCTATGCATCAACTATTGAGGCATGGCAAACAACAGGAATGTTAAAACGCCTTGATTTAGCATTTTCAAGAGATCAAGAAAAACGTATGTATGTTCAGGATGTAATCCGTCAGAATGCAGCAGAATTAGTAAGCTGGATAGAACGCGGTGCGGTTCTTTATGTATGCGGTAGTATTGATGGTATGGCAAGTGGAGTCGATCAAGCACTTATTGAAATTCTTGGTGAAGAACAGGTAGATGAGTTAAGACAACAAGGCCGTTACCGCCGAGATGTTTATTAAAGATCAATAAAAACAAAAACCGAGTAACAGCTTAAATGCTTTACTCGGTTTTTTTATTGCATTCAGAATGATTTTGCATACACTGTCTGCAATTTAAATTGCAACTCTAAGCACAATGCAAGTCACAAAGTGGGTCCGTATTTTTTTAGCCACCATTGGTTCTATTTTAATTCTAGATGGATTATTTTTAATTTTCCTAAATAAAATCCATGTCGGTACAATTATTCCTTTAATTCTAGGAACGTTCTTCTGCCTCTATTCTTTATTTTATTATCATTTTGAGCGTTTTTTCTTCTATCACTATCGTTTACACACGCTTTGGCGTTTTGGGTGGTTATGCTTCTGGATATGGCTAATTGGCTTAGGCTATTTCTTTAACTTTATTAAAGAAAATAAAGATACTTCAGATAATATTCCTCCAGTAAAAGCAATTATCGTCTTAGGAAGCGGTGTCGAAAATGGTCAACCATCTACAATTCTTGCAAAACGTTTAGATACAGCTGCCCCTTTAGCGCTTAAACAACAGCACGCAAAAGTTGTTTTAACAGGCGGTTTAGACTTTTCTGAAAAAGAAAGCGAAGCATTAGTTATGTCTCGTTATCTTCAGCAAAAGTATCATATTGCAAAAGAACGAATGATTCTTGAAGATAAAAGTACTAGTACTGAACTTAATTTAAAAAATAGTAAACCACTATTAGCACAGCAGCACATTAACTTAAACCAACCAATTGCTATTGTTACAAGTGATTTTCATATTCCTAGAGCAAAAGCAATTGCAAAGAAACAGGGCTATACCCAAGTTTATGGAGTAGCGGCCGAGACCCCATTAGCTACTCGCTATAATGCATGGTTACGTGAATATTTTGCGTATGCGAGTGGATGGCTTCTAAACGAATATTAAAAGTAATTTAGTCGAAAAACTGCTATTCAAAAAATAGCAGTTTTTTATTTGCCAAAATATTAGCAATCAGTACAAATATAAAGTCGATCTAAGCTGAAGATAATAAATTACAGATTAAATTCTTATATTTGGTCTCGAATGAAACAAATTTAATGAGGATCAGGAACCCATCGAAGGCATAAGTATAGAAGTACTAAAGTTAAAAAATTGAAATCAATAGAAAAATAACATAAAGGAGTAAAACTTTATTCTTTTAGAATAGAAAATTTGAACCCATACTTAATCACATAATAAATAATTTTATATGCAAACATAAGATATTTATGGAAGAATTAATTTAGGAAATTAAATTTTCTGAAAGAAATAATGGTGGGCGCTGACGGGATCGAACCGCCGACATTCTGCTTGTAAGGCAGACGCTCTACCAACTGAGCTAAGCGCCCTTAATGAGAAAAGATAGCGAATGTATCTTTATACTCTACATTCTCTAGACAAGGGAATCAAGAGAATGGCGCAGCGGACGGGGCTCGAACCCGCGACCCCCGGCGTGACAGGCCGGTATTCTAACCAACTGAACTACCGCTGCACTACAATACTTTAAAATAAAGTATGGTCACATATATGGTGGGCGCTGACGGGATCGAACCGCCGACATTCTGCTTGTAAGGCAGACGCTCTACCAACTGAGCTAAGCGCCCTAGAAGAAAACTAATTATTCATTAATTTTTTGATTTAAAATTTTTACATTTCAAATCTTCTTCCAAACACAACCCGAACTGAAAAGTGGCGCAGCGGACGGGGCTCGAACCCGCGACCCCCGGCGTGACAGGCCGGTATTCTAACCAACTGAACTACCGCTGCACTTTCACAATATCGAAATTGTGGGGTAAACGATGTTAAGTCTTAAGTGGCGCAGCGGACGGGGCTCGAACCCGCGACCCCCGGCGTGACAGGCCGGTATTCTAACCAACTGAACTACCGCTGCACTTGAGAGCTTAACGTAAAGGCTTGGTGGGCGCTGACGGGATCGAACCGCCGACATTCTGCTTGTAAGGCAGACGCTCTACCAACTGAGCTAAGCGCCCTTAACGTCTTCATCGTTTGTGAGGTGCATTATAGAGAATCTTTAACAGGTGTCAAACGCTTTTCGACTTCTTTTTAAAAAAATGCGAATGAATGATTAAAAATAAGTCATTATTAAGTAAAAAACAATTTTTTGTATTTTATTTAAACACTTATTTCAATATTTACTACATTTACACAGCTCATCAAGATTAGATAAAACTTGCTCTCAGGTTAAAGATTGTTCAGATAAATAAACTAATGCATCTTCAGCAACTAAATCAAATAGCTCAATGATTTCTTCATTACGCATTCGAACGCAGCCATGTGACATTGGCACACCCATTGGTTGCGTGTCTGGAGTTCCATGAATGTAAATGTAACGCTGCATGGTGTCATGGCCTTCGCCTTTATTAAAACCTTCTTCTAGGCCATCTAACCAAAGAATACGGGAAAGTATCCAGTCTCGTTCAGGATGTTGGGTAGCTAACTCAGTGCTATAAACCTCCCCTGTTGGCTTACGTGCAATAAAAACCGCATTCTGTGGAGACTCCGCACCAATTTTCTTGGCTACTCTATGCCATCCGCGCGGTGTTCTACCCGTGTTTTCCTGCTCACCAATTCCATTCTTTCCTGTAGAAATGACATAAAACTTATTATGTTTAGGCAAAGTTAATGTTTGGTTTGCTAAATCGATAAGAACATCCGCATCTTCGAGCTTAAATTGAGACATTGAACTTATTCTCTTATATCAACTCAAATACATTGAGTTTAATTAAAAATTGTTGTAAGAGCTTGTCTTGCATTGGAAATAAAAGATTATCAATCTTCTTTTATCTACGCGCAGTTTCACTGCTTGTCTTGCGCCAAAATAAAAGATTATCAATCTTCTTTTATCTACGCGCAGTTTCACTGCTTGTCTTACGCCAAAATAAAAGATTATCAATCTTCTTTTATCTACGCGCAGTTTCACTGCTTGTCTTACGCCAAAATAAAAGATTATCAATCTTTTATTTTGGCTCAGGGCGTAGCCATAACCAAACTGCAACGATGAACATAGTAAGATCAGTAAAAACCTTGACTAAAAGTGGTGCTGAAGTGAATAGCATGATAATTCCGCTAATCGCCATCATTATGCTTGCAATCCACTTCGCTTTACGAGGCACTGTGCCATTAGCTCGCCAATCACGTAGCGTTGGACCATATTTAGGATGATTTAACAACCAATTATCCATTTGTGGCCAGCCTTTTGACGCAGCCCAAGCAGCCAGAATCAAAAACACTGTTGTTGGCATACCTGGTAAAATTGCTCCAATAATGCCTAGCGTGATAAAAATCACGACTAAAGAGCGCCAGAACAATGTTCGCATATATAAACCTTAACCTGCTGTTAGCGTTAGTATAAAGTGTTTTTCTAATATTTTTTGTTGATCCGTTATGAAATTAGGATGAATTACTTCGAGTATTAAATGTATGAATATTGCCTCAGTTAAAACGTCCTATTTCGAGCCATGGCTTCAATTTCAGCATCCTATAGTTAGACAGCTCGCTTTTTGTATTGCTAGTCCAAATTTACTTTGTCAAATACCAAAAAGTCTATGTATACAACATCTTTTTAAGCTACATACAAGTGAGTTTTGGGAAGTTCATTTTCAAAACTATTTGCCGCGTTTGAAAGAGCTTGATCAAACTCCAGAGCCTTTAATTCGGTTTTTATCTCAGCTTAAAAGTACACGCTTAGGTTTACGCTTTGAGCATTTACTCTGGTTTTGGTTGCAAGAGGATCAGTATCACTCCTATCAACTATTAGGACATAGCATTCAAAAAATTGAGGGAGCAAAAACTTTAGGAGAACTAGATTTTTTGATTTTAAATAAAGAAACTCAAGAAATTGAACACTGGGAAGTAGCCTTAAAATATTATCTCGGTGAGGCAGATTTACATTTAGAACAATGGATTGGCTTAAACCGTCAGGATACTTTAAGTAAAAAGCTTTATCACTTTACGAACAAACAATTTCAGTTTCCGGAAGCCTTAAACTTCGAAATTCAACAACGTTTTTCGGTTTTAAAGGGTCAGCTTTATCTTCCTCTAGATTTAAATTTACAACAGCCCCTACCTGAATGGATAAATTTACAGCGTCGTTTAGGGTATTGGGGCACCACAATTCCTCATTCTTCTTTTTATCGATTAGAAAGACACGAATGGCTGTGTCCAAATAAACAACCTAGTTCTGCCCCAGCACATTGGTGGACAGACGGTTTATATTGTAAAAATAGTCCGGAAATTCGGTTTTACATGTTTAGACATCCTACATACTTAAAATTTAAGTCCAACTTGCAGAAATTTAAATAATTAACAAGAAATTTAAGTTTCTAGAAACATTTTATAACGTTTTTACTATTAAACAGTCATGTTTCTTTTTCCGATTGTTTTTTAATCTAAATTTACTTCATTATTAAATTTAAACGGAGAAAATGATGAAAAAAGTTTTAGCTGCTTCTGTCATGATTGCTGTTGTTTTAACAGGCTGTAATACGTTTAAGGGTTTCGGTAAAGATGTTTCTAAAGCAGGTGATGCTGTAACAAATACTGCTGAAAAAACGCAAGATAAAATGTAAGTTAGAGTTATCACTAAAAAACCTTATCGTTCCGATAAGGTTTTTTTATTTTTACGTACCCATCACGTAGAGATTCGCCTATTATATCGGACTATATTTCACCTGATCAGCACGCAATTTCCGGTATGAACCATTCAGATACTCTCTCGCTTAGCCTAGAACTTTTACAACAACCTTCTGTTACTCCAATTGATCATACTTGCCAGACCATCATGGCAGACCGTTTAAGCCAAGTTGGTTTTCATATTGAACCAATGCGTTTTGGTGATGTAGATAATCTCTGGGCACGTCGCGGAACTGAAGAGCCTGTATTTTGTTTTGCAGGCCATACTGATGTCGTTCCGACAGGTAAATTAGAATCGTGGAATTCAGATCCATTTGCACCTGAAATCCGCGATGGAAAACTATATGGCCGTGGTTCGGCAGATATGAAAACAGCTTTGGCAGCTATGGTTGTCGCATCTGAACGTTTTGTAGCAAAACATCCAAACCATAAAGGTTCTATCGCATTTCTGATTACTTCAGATGAGGAAGGTCCTGCTGTTAATGGTACGGTCAAGGTTATTGAGACTCTCGAAGAACGTAACGAAAAAATTAAATGGTGTTTGGTAGGTGAACCCTCAAGTACTCATAAATTAGGTGATATTGTTAAAAATGGGCGTCGTGGTTCGCTTAATGCAGTATTAAAGGTCCAAGGCAAACAAGGCCATGTTGCTTATCCACATTTAGCACTTAACCCAATTCATGAGGCATCAGTTGCTTTAACAGAGCTATGCCAAACTGTTTGGGATAATGGAAATGAATATTTCCCAGCAACATCATTTCAGATTTCAAATATTCATGCTGGAACTGGTGCAACCAACGTAATTCCGGGTACGTTAGAAGTTACTTTTAACTTCCGTTATTCAACAGAAGTGACAGCTGAACAGCTTAAACAACGTGTTCATGAGATTTTAGATAAACACGGTTTAAAATATGAAATCGTTTGGAATTTGTCTGGTTTACCTTTCCTGACTCCAATCGGTGAACTCGTTAATGCCGCTCAAACTTCTATTTTAAATGTAACTGGCACTGAAACTGAGCTTTCAACAAGTGGTGGTACTTCTGACGGACGTTTTATTGCTCCGACAGGTGCACAGGTCTTGGAGCTAGGGGTTCTTAACGCAACAATTCATCAAATTAATGAACATGTTGATGTGCATGACCTCGATCCCCTAACTGATATTTATGAGCAAATTTTAGAAAATTTATTAGCTAAATAGAAATTAAAAAGGAACTCAAATGAGTTCCTTTTTTTATAGATGAATTGTGTTTTGTATATATTGCAAATTAGGCACGTGGTAGCGTTGATTCTCCATACGCACATATTTAAATACACTTGGATTCTGTAAAGTATCTTGTATATCTTCATTTTCATCTACGACTTCAGAAATACGTAAACGAACTGAAGCTGGCATCGATTTACAGATGAGGGCAAAACGTTGGCTGATATCTTCACTTTCAATAACCAATGCCACCGCTCGCGAGTCAACTTCATTATGCAATGAATAGACCGGAAGCTTTACGTCATGCCACTCAATATGCTTAATACCATTTTTAACATCCATCGCTGATAACACGATGTTTTGTGGCAATAGCATCGGCACTTGCTGATCACATTCAATAATATATGCATCAATAAAACCAGTTGAAACAGTGATTAAGTGTTGAAGTTCTTGCTGATCCATTTCATTAATTAATGATGTACTTATCTGATTTTTCATTAGGCAAGTTCCTCTTCACGTGTCGTGAAAAAAGCATCAATGTTGTGCAGTAAGTCTTCTTCTTGGAAAGGTTTACCCATGTATTGGTTAACCCCTAAAGCAAATGCTCGTTCACGGTGTTTTTCACCAGTTCTTGATGTAATCATAATAACTGGCATATGTTGATGTAGATCATGATGTCGTACGAGGTTAAGTACCTCAAAACCATCCATTCGTGGCATTTCGATATCAAGCAACATCAGATCTGGTTTAATATTTTCCAACTGCTCAATTGCATCAATACCATCTTTAGCAGTGACTACGTCATAGCCTTGACGTTCGAGTAAACGAGTCGTTACCTTACGGACTGTAACAGAGTCATCTACAATCATAATGAGACGGCGTTCATCAGACTCGCGTTGTCTATAGACAGTCTCATTGAGCGGCTTATGTCGACGAGTAGACTGAATTTGGCGAGCAATATTTTGTCCATCTAAAATTAGACAAACTTGACCATCACCTAAAATAGTTGCACCTGCAATCGCACCAATACTAGAGAACTGCTGCCCGATTGGCTTAACTACAATCTGCGCTCGTGAACCAATAAGCTGATCAACCAATAATGCAATTGTTTGCCCATTATTGGCCTTAATCATTAATACTGGTAGCGAATACATCATCCCACTTAAACGTGGAATCGGCTGATTACCAACAAACTCAGATAAATAGCGTAATGGATAGCGTTTATTTTCAAATTCAAAGAACTCTTGTGCACTTCCAAAATACTGTTCTAATGATGTTGGTGAAACTCGAACAATTCGATCAATTTGAGCTAACGGAATTGCAAATTGTTGATCAGCAACTTTAACCATTAAGGCATCACTAACAGCTACTGTGGTTGGAACACGTATGGTAAAGATTGTTCCTTGTCCATAAACAGAGTCAACACTTACATGTCCGCCCAAAGCTTTAATATCACTTTGTACAACATCAAGTCCTACACCACGACCTGAAATCTGAGTGACTTGATCGGCTGTACTTAACCCAGGATGGAAAATCAACTGCAAAATATCTTGATGTTCTAATACTTGTTCAGAATTAATCAAACCAGATAAGAGGGCCTTTTGACGGACTTTCTCGATATCAATACCTCGACCATCATCTTTAAACGTAACAATAACATCCGTACCTTGACGGTGAATATTTAGTTCAATACGTCCAGTTTCTGGTTTTTTTGCTTGTTCGCGTTGCACACGATCTTCTAGACCGTGGTCAATTGCATTTCGAAGCATGTGCTCAAGCGGTGTAACTAAACGCTCTAGCATTGTCCGGTCTAGCTCACCTTCGGTATTATTAACAAAAAGCTCTGCTGGTCGATCTAATGCAGTAGAAGTCTGTCTTACAATTCGTTGTAAACGAGGTAGCAATCGAGAGAATGGCACTAAACGTGTTCGCATTAGCCCTTCTTGAATTTCAGCCTGAATACGTGATTGCTGTACCAATAAACTTTCGGTATCTCTGATTTTTTCCGATAAAGTATTTTTGAAATCCACTAAGTCCGATGCAGATTCGGCAAGTGATTTCGATAATTGATTCAATGAAGAATATTGATCCATCTCTAGAGGATCAAATTCGGTATAACGAGAGTGCTCAATACCGTGTTTTGCAATAATCTGGGTTTCTAATTCGCCTTCCATTCGACGTAACTGGTCTGCAAGTCGTTGAATGGCTAATTCCATTTCCACAAGCGTATGACCAAATTGGCTAAGATCCATTTCAATGCGTGAACGGTTAATCGAATTTTCACCAGACAAATCAATCATTTTCTCAATTAAGTCTGCTGAAACACGGATCATCTCATTATTTTGTTCAAGATGCTGGGTTTGTTCCCATGCACCCATCATTGGCGGTGGTTCTGTACCATCACCTTGCACAAAACTCATTACAGGTTCCGTGCCAAATAGATCAGTTCTAGTCAATTTACTCGGAATTTGAATTGCCGTTTCAATAAACTGAATATTTTCTAAACTATGCTGCAAGCCATCGAAGTGTTGATAATTTTGCTTAAAAATTGCCTCTTTTAGCCAGACAATTGCACTCTCTAATAAGTTGTCATAAATATTTGAGCTAAAATGATAAAGCGCAAATTTTTCAAAAGCATTCTCAAGTTGATAAGCAATTGCTTGCACAGTTTCTAGTCCCAACATACGGGAACCACCCTTCAAACTGTGCACTGCTCTTTGTAGCTGAAGTAAGATACTACGATTGGTACGCTGCTCAAACCACTGCTTTAATAGATGATCGGCCATCTCTAAAAGCTCGGCCGCTTCCTCCATAAATGTCTGCTCGACAACAGAATCAATATCCTGATCTTGGATACTGTCTGTGTAGCCTTCTGCATCAAAAACTTGTAATTCTGTGTGCTCAACAAGTCGAGTATTAGACTCAACAATCTGCTCAAAATTAGAAGTTAACTCATCGAGATTTAAAGCAGTATCATGTATAGCTTCTTGCTGTAATACTTCAACATTTAATTCTGATACAACATCTGTTTCAGACTCAACTTGCATCTCTTTAACAACAGAACCAAGTGACTCATATAACTTACCGGCATTCTTAAGCGCTTGAATTGTATAAGAAGCCGCATAATCTAGGTGCTGCTCACGTACTATTTGTAGACGGTCAGCTAAATCATCTTGAACCAGACGGATAAAATCAATAAGAGCAGATGAAGCAACCAATTGTCTTTGAATTATGCGCTCATAAATACTTTCTAATTCATGTGCAATTAAACCAATATAATTTGCCTGAATCATATTTGCTCCACCTTTTAAGGTATGCAAATAACGCATCAGATTATTAAGAGCAGCGAAGTTCTCTTGATCATTAACCCAAATATTAAGATCTGTATCCATTCCTTCAAGCAACTCATCGGCTTCTTCAAGAAAAATATCTAACAGTTCTGGATCAAAATAACGATTTACGTGCTCAGTAGACATGAACTGGCGATCTAAATGCATACTCTGACTCATTGTTACATGATCAGTTAATACACTTTCGATAGATGCTGGAGATTGATGTGATGTTTGCTCTACATCAACACTAAATAATGTCTCAATAACATCCTGATTATCTAATGGTTCAGAATTAAGGCTTGGAATATGTTGGGTATATAGTTTTAGCTCTTCCAAAACATTTTGGTGTTGCTCAATAATACTAACTCGTTGACCCGCAGCTAATGCGTCAAATAACTGAATTAATTGTTGATGTGCTTTCTGATAAATTTCAAAAACATAATCTGATTGCAATAAATCAGGTCGATCAAGCAATACGTCATAGCTATCTTTCAACTGGTTCGTATATTCATATAAACCAACCATGGCCTGAGACTGAGTATGTTGCAGTAACAAGTTAGCTTGTTCACTTAATCGTTCAAGATAGTGAGGAAACTCAGAACGAATTCCCTTTTCAAAATCTAACTCTGCATCAAGTAATTCTGAAACATTGAGCTGTAACAGCTGAGATACCAGACCATGTGGAGGCATGAGTGGGCTTGAATGCTCCCCATGCTGCTCCATATACGCATCCCAAACCTGATTGAATTGTTTCAGGTCAGAATCTAATTGGTCATTAGAGCAGTGTGCAGCTAATAGATCTAAACAATTTCGAATAAACTTTCTGTAATCACGGAGTAATAATATCTCTTCTGAATGAGAAGAAAGTTCTTCTTGTAATAAGATTTTGAATAAATGCTCAACCTTCGTACTAGCATCAAAAATTGCTTCTACCTGAGCCATTGCCGAGCTACCGCGCAATGTATGTAACGCACGTATGAGCGCATTATAACTTTCGTGCTGATGTATTTCTTGTTCTAAAAATTGATCAATGGTCGCTAAGTGCTCTTCCGCTTCTTCCATAAATAAAACTAAGGTTTCAGCAAGATTATGTTCACTTTCTATCGTGGTTTCTAGAATTAAATTATCTGACACCGGCTCTAAATCATTCACCTCTAAACCAGTTTTAGTTTCCGCAGTGAGAGTATCAGACAATAATAAAAGTTCTTCTAAAGCAGGCTCTAAACTTTGCTGTTGTTGTAATTGTTGTCCCAATAAAATAAGAGGTCTAAAATCTACTGCATGTTCCTTTTTAGACTTAAAGTCATCTACTAATTTAAAGAAATAGAACTTAAATACCAACTGAACATATTGTTGGATGTTGGGAGTTAATGTGAGACTCTCATTGATGATCCGATTAAGCGTATCTTCTACAGTCCAAGCAAGCTCAGCAGAGGATTTCGCTGCAATCATTCGCCCTGAACCTTTCAAGGTATGAAAATGGCGACGGATCTCAGTCAGCGTAGCAACATTTTTAGATTGCATCCATTCATGAATCAAAGATTGCAATTCAACAAAAATTTCTTCAATTTCTTCAACGAAGATATCAAGAAATTCAGCATCTTGTTGAGAATAGCTATCTTCCGGTAGCATCATTGCTTCAGTTAAAGTTTTTAATATTTCTTTCATAGCAAAGGCTTCTTTTGCTTGTCTCCTAAATGGAGAAAAACGACAGAGTCAACACTAGATAAATAGCTGTGTCCCCAATATTTACCTAGCGTTGTTAATACTTTTAAAAGGATAGCTATTATAGAAACAGCTATCCTCGTCCCCAATTTAATCAGGTAATTTAAAGTCCGTTACCGATTCACGTAATGACTCTGCCATATTTGCTAATTCAGAAACCGAACGTGCTGTATCGAATGTTGCAGTTGTCGTTTGCGAAGTAATTTCTTGTACGACGGTCATGGTTGTCGCAATATGACTCGCAGATGCAGACTGAAGTTTTGCTGCATCAGAAATGCTGGCCATTAAGTTTGCCAAGTCACCAGATACTTTTTGAATCTCGTCCAAGGCAATACCCGCATCTTTTGCCAAGTTCGCTCCGCGTACAACCTCAGTTGTTGTTTGTTCCATTGAAATAACAGCTTCGTTAGTATCGGTCTGAATTGTTTTAACCAGAGTTTCGATCTGTTTAGTTGCCGATGCTGAACGTTCAGCAAGACGCTGTACTTCATCTGCAACCACGGCAAAACCACGTCCTGCCTCACCTGCCATAGATGCTTGAATTGCTGCATTTAATGCAAGAATGTTTGTTTGGTCCGCAATGTCGTTAATTAACGATACGATGTTACCAATTTCTTGTGAAGACTCACCCAAACGTTTAATACGTTTAGAGGTTTCTTGAATCTGTTCACGAATCGTGTCCATACCTTCAATTGAACGGTTTACCACTTGTGCGCCATTAGAAGCAATTTGTACCGAACGTTCTGCTACCTCGGTAGACTCCGATGCATTTGAAGATACTTGGTCAATTGATTGCGCCATTTCATTCATTGCAGTTGATGCGCCAGCAATCTCTTGTGCCTGATGCTCTGATGCTTCTGCCAACTGGTTAGTAATATTCTGTGTATCATGCGTATAGCGGGCAACTTCCTGAGAAGTTTCATGAATTCGGGATACAAGATCACGTAATTGGTCAATCGCAAAGTTAATCGAGTCGGCAATCGCTCCCGTAAAGTCTTCAGATACCGTTGCATATGAACGCAAGTCACCGTCTGCCAAGTCAGCGATTTCATCTAGTAAACGTAAAATCGCGTTTTGGTTACGGTCATATTCTTCTTGCAAGGTAGCTACACGTTGTTTATCTGCTTTACTACGAAGTGATAAAAGCTTTAAGACTGAACTAATTAAACCAAGAAGTGATAATGTGAGAAGAGCAACTAAAGCAAAGGCCTTCCAACCATATTGTGTTTTCTCAGAAAGATCACCTAATACAGATAACATTTCATCAGATTCCGACAAAATCTCGCCTGATGACTGACGTACGTTTACAATCTGATCTGTATGTTTAAGAACTGATGCCGCTGCAGATTTTAAAACTTTATCATATTCAGATTTAATACCTTCCAAAGACTCACGTACTTCCGGAGACTCAACTCTAGCAACACCCAATTCAGCATTTCCGTTTAACTGTGCATTTAAATACACACCAAACGTCTCAATATCCACACCAAAGTCATGTGCTGAGGTCTGAGAGTTTTCAGTACCAACCAAAACAGTGTTAATAGAGCGTAAAATACGTTCTGCAATAAATACTTGGTTCTTAGCAATAATCACCTGACTACTTGGGGCTTTTTCGCGAACCATCTTATCAACCATCAAGTTATATTCAGCCTGAATCTCTGGAATAGAATCACTAATCGAGATATTCATGTTATATAACTGATTAATTACGTCTTGATGTGACGAGATCAAGTTAATGTCATACGACAAAGCTTTCCACAGAACTGCAACCTTTTTGTATTCTTTTGAAGATGTACCATGAATATTTTCAACATCTTTGATATTTTCTGCAAAAAGTTTATTTGATTCCGCTAACTCTTTCATAGCTTTAGGTGAACCAGAAGCCGTTGCCTCAGTAGCCTGTCTAGAAATTGTTTGTGACAATAAACGCAACTCACCTAAACTACGTGTTAATTCGTTATGTCGAGGTACGCTATAAAATAAATAAACGAGCGAAGTTAAAGCAAATACCAAACATAACAACGCTACATAAAGGATAGGCTTGGACTTTTCACTTTCCCCAAATAAACTGGCGTATTGCTCAATTCCTGACTGGATTTTTGCAATAAAATTGAGACCCGATTTTTCGGACGCAACACGATTGCCGCCTTTCTTTTTAAGCTTAAAGCCCATAGCTTCTCCCCAGAAAATACTCTGTTTTTCACAGCGTAAAAAATTAGTTTATAAATTTTGTCGATGCATTCATGTAATGTGGGTTTTGCAATAAACGACTAAATAAAAAGACATGCCAATGCTGGTTATGTTGATGAAAATAACCTTGGCAATAATCTTTTAGGTTTTCCTCTAAGTCTAAGCTTTGAGAAAAAAAACTTTTTTTATTAAAGTGCTGAATCCCCAAGACCTGATCCACAACCAACCCCACATACTGGTCGTGATGGCTAATACATAACACTTTTTGGGCAGACGAAAATGTACTTCGTTGCCCTGAAATAAAATGAGCCAAATCAGAAACTGAAAGCAACCTTCCCCGAATGTTCGCTAAACCTTTTACCCAACTTTGAGCATTTGGAACTGGCGTATATTTCGGTGGATAGATAACTTCTGACACTTCCCCAAGTGGTGCGACGAAGTATTGCCCTCTCATTTCAAAAGCAATCCCTGACCATCGCTGTGCTTCATTTTGAACTGAAGCGTAATTCTTATTACCCCGTTTAGACAAACGAAGTAACTCGATAAATCCATTCGCTGCCATACTCGATCCTATAAAACGGGCACACAATCCCGTTATTTATGTTTTTATGGATGGATGAGTTAATTTAGAAATTGTTTAATTACATCAATCAATTGCTTTTCTTCGATAGGTTTAATCAAATAATCGATTGCACCTTGACGCTTACCCCATACTCGGTCAGTTGCCTGATCTTTAGTACTCACAATAACAACAGGAATATGCTTAGTGTCTTCATCGCGGGTAATCTGGCGTGTTGCCTGAAAACCATTTACACCAGGCATAACAACATCCATTAACACTAGGTCAGGCTGTTCAGCTTTTGCTAAAGTTACACCATCTGCGCCATTAGATGCTTCAAGTACGTCATAGCCGTGCTTGGTTAGAATTTCTCTAAAACGATAAGTTTCTGTTGGTGAATCATCAACAATAAGAATACGTGCCATTTCTTTGCCCTTAAATTACTTAATTATGAACTTACATGATTACGAATCGCGTTTAACAATTCGTCTTTGCTAAAAGGTTTCGTCAAGTATTCATCTGAACCTACCACACGCCCTTTTGCCTGATCAAATAAACCATCTTTACTAGAGAGCATGATAACGGGAATGTTCTGATAATTTTGAGAGTTTTTAATCAAAGCGCAAGTTTGATAACCGTCTAAACGAGGCATCATGATATCGACAAAAACAATATCTGGATTTGCTTCTGCAATTTTGGACAAAGCTTCAAATCCATCCACCGCAGTAATCACTTCACAGCCTTCTCGCTGTAATAAAGTTTCGGCTGTTCGGCGAATGGTTTTTGAGTCATCAATTACCATTACTTTCAGATTTTGGAATGCATCTTCCATTTAATCTTCCATCCCCATAAATATAAAATATAAATGCAATTTAACTTAAATTTGTTTTTACGCATTTATACGCATTTTTAACATATCTCACAGTCTATTTTCAATGAGGCATTTTTGTCTACTTTCTCATTTATAAACAATAACTTTTAACCTCATCACACTTTAATTAAAATTATCATTTTTTTTATAATGACTATATTTTTATTCAGCTAAATAATAACTAATATATTAAAGATTAATTATTTAAAAATAAGCAAATTAGCTTTCTTTTCTTGGGGATATTCAATGAATAATCGGATGAAATATGCCTTTTATAGGAACTGCTTGTCTGTATCTATAGGCATTATTTCCTTCGGTTCACTCTGTTTTTCAACAACCTTGGCTCTAGCGGATAATTCTAAAGTGGTCTGGTATCGTTATTATGATCAACACGGTACGGCCAATATCAGTACATCTGTCACTCCTGCTCACATTCGTTATGGTTATGAAGTTCTAGATCAAAATATGCAGGTGATTAAAAGAAACCACTCTTATAGTGCCGAGGCTGATTTAAATCAATCAGGACAACGAGCATTATCGGCACGGCATAGAGAACTAGATATCAAATTAAAAAATGCTTATAGCAATAGTAAGACAGCCATGCTTAAAAGAGATCAAGCATTACTTGCTATAAAGAAGCAAATTAACTATCAAGAGGAACAACTCGACCAGTTACAACAAGACAAAATTTTATTTAAGCGTCAAGAAATGGAATATTTCAGAAAGAGAGAAGTCATTCCTCAGCGACATAAGACTTTGATTGAAAACAATCTAAATAATATTTACAGAGTCAAACAGACACTTGAAACACTTTCCAAGAATTATAAACGTACCAATAGCGAGTATGAAAACATTATCGAACGTTTAAAAAAGCTTGAATAACTGTAAAGGTTTATCAAGAATAGGGGCAAAATAAAATTTGAATTATAGGATGATGCTGTATGCACAAGATGCATCTCACCCCTTCCACTATTTTTAAACTGAGTATTATTAGTTTATGTTTGATTTTAGCTGCATGTAATCAGCAAGAAACCAATAAAACAACGGCATCAGCCCCAGCAAAAATTGAACTCATTCCTCAAGACCTGATTGCAGTTAAAGAAGGAGCACTTGACTCTCAAACTGCATTTACAGGAACCATCCGTGCGGTTCAGCAAAGTTCAATTCAGGCTCAAGTGAGTGCCACGGCGGCGACTGTAACTACAAATGTTGGTCAACAGGTGCAAAAAGGCCAAGTTTTAGTAAGATTGAATAATCAGGACAATGTTGCACGATTAGCACAAGCGCGCGCTAACCTCGCATCAGCTCAGTCGCAAGCTGAACTTGCACGCAATTTAATGAACCGAAAGCAACGACTTTTTAATCAGGGGTTTATTGCTCGTGTCGAGTTTGAACAGAGTCAGGTTGACTATAAAGGGCAACTTGAAAGTGTAAAGGCTCAACAAGCGAATGTTGATATTGCTCGTAAGGCTGATCAAGACGGTATTATTACCAGCCCAATTTCAGGCGTCATTACTAAACGACAAGTCGAACCTGGTCAGACTGTATCAGTTGGTCAAACATTATTTGAAATCGTAAATCCAGACCAACTTGAAATACAAGCCAAGTTACCAATTGAACAGCAGTCTGCTCTTAAAGTCGGTAGCAGCATTCAATATCAGATTCAGGGAAATTCAAAACAGTTGAATGCGACTCTTACACGTATTTCACCTGTTGCAGATCAAGATAGCCGACAAATCGAATTTTTTGCCGCTCCTAAAGAAAAAATTGATTCGTTAAGCATTGGCGCTTTCATTAATGGAAATATTCTCCGCAATGACACTCAGCAAGGCCAAACGATTCCTTTAGACAGCATTCAAAATATGCAACATGATCCTTTTGTATGGGTGGTACGTAATCACACCATTCAAAAAGTTAAAATTCGTGTGATTGAACAGCGCTATAACGACAATATTGCTTTAGTTGATGGCCTACAACGCACAGATCTAGTGAGCCGTATTCAATTTGAAGATTCCGACATTAATAAAAAAGTGACGGTTACAACCGAAAAAAATAAATAAGGTAGCAAATAGCATATGTGGTTTACTCGAATCAGTGTGAAATACCCCGTTTTTACTATTATGATGATGCTCAGCTTAATGGTACTCGGGTTAGCTTCTTGGAAACGTATGACGGTGGAAGAGTTTCCGAACGTCGATTTCCCATTCGTAGTAGTGACTACGCAATATGCTGGTGCTTCACCTGAAGCTGTCGAATCAGATATTACAAAAAAACTCGAAGATCAGATCAATACAATTTCAGGGATTAAACAAATCACTTCACGCTCAAGTGAAGGCTTTTCAATGATTGTGGCTGAGTTTAATCTCGACACTTCATCGGCCCTTGCAGCACAAGATGTTCGTGACAAAATTGCTCCGGTCACAGCCCAATTTCGTGATGAAATTGATACACCGATTGTACAACGTTACGATCCCTCTTCTAGCCCGATCATGTCAGTTGTATTTGAATCAAATAGCATGAGTCTGGCTCAACTAAGTTCATATGTAGATAAACGTATTGTGCCGCAGCTTAAAACCGTGTCTGGTGTCGGTAATGTGAATTTATTGGGGGATGCCAAACGGCAAATACGAATAAAAATTCTTCCTGAGCAATTGCAAAGTTACGGAATTGGGATTGATCAGGTCATTAATACGCTAAAAAATGAAAATATTGAAGTTCCCGCAGGAACCTTACAACAAAAGAATTCTGAACTGGTTGTACAGATTCAATCAAAGGTTATTCATCCACTTGCTTTTGGTGATTTGGTGATTGCCAATAAAAATGGTTCACCAATTTTTCTAAAGCAAGTTGCAACGATTGAAGATACTCAAGCCGAACTACAATCAAGCGCATTTTATAATGGAAGAACAGCGGTCTCTGTCGATATTTTAAAGAGTTCCGATGCCAATGTAATTCAGGTTGTTGATAAGACCTACCAAACTTTAGAGAAATTAAAAATACAAATGCCTGCGGGTTTAAACTACAAAGTTGTGGCCGATAGTTCTAAAGGAATTCGTGCTTCAATTAAAGATGTGACCCGTACCATTATTGAAGGTGCTGCCTTAGCAGTTTTAATTGTTCTATTATTTTTAGGCTCTTTCCGCTCTACCGTTATTACAGGCTTAACCTTACCGATTACTTTGCTAGGAACCTTAACGTTCATTTGGGCTTTTGGTTTCAGCATTAATATGATGACGTTATTAGCCCTATCGCTCAGTATTGGCCTCTTAATTGATGATGCGATTGTGGTTCGGGAAAACATTGTAAGACATACTGAACTTGGCAAAGATCATGTGACTGCTGCCCTAGAAGGCACAAAAGAAATTGGTTTAGCTGTACTCGCAACCACGCTTACCATTGTAGCCGTATTTTTACCTGTCGCCTTCATGGGTGGGTTGATTGGACGTTTCTTTTATCAGTTTGGCGTAACGGTGAGTACAGCCGTTTTAATTTCAATGTTTATTAGTTTTACGCTCGATCCAATGCTCTCTGCTCACTGGAAAGATCCGGTTAAGAAAAAAGATAATTGGCTACAACGCTTTTTTAACCATATTTCTAATGTGTTAGATCGACTTACTCATGTTTATGAAAAGCTCTTAAAGCTGGCTTTACGTTTCCGTTTCATCACAGTCATTATTGCAATTGTTTCATTATTTGCTGCACTAGGACTGTCTAAACTAATTGGAACTGAGTTTGTACCTACCCCAGATAAAGGTGAAGTTCGTATTCAGTTTGAAACTCCTGTAGATGCTTCTTTGGAATATACCCAAGCGAAATTACATCAAGTCGATCAAATTATTAGACAGTTCCCCGATGTGGTTTCTACTTATGGCGTGGTCAACAGTGAAGTAGACTCTGGTAAAAACCATGCAGGTTTAGGCGTGACCTTAAAGCCAAAACAAGAACGTAGCTCAGATTTGAATACACTCAACAATGAGTTCCGTGATCGTTTGCAAAGTGTAGCGGGTATTCGAGTGACTTCTGTTGCAGCAGCGCAAGATTCTGTCTCTGGCGGACAAAAGCCAATCATGATCTCTATTAAAGGAACTGACCTAAATGAGCTACAGAAAATTTCAGATCGTTTTATTGCTGAAATGGAAAAAATTAAAGGTGTAGTTGATTTAGAAAGCTCATTGAAAGAACCAAAGCCGACTCTAGGTGTCCATATTAATCGTGTACTGGCAAGTGACTTAGGCTTATCTGTTTCTCAGATTGCCAACGCTATTCGCCCATTAATTGCGGGTGATAATGTCACAACTTGGGAAGATCGCGATGGCGAAAATTATGATGTGAATGTACGTTTAAATGAAAATAAACGTATGCTTCCACAAGATGTGCAGAATCTATATCTCAATTCCAATAAGACCAATGCGACTGGGCAAAATATATTAGTTCCACTTAGCGCAGTTGCAACAACCGAAGAAAAACTCGGTGCTTCACAAATTAACCGACGTGATCTTGAGCGTGAAGTACTGATTGAAGCAAATACTTCAGGACGACCTAGTGGCGACATTGGCCAAGACATAGATAAAATGCAAAAGGCATTTAAACTACCTGCTGGATATACATTTGATACTCAAGGGGCAAATGCCGACATGGCTGAATCTGCTGGATATGCATTAACAGCCATTACCCTTTCAATTGTGTTTATCTATATTGTTTTAGGTTCTCAGTTTAATAGCTTTATTCATCCTGCTGCAATTATGACCTCTTTACCATTGTCACTCATTGGTGTTTTTCTTGCCCTATTCTTGTTCAAAAGTACCCTAAACCTATTTTCGATTATCGGTATTATCATGTTGATGGGGCTCGTTACCAAAAATGCGATTTTGCTTATCGACTTTATTAAGAAAGCAATGGATCAGGGGACGAGCCGCTATGATGCTATTTTACAAGCGGGGAAAACCCGTTTACGTCCAATTTTAATGACGACAAGTGCCATGGTGATGGGGATGGTTCCTCTAGCTTTGGGTCTTGGCGAAGGCGGTGAGCAAAGCGCACCAATGGCTCACGCTGTGATTGGGGGAGTAATTACCTCTACCCTATTGACTCTTGTGGTTGTACCCGTCATTTTCACTTATCTAGATGACTTGAAAAACTTTATGCTGCGTCAAACTCGACGATTCATGTCATAATGCAGCGATTATCGTATAATCTGCGTTTTATATAACGCTTAACTTTTAGGACTTTTTCCATGCGCGCAAGCCGCTTTTTATTTGCAACGTTGAGAGAAACCCCAAATGATGCTGAAGTGATTTCACACCAGCTCATGTTACGTGCGGGGATGATTCGTAAATTGGCATCTGGTTTATATACATGGCTGCCGATGGGAACACGTGTGCTTAAAAAAGTAGATGCGATTGTTCGTGAAGAAATGAACCGTTCAGGCGCTATGGAAGTATTCATGCCCGTGACTCAACCCGCGAGTCTTTGGGAAGAATCGGGTCGATATGAACAATATGGTCCTGAATTATTACGTTTTAAAGATCGTCATATGAACCCATTTGTACTTGGGCCAACGCATGAAGAAGTTATTACAGACATGGCGCGTAACGAACTCAAAAGTTATAAGCAGCTTCCTGTAAATTTCTATCAAATTCAAACCAAATTCCGTGATGAAATTCGTCCACGTTTTGGTGTAATGCGTTCACGTGAGTTCATCATGAAAGATGCTTATTCTTTCCATGCAACTCAAGAGTCATTACAAGAAACTTATGACGTGATGTACGACACTTATAGCCGTATTTTCACTCGCTTAGGCTTAGACTTCCGTCCAGTACAAGCCGACACAGGTTCTATTGGTGGTTCAGCTTCACACGAATTCCATGTATTGGCTGCTAGTGGTGAAGATGACATCGCATTTTCAACCGAATCTGATTATGCAGCAAACGTTGAAATGGCTGAGGCTGTTTTAGTGGGTGAACGTGTAGCTCCGACACAAGAATTCAAATTGGTTGAAACACCAAACCAGAAAACGATTGATGATGTATGTCAGTTCTTAAATGCTGACCCTAAGCAATCTGTTAAAGCTTTATTGGTTCAAGGTGTTGCTGACGAAAAAGGTAATGTTCCTGTCGTTGCTCTATTTGTACGTGGTGACCACGAACTGAATGAGATTAAAGCTGAGAAGCATCCTTTAGTTGCAGCTCCTCTTACATTCGCAACTGAAGAACAACTTCAAGCATTTGGTTTAACTGCTGGCTTTACAGGTCCACAAGGTTTAGTCGAAAAAGGCTTAACTGTAATTGTTGACCGTGCTGCATCTGTGCTTTCTGACTTCGTTGCTGGTGCAAATGAAACTGATAAACATGCTGTTGGCGTAAACTGGGAACGTGATGCGCAAATTAGCGAAGTTTTTGACTTACGTAATGTAGTTGAAGGCGACCCATCTCCAGATGGCAAAGGTACACTACAAATTAAACGCGGTATTGAAGTAGGTCATATTTTCCAACTTGGTACTAAATACTCTGAAGCTTTAGGCTGTAAAGTTCTAGGTGAAGATGGCAAACCATTTACAGTAACCATGGGATGCTACGGTATTGGTGTAACACGTGTTGTTGCAGCAGCAATTGAACAAAACTACGATGACAAAGGAATTATGTGGCCACAAGCCATTGCACCTTTTGAAGTTGCCATTGTTCCAATGAATGCACACAAATCACCACGTACTCTTGAAGCAGCAGAAGCACTTTATGCAGAACTTCAAGCTCAAGGTTTTGATGTATTACTTGATGATCGTAACGAACGTCCGGGCGTTAAGTTCTCTGATCTTGAGTTGATGGGTATTCCACACCGTATTGTGATTGGTGAAAAAGGTCTTGATGCGGGTACTTTTGAATATAAAGGCCGCCGCGATGCTGAAGCGAGCAATTTAACGAAAGAAGAACTTTTAGCTAAGTTAGCGCGTTAATAAATACCTAAATAAAAAAGCAGCTTTTAGAAGCTGCTTTTTTTAACTCAATTTTTATACCTGAACCGTTAAATCTTTAATAGTTGTCGATGAACCATTGGTTTTAACAGATTCAATTCCTTTATCTCGTGAAGCTTCGCTCGCATAGAATTGACTTGTGCCAATAATTTGATGATTTGCAGCTTTTAAATTGAAATAAGGTTTCCCATTCTTTGCAGTTAAACGCTCATATCGTGCGTCATCACCACTATTTTTCTGAATTGATTCAATACCATTTACCGCAGAAGCTTTAGCCTTATATAGCTCACTATTTAGAATAGGTTCACCATTTCCTGCCTTTAAAATAAAGCGGTATTGTCCATCACTCGCTAGTGAAATTTCGTACCATCCTGCCATAAAAACCTCATTTTTTTGTTGGTGTGGGTATGACTTTCGTTATTATTCTGGACGAAAGTTATTTGTTATTTATGACAATATAAATGGACAATTATTCCTTGAATAGCCTATTTTTTATACTTTTTCGTAATAAAATTATAATGATGATAGAAATTTAAAAAGTAGAGATATAAGTGCATATCTCTACTGAAATGTAATTAAAATTAACAATTTAAGCTTTTTTTACAAATTCAGATTTTAACTTCATCTGACCAATACCATCAATTTTGCAATCGATATTGTGGCCATCACTTGCATCTGGAACTAAACGAATCGTTTTTACTTTCGTGCCTACTTTTACAACTGAAGATGAACCTTTAATTTTTAAGTCTTTAATGACAGTTACACTATCACCATCTGCCAAGACATTACCATTCGCATCTTTAATAATTTCTTGTTCTTCAGTAAGCGATGCATCCCCTTCTTTCCACTCATTTGAGCATTCAGGACAAATCAATAAGTCGCCATCTTGGTAAGTATATTCTGATTGGCATTTTGGGCAGTTTGGCAAAGACATGAAAAAAATCTCAAAAAGTATATTATGCGAGATATGACTCATTTTTTAAAGTTTTAAATAAAAGACTTTTACCAAAAAAAAATTTATACATTCATTTTGAGTTTTTACTTAATAAATATTCTTTCAAAATAATTGCATGGTTATTTTCAATATCTTTTGCTGAATATAAAAGCGTAACTGTATGCTCTACTGCGATGTGTTGTAACTCTTCAACTGCGGAGTTGGTTTCAAGCTCTTTTAAATAACGCTGCTTGAACTCTTCCCAATGATCTGGCGTTGCTGCATGGAACCACTTGCGAAGTTCAGTTGAAGGCGCCACTTCTTTTAGCCATAAATCTAAATGAGCATTTTCCTTACTAATTCCTCTACTCCATAGGCGGTCAACCAAAATTCGCTTCCCATCACTAGGCTCAGCATTTTCATAAATTCTTTTAATGTGTATATCCATCATCTTTCTCCGTGCAAGGTTTATATTTTAGATAGGTCTTATAAAAGAAAAGTGAGCAGATTTAGCTCCACTCACCTTTTAAAGATTTCATTAAAATTTTAGAGAGTTTACTGATCAGGGATATCCGCTTCGATTAATAAAGTCAGTAAAGATAAAGATTCTTGCCATCCCAAATAACAAGCTTCCTCAGGAATAACTTCTGGTATACCTTCTTGCGTAATATGTACTTCCGTACCTACCAATACGCTTTTTAACGTAATGGTAACTTGCATGGTGCCGGGCAAATTTGGGTCATCGAATTGATCGTTATATCGAATTAATTCATTTGGAACTAATTCAACATATGTTCCACCAAAAGCGTGTGTTGAACCTGTCGAAAAATTGGTAAAACTCATTTTGTATGAGCCCCCAACATTTGCATCAAAGCTATGGACCTTTGCAGTAAAGCCGTGCGGTGGTAACCACTTTACTAAAGCATCTGGATCTAAAAATGCACGGTACACTCGCTCGGCTGGAGCCTTAAATACGCGATGAAATTTTACTGTTCCTGTTGCCATCATATTCTCCTTATTTTAACTTCTTTTAGATTATCGAAATTATGCTTATTAGGTTAAACCTTCCGCTTTATCCGAACGTATATTTTTGGTTTTTTTTTAAACTAAAAATCGATATGCAGCACAAAATCAAATTACGAAAACTAGGGCTGATTTTTTAGTAAAAATGGAGCAAAATAGTCAGCAATCATAAAGAAACATATTGAATTTGAGATTAATCATGAGTCTGCTCGCTTTCTCCTCATATGCTTTAAACGGTGTAGATGCACAAAAGTTTTTACAAGGCCAAGTTACTGTAGATACTGAACGTTTAGCTGAAAATCAAACTCGCTATACAGCCATTTGTGATCTTAAAGGTCGTATTCACTTTGGCTTGTGGCTAAAGAAGATTAATCCTGAAAGTTTTGAAATTGTAGTTGCTCAAGATCAAGCTGAAGAGTTTGCCAAACATGTTAAAAAATTTGGTGCTTTTTCGAAAATGACCTTGAGTGAACAAGGCCCTGCTTTTCCAACGATTTCAGGTCATCAAACTGAATTTTCAGCACTAGAAACTGATATTTCTGAATGGCAAAAACAAGCTATTATGACTGGTCAAGCGTGGATTACTCAGACTACTGAACATGTATTCCAACCACAGGAATTACGTTTACATCAACGTGAAGGCGTTAATTACGATAAAGGTTGTTACCTAGGTCAGGAAATTGTGGCGCGTCTTTGGTTTAAAGCAAAACCAAAACACTGGTTACATCTGGTCCAAGGTACAGGCGAGGCGCCTGCTTCAGCAACTCAATTAAATAACGATGTCGAAGTCGTTAATAGTATTGCAAATGATGCTGGCTATCTGGCTTTAGTTGTTGCTAAACCTGCTGCTCTACAAGAGTTAGGGCTTCAAGTTCTTGATTTACCCGAAGCTTTAAGTGGCGATGTTGCAAGACCACAATAATAACTTTTATTAGTTCAAACAGCCCACTGCTAAGTTAGTGGGCTTTTTTATAGATACAAAACACTAATGATTTCATTAGATTAGAATATCAAATTTTTAAGTTTTATATGCAATCATTAGCCCTGTTGAAATTAAAGAGAAAAAAGATGAAAACTAAACTTGCTACACTCATGTTGAGTCTGGCTATTTTCGGTTCTGCTCATGCTGACGTTAAAGCACTTGAACAAAATCTTAAAACGAATTATCCAGATTTGCCTGTAAAAGGTGTTTATCAGTCGCCAGTTCAAGGCATTTATGAAGTGTATACAAGCGGCCGCATTGTTTATACAAACCAAGATGCCAAGTACTTTTTTGTTGGTAACTTAGTCGACATCAAACAACAAAAAAATATGACTGAAGAACGTATTGCCGAACTGGGTAAAATTGACGTTAAAAGTTTGCCATTAAATCAGGCCATTAAATATGTAAAAGGTAAAGGTGAACGTACGATCTATGTCTTTAGTGACCCAGATTGCCCATATTGCCAGCGCCTAGAACAAAATATGGTTGGGGTTGATAACGTAACGGTATATGTGTTCCTTTATCCTCTCACTAGTTTGCATCCAAATGCTGAAAAAGTTTCAAATCAAATCTGGTGTTCAAAAAATCCGGCAGAGGCTTGGACAAACTATATGCTTAATCGCAAATTACCGACTAATAGCAAAAGTTGCTCAAGCCCAATTCAGAAAAATATCGCTTTAGGTCAAAAATTAAATATTGATGGAACACCTACCCTGTTCTTGCAAGATGGCCAAAGACTCTCTGGTGTTCCAAGTGACGCCAAGCAAATTGAAGCATTACTTCAATCAGCAAAATAATAATATTACCCACTCCGTTATATGAATGTGAGTGGGTCTTTTTTCTCCACAATTTGCCCAAAGTGCAGCGCTTTATATACAAATCGGCTGTTTACTTTCAGCAATCAATATTTATGATGAGAAATTGAAACTATTTAATGCATCAATGGAATGATGTAGCTACGAAGTAAAAGGTTAAAAAGAAATGAAGAAATTACTAATTGCAAGCCTAATCACCCTTTCAAGTGCATCAATTTATGCAGCTGATAACACAGCAACTGCTGCTAAAACAGATGTTTTCAAACAAGCTGAACAACTCTACGCAGCAAAAAATTACTCTGCTGCATTTCAAGAAATGCAACGCCTTGCCCAAACAGGTAATGCCCAAGCCATCTATAACTTAGGCTATATGACTCAAATGGGCCAAGGTACAGCAAAAGACTCTTCTAAAGCCCTTAAATATTATGAAGATGCTTCAAATAAAGGCTACGCCCAAGCAAGTTACACGCTTGCACAAACTTATGAGACTGGCGAATTAGGCGTTGCCAAAGATAGCAACAAATTCAGTCAATATATTCAAAAGGCATCGGCTCAAGGTTCTGATGATGCAACTGTGAAAATTGCGACGATTTTATTTGCACAGAAAAAACCGCAGTCACATCAAATTGCCCTACAAAAATTGGCACCTTTAATTCGAAAAGGCAACTATCCAGCGATTCAGGTCAAAGCACTCTATGACATTAGCCAAGGCGTTGAAAATAAAAATCCGTTAATGAAACGTCAAGGTATCGAGGCTTTACAGTCAATTGCACAAAAAGGCTATGCCCCTGCTTCTATGGCTTTAGCAACCATGATGGCGAATGGCAATATCATTCCGCAAAATCTACCACAAGCAAAAAAGATTTTTACTGAACTTGCCAATCAAAATGTTCCGAACGCTAGAGAGTCTTTAGCTTCAGTTGATAAAATCATTGCAGAAAAGAGCAAACAGGCTGCCAATGCTCCAACACAGCCAGCACCGAAAAAATAATGAATGATGAGCCCCTCTTATGGGGCTTTTTTTACCACCACAAAGCAATCAGCCCGCTAACACCAATAAAACCAACAATCGTACTAATCATAAGCGGTGTTAATGCTTTTTCATTTAGACCGTAGGCTTGTCCAAAAATTCCAAAAGCAATCGGCATTGGTAGAGCAGCAATTAATGTTCCGGCATAAAGCATTTCACGACTTACATTGGGAGTGATCAAAAAGAGTGAAAAAATCACGGATGGCATGAGGATAACTTTCAATATCGCCAAAAAAACACTTTCTGTATTTACTGTTGTGATTCCGATACCGACTAGACTTCCACCAATGGCAAACAAAGCTAAGGGCGAAGCTGTACGCCCAAGTAACTCTAAAGACTGATCAAGCGTTGTAGGAAGATTAACATCGAAAAGAATGCATCCCATCCCAACCAAAATAGCGATAATTACAGGATTCTTGAGTAAATTTAAAAAAGTCTGTTTTAAAAGCGGTAAAAGATTTTGTTGTTGATGTAAACCAGCTTCGGCCAAAATCAGCATGAGCGCCACAATCAATAAATTTTCAATAATAAGTGTTAAAGAAATATAGATCGCTGCGTGATTACCTATCAACATGGTTAAAATAGCTGTTCCCATAAATCCAGTATTAGACATAGATGCGCCCATCGAGATGACGGCGCTGTGGGTTAAGCTATTTTTAAAATATTTTCGATAGAGAACAAAAGCCAAGAAAAATAAAATTAAGGACCCTCCGCCATAAGCAATAAAATAAGCGGGGTGCCAAATATCTTGTAAATTTTTATTCGCCAATGAGTGAATTAAAAATGCGGGTAAGGAGATTTTAATTACGAATGCGCTAAGAGCCCTGATCTGTTCAGGTGTTACCAATTTGATGAGGACACAAATATAGCCCATCAATAGCAATATCAAGATAGGTAAAATAACCTGAAAAACCACTGACCATCCTCACTTAGCGAAAGAAAATGGGCAAAGATGACTTTGCCCAATACAATTAAAAAGAGTTAAAAAGCTGCTTTAATCCATGAGGTTGGCAACGTAAATATTGAGGCGCAATTTTAACTTCTGCCCCTAAAGCCGCTGCTGCATGCCAAGGCCATCTTGGGTCATACAACATTGCACGAGCAAGACCAATAGCATCAGCTTGCTGGTTTTCCAAAATTTGTTCGGCATGTTCTGGCTCAGTAATTAACCCTACAGCAATGACTGGAATAGACACATGCTTTTTGACTTGTTCAGCAAATGGAACTTGGTAACCTGCCCCAATCGTAATAGATTGATGCTCGTGCAAACCACCACTAGACACATGCACATAGGCTGCGCCCAATTGCTCTAAAGCTTTTGATAAACCCACTGTAGATTCAACATCCCAGTGCTCGATACTCTCTAACCAATCGGTTGCAGACAGTCTAACACCAACAGGATAACCTTCTGGTACAGCGAGTTTAATTGCCTGAAGGACCTCAAGGGTCATACGCATACGGTTTTCTAAAGAACCACCATATTCATCAGTACGCTGATTGGCAATTGGCGATAAGAATTGATGTAGTAAATAACCATGTGCAGCATGAACTTCAATCAACTCAAACCCAGCTTCTACAGCACGTTTTGCAGCTACTGCAAAGTCTTGTTGAACTTGTTTAATCTCAGCAATGGTCAAAGCATGGGGCGCTGCATCATGAACAGAAAAAGTACTTTCACTTGGTGCAACCGTTTGCCAACCATGAGGCTGACCTTTTGCAATCTGACCTTTACCTAACCATGGCTTTTCAGTAGATGCTTTACGCCCTGCATGTGCTAACTGAATTCCAAATGGCATTGGTGAAAGTGTATGAACCTTAGCTAACAACGCTTTGATTTGGTCACGTTGCTGATCATTCCAGAGCCCAAGGTCAGCATAGCTAATCCGACCTTCAGGTTGTACGGCAGTCGCCTCTACAATGCAAAGTCCTGCACCAGATAATGCATAATTTGCCCATTGCTGTTCATGCCAATAGGTAATTTCACCATCATCTGTTGCCGAATATTGGCACATCGGAGCAATTACAATTCTATTGACCAGTTGTAGTGAACCAAAGTTAACCGTTTCAAATAATTTTGCCATTTTTAATTCCTAGAATTGCTTAATTACACGTAAACCTGCACTCCAGTTACGTCCATCCGCTGGTTCAAAGTAGCGTTTAGCAGGTATCATCTGACCGTTTACTCTAATTTGTGTGCTGTCATTTACGATGACTGAACCTGCATAGTTTTTATCAAAAAGATTATCTACACGAGCAAAACTAATTATTTTCCAATCATTCACCACCCATGCATAACCAACATTAGCTGAGGTTACACTGTAGCTTGGAGCTACGTCACTGTTGGTATCATTCACGTATACTTTATCCATATACTGTACATCTACCCCGCCATATAGACCGTGCGATGGTTGCCAAGCTAAAGAGGCATAAGCTTGGTTTTTAGCAATTCCAGGAATGGCATTGCCTGAAGGAATTGCTGAAGCGAGAACTTTGTCGTCTCGATCAAGCTTTTCAGGAACGTTTGCATCAAAAGTCGCGTCTAAATATGTATAGCTAGCAGTCGCTGTTAAGTCTCGCCACAACTTTTTATTCCATGCGAGCTCTACACCTTCACGTAAGGTTTTATCTGCATTACGGAATGTTGATCGGCCATTTGAGTTCCCTGCCGAAACGATGTCATCTTTGGTTTTAGTCTGGAACACAGCTAAAGTAAAATCACCTAAACGGCTTTGTGATTTTAAGCCTATTTCATAGGTATCACTTGTAGATGGTTTTAAATCAAAGTTAAAACCTGACTTTGAGTTATCAGCCTGATAAGCCATTTCAGTAAATGTCGGTGTTTCAAATCCTTTGGCATAACTCACATAGCCCATCAGTTCAGGTAAAATTTGCCAGCTTAAAGCAGCAGAAGGTAAAACTTTATCGTAATCAGTCTTACCACTATCGTCGCCATTACTTAAATAGTTATCTTTAGATTTGTAATGGACATTGCTATAGCGTACACCCGTATCTAAACGCCACGTTGGTAAGAACTGCCATGACGCTTGTAAATATGGGTCGATATTCCACAAAGTATTGTCTTCATCACGGCGTAACTTACCTTTTACACCATAAATACCATCTGAATTAAAATTTTCAAAACCTTTACGATCTTCATCCATTGCATCAAGTGCAACACCGACACTTAAAGTAGTATTTGGAAGTAACTCTTTGCCCGTCCAGCGGAAATCAGCACCATAATAATCACGCTCAAAATCAATGACTCCCCCAGCCTGATTATCATTAGACTCTTGTGTTGATTTAGGAATAGATTGATATTGAGTGACTTGGCGATTACCTAAGTATGCCATGGCATAGAGTTCATTTTTATCATTAATCGGTTTAGACCACGTCACACCCGTTTGAGTTTGCTCAATGTCTTTGCGAACTTTATAAGTATTATCCGCATCGTTAACTTGTTTAGGATTAGTTTTCCACTGTGCATATGATAAACCCTGTGGGTCGTCTGCATGGATTTTCACATAATTGGTTATCCAGTTGATTTTGCTACCATCATCAAGGTCCCAACTGAGCTTTGCATTATTTAATACTTTTTCTGCACCGCTATGTTCTCGGTAACCATCCGTATCGAAATATGATGAACTAATAACATAACTTGGTTCATTCGCGCCCTTTGCCCCGCCTTGTAGCACGAGTCCTGCTCTGCTTTTATCGTGGCTGCCTCCCGAATAGCTCAACTCAATTGAGTCCTTCCCTTGCCCTTCTTTAGTCGTTGTTAAAATTGTCCCGCCAGATGAGTTTCCATATAGCGATGAAAAAGGTCCCGTTAGAACTTCAACATGATCCAAACTACTTAAATCGATATTAGACGTTTGACCCTGTCCATCTGGCATCGTAGCAGGAATACCGTCCACATACAGGCGAATGCCTCGAACACCAAAAGTTGAACGTGCACCAAAACCACGCATAGATAACTGTAAATCTTGTGCATAATTTTCACGATTGCGAAGCTGTAAACTCGGTATACCCTTTACAACTTCGGTTAAATTTACTTGTGAAGAAGTATCGACTTGAGGTGCATCTATTCGAAAAACCGAAGCCGGCGTCTGCAAATAGGTGGTATCAGTACGCGTTGCTTCCACATGTAACGTTGGCAATACAGTCATGTCTTGGGTTAAGTCTTCTGCCCAAACAAGTGGGCTAGAAATGCAGCCCATACTCATCAAAATACAGTAATGAAGTCGGTCTAAGCGTAATAAGGACATGCTTATTTCCTTTATTTATATTGTAGTTATCATAACAAAAAGCGGTGTCTTGTCTGGATATAGAATTCGGTCTGTATTGTTGTAAACCTAGAACACTCTTCATCGATATCTAAAAATTGATTTCCAGATTAGAATTATCGACTCAAAGATGGATGGTCTTTCCAGCAATATCGTTCAGGCCAATCTTTTGCTTCTTCGGCATAATCAATTCCAATCCGTGGCGTCAATACCACTTCTGGCTGTATTGAAGCTGCTTCAATCCACAGTCCCGTTTCTTCACCTAAAGTCTGGCCTTTTAAAGATCGATCAATACCTAAATAACGTGTCAATTTGCCGGGTCCAGCTAGAAGCTTATATTCTTTTTTTGTTGAAGCACCACTTAAAAATGCAGAACGAATCATTACCCCTTCAGGAATACCTTCTGTCTGAGTAATCAGATTGAGCATTTCATACATGCCATAAATTAAGTAGACATAAATCGTACCGCCAGAGCGATACATTACCTCTGTTCGTGCTGTGCGCTTGTCATTGTAGCTGTGGCAAGCTTTATCACGAACACCCAAATAAGCTTCTGTTTCACTAATTGTGCAACGGATGACTTGACCATCAGGTTGTCGCTTACATAATACGCAGCCAATTAAGTCATAAGCTACTTCTGAGGTTTCACGTTGAAACCAGCTTAATGGTAAAATATCTGACATAGTAATCTCTGAAATATTACATACCACACGTTATACTTGATTAATCCAGTATATCTGTTAATTCTGCGAGTTGGCATGCCTGAGTTACCCGAAGTCGAAACAACCAAAACCAGTTTATTTCCTCTATTGAATCAAAAAGTTCTAAGTGTTGAAGTACGTAATCCGAGCTTACGTTGGCCTATCCCCGATGATGTTCAAAAACTCGTTGGGCAACGCCTCATTGGGTTAAATCGACGTTCAAAATATATTTTGGCAGAGTTTGAACAAGATCAAATGCTCTGGCATTTAGGCATGTCAGGAAGTTTTCGTCTGACCGAGCCAAATGATGAACTAAGAAAGCATGATCATCTGATTATTCAATTTGAAGATCAGCAATTACGCTACCATGACCCACGTCGTTTCGGTTGCATCCTTTGGCTTAACCCTGAAACTCAAGGCAAACTCATAGATACTTTGGGACCTGAACCTCTAAGTACTGACTTTCATGCAGAATATTTAGCTTCTAAGCTCAAGAATAAATCTGTCGGCATAAAAATTGCACTTATGGATAATCATGTAGTGGTTGGTGTAGGCAATATCTATGCAACTGAAAGCTTATTTAATGTTGGCATTCACCCAGCACAACCTGCTGGTGATTTAAGCATGCAACAGATTGAGAAATTGGTTGTCGAAATTAAACGAATTCTAAAGTCAGCAATTGATTTAGGTGGTTCGACTTTACGCGACTACAGCAATGCCATGGGTGAAAATGGTTATTTCCAGCAAACATTACTTGCTTATGGTCGTGCTGGAGAAATGTGCGTTAACTGTGAAACCACATTAGAAAACTTAAAACTTGGTCAGCGTGCCAGCGTATTTTGCCCACAGTGCCAACCACTTAAAAAGTTGAGAAAGCCTTAATTTTTTGGAGAAAGACAACATGCAAACAGCAATTGTCCGACATATTTTAGTCAAAGATAAAGACTTAGCTGAGCAGCTAAAAAAGAAGTTACAAAATGGTGCCGACTTCGCAAAAATTGCCAAGCAATACTCTACCTGTAATTCGGCAAAACGCGGTGGAGAACTAGGCGAAGTCAAAAAAGGACAACTTGTGCCAGTGATCGACAAAGTTGTTTTTACAGCTGCTGAACGTGTGTTACAAGGCCCAATCAAAAGCCAATTTGGCTATCATCTTTTAGAAGTTAAATTCCGAATGGGCAGCTTGCGTTAATTCGATTAATTTAAGTATTTTCTTCAGAAGTTTGAGCCTGTGCATTCAGTTGATATGTCCAGGCTTTAACGCATTCACCCGATTCTAATTTCACATCCGCGATAACACGCTGGTATTGAAAACCCTCAAAGTCATCAAGCATTTGCCAGTTTTCAGCAAGTTTTTCCGTACTAAACAAATAACCCTCTACCCAATCCGCTTGCGAATCTAACTCAAGCGCTTTTAAGCCTTTATCTGGTCCCCAATCTAAAATATGAATCACACCGCGTACACTAGCTTTTTCCCAGCTTCCACCAATCTGCTCTAAAATATGAGCATTTGCTTTATTTGGGCATAAGGTTCCATACACAAAAAGCTGATTCATTTATTTATATCCTTTTTACAATCTAGGTAGTTGAGCCTATCGGTAGCCTGTCTATTTTATCAATATCTTTAGTCCAGTATAAAATACTAAGTAATAAAAAACGGCACTCTCGGTACCGTTTCTTAATTCAGAATATTGTTAAGCTTGCTTTTTCAACTCATCGCGAATTTCACGCAATAACTGAATATCTTCAGGAGTTGCAGCTGGAGCTTCTGGCTCATTCTTATCACGGCGAAGTCTATTTAATAATTTCACCATTAAGAAAACGACCCAAGCCAAAATTAGGAAGTTAATTAAAATGGTGAGGAAATTACCATAAGTTAAAACATTGATACCTGCTTTTTGCAAAGCATCTAAAGATTGCAGATTGGTCGGGTTGGCTCCTAGCACAATAAATTTCTGCGAAAAATCAACACCACCACCAGTAATCACACTGATAATTGGCATGATAATATCTTTTACTAAAGAGTCCACGATTTTGCCAAAAGCACCACCAATAATCACACCAATGGCTAAATCCATCATATTGCCTTTAATGGCAAATTCTTTAAATTCTTGAATAATACTCATCTAAACATCTCCAGATGTCGGGGGCCGAAACACGTCATATTTTTCTTTTTCAATGGCATCTTATCGATTTAGATAGTACTCGCCATGATATTGATAATTTAATATTTTTATCAAAAAAAAGAAAACTATCTCACACTTTAACAACATATTCGCTTACAAGAAAAATATGATTTTAAGCTTAGTTTAATTCTAAATAGAACGATTAAAAAAACCGCTGATCTAAATCAGCGGTTTTTATCATCCGAAGATAAGAATAACTTATTTGTTACGCTTACGTTCGTTTTCAGTCAACCAGCGCTTACGGATACGGATTGACTTAGGTGTTACTTCAACTAATTCATCATCTTCAATGAACTCAAGCGCTTGTTCAAGCGTATATTCAATTGCAGGTACTAAAGTTAAAGCATCATCTGTACCAGAAGCACGTACGTTAGTTAACTGTTTAGCTTTAGTTGGGTTCACCACCATATCGTCTGAACGTGAGTTAATCCCTACGATCATACCTTCGTAAACTTCTAACTGTGGTTTAGCGAATAGACGACCACGGTCTTGCAAGCTGAACAATGCATAGCCAAGGCAAGTACCTTGAACCATAGAAATCAACACACCGTTTTGACGCTTCGCAACAGTACCTTGTTTCATCGGACCGTAGTGAGAGAAGCTTGAAGTCATGATTCCTGTACCAGAAGTCATAGTCAAGAACTCTGAACGGAAACCAATTAAGCCACGTGAAGGTACAGTTGCTTCAATACGGATACGGCCTTTACCGTCAACTTCCATATTTGTCATTTCACCTTTACGGTTACCCATTTGTTCCATTACAGAACCTTGGTGCTGTTCTTCAACGTCAAATGTAACGTTTTCGTAAGGTTCTTGTTTTTCACCGTCAACTTCTTTCAAGATTACTTGTGGACGAGATACGCCCATTTCGAAACCTTCGCGACGCATGTTTTCAATTAAAACTGAAAGGTGAAGTTCACCACGACCAGATACTTTAAAACGGTCTGGACTGTCAGTGTCTTCTACACGTAATGCTACGTTGTGAATTAATTCGCGGTCTAAACGCTCACGGATGTTACGTGAAGTAACGAATTTACCTTCTTTTCCTGCAAACGGCGAGTTGTTTACTTGGAAAGTCATTGTTACTGTAGGTTCATCTACAGATAATGGTGGTAAAGCTTCAACATTTTTCGGATCACAAATCGTGTCAGAAATATGAAGTTCATCAATACCTGTAATACATACGATATCGCCTGCTTGAGCAGAATCAACATCAACACGCTCTAGACCGTGGTAACCCATAATTTTTAAGATACGGCCGTTACGTGTCTTACCATCTTTATCAATGACAGTTACAGGTGTATTTAAACCAATTGAACCACGTTGAATACGACCAACACCGATAACACCTACGAAGCTGTTATAGTCAAGTGAAGAGATCTGCATTTGGAATGGACCATCAGCATCAACTGCTGGTGGTTCAACAATGTCAACGATTGTTTGGAATAATGGCGTCATGTCGTCAGCCAATTCTTCTGGAGAAGGACCAGCAACACCACGTAAGCCAGATGCATAAACAACTGGGAAGTCTAGCTGTTCGTCAGAACCGCCAAGGTTGTCGAACAAGTCAAATACTTGGTCAATCACCCAGTCTGGACGCGCGCTTGGCTTGTCAACTTTGTTGATAATTACGATTGGTTTTAAACCACGAGCAAACGCTTTTTGAGTTACAAAGCGAGTTTGTGGCATTGGACCTTCTTGAGAGTCAACCAATAACAATACACAGTCAACCATCGACATTACACGTTCAACTTCACCACCGAAGTCGGCGTGTCCCGGGGTGTCGACGATATTAATACGGTATTCTGTATTCGTACGAGCATCGGTCCATTTAATTGCAGTGTTCTTTGCAAGAATGGTAATACCACGTTCACTTTCAATAGCGCCCGAATCCATGACACGCTCAATCTCACCAGCGCGATCACCAAGAGCACCTGATTGTTGAAGTAATTTATCGACAAGTGTGGTTTTCCCGTGGTCGACGTGGGCAATAATTGCAATATTGCGGAGATTTTTGATATCTGACATAGAATTCGATAAGCCTGAAACTTGAGGGCAAATTATACAGAAAAATTATAGATTTTAGTAGTGACAGTTTATTGACATTGACAAAAAAATTTCCAATACCCTGTATTTCGTTTTGTAAAGATAGTTATCTCGATTAGAATAGCGCCAATTTGCAAAATTGCGGCAGACCTACACCCATGTCCAATCAACACTCTCAAGACCATTTAGACCTTGTTTATGGTTTAAATGATCGACCAAAACCTTTGATCGCTTTTTTAGCAGCTTTCCAGCATTTGCTTGCGATTATTGTACCAATTGTTACACCTGGCCTTTTAATTTGCTTAGCTTTAGGCGTTTCACGCACCGAAACCAACATGATTTTATCGATGTCTTTGGTAATTTCAGGTATTGCTACATTTCTACAATGTAAAAAAGTTGGTCCGTTTGGTGCAGGTCTTCTTATTGTTCAAGGCACAAGTTTTAACTTTATTGGCCCTATTATTGGTATTGGTAGTGCAATGGTGGCTGCAGGAACATCAGTCAACCAAGTTATGGCTGCAATTTTCGGTGTAGTAATTGCTGGCTCCTTTATTGAAATGGGTGTTTCGCAAATTCTTCCATGGGTAAAAAGACTAATTACTCCTTTGGTGACTGGTATTGTTGTTTTATTAATTGGCTTAACGCTTATTAAAGAAGGCTTGATTAGTATGGGTGGTGGCTACCAAGCCATGCAAGATCATACTTTTGCAAGTGCAGACAACCTTATTATGTCATGTACCGTACTTGCGATTATTATTGTACTCAATCGTATTCGAGTGGTTTGGATTAAAAGCTCAGCTATTTTAATCGCGCTAGTGATTGGTTACATTCTTGCTGGATTTATGGGACATCTAGATTTCTCTAGTATTAAAGATGCGCCCCTCGTACAAATTCCAACACCAATGCACTTTGGTTTGAGCTTCTCATGGGGCTTATTCATTCCAATGGCATTCATTTATTTAGTGACCTCTTTAGAAGCCATTGGTGATGTGACAGCAACCAGTAAACTTTCTAACCAACCTGTTAATGGTCCTGAATGGATGAAACGCATTAAAGGTGGTGTATTAGTAAATGGTGCAAACTCTTTACTCGCTGGATTATTTAATACTTTCCCAAGTTCTGTTTTCGCTCAAAATAATGGTGTAATTCAACTCACTGGGGTAGCTAGCCGCTATGTAGGTATCTGGATTGCTGGATTACTTATTTTATTAGGTCTATTTCCTGCGGTAGCTGGTGTTATACAAGCAGTACCTCAAGCAGTTTTAGGTGGCGCTGTTATGGTGATGTTCGGTGCCGTGGCTGCATCAGGCATTAATATTCTTTCATCTATTCACCTTGATCGCCGAGCATTATTAATTATTGCCATCTCACTTGCATTAGGTTTGGGTGTTGCTCAAGTTCCCCAAATTTTAGAGCATCTTCCAGAATTATTTAAAAATATTTTTAGCTCTGGCGTGGCAACAGGTGGTATAGCAGCATTAATTTTAAATGTTGTGCTTCCTGAAACGCATAAATAACTAACTTTTAATTTTGATTACTGCCCAGCTCCCACTGGGCATTCTTCTTCATGAGAGATGTACATGGATCCTAGAAGTGAAGTGGTATTAAGACAGCAAGACTATTTGAAAGGTAGTATCTTGTTAATTAATGCACCGAATGATGCCTTAGTCAGTCAATTACCAGCTGGAACTGATGCGTCAGTCTGGACATGGAACCATGCCGACTATCAAGGATTTATAAATAGTGGAACGAAAGCTCACTTCTCAGTTGAGTTTCCCTCCCAAGAATTCGACCAAGCAATTATTTTTGTTCCAAAATCAAAAGAACTCTTAAATTACATATTACATGTAGTGATGAGCCATCTTAAAACCAATCAATCGGTTTTTTTAGTCGGTGAAAAAAAAGGTGGCGTAGAAAGAGCTGCCAAACAATTACAAAGCTTTGGCAAAGTACTAAAACTTGATAGTGCACGTCACTGTCAACTATGGCACTTAAAGATTGAGAAAACAGAACAAATTAAACCTCTAGAAAAATGGCTTAAAACCTATACTGTTCAGGTTAATGAACAAGAGCTTACGATTTGCGCCCTTCCCGGTGTTTTTAGCCAAAATCATCTAGATGTCGGAACTGCTGTTTTACTCCCTTATCTTAATCAGGTGAAATCAGGTAGAATTGCCGACTTCGGGTGTGGTGCTGGAATTATCAGTTGCTATTTGGCAAAAATAAATTCAAGTAATATTATTCATGCCCTAGATATTGATGCTTTCGCTTTACGGTCAACGGAAATGACTTTTAGTCGAAATGGAATAGGTTCAGACCAGTTGAGATTGCAGCCTGTCATAGGTATTGCAGACGCTCCAACAGAACTCGATGCCATTGTCAGTAACCCTCCTTTCCATCAAGGTATTCATACCAACTATGATGCAAGTGAAGGACTCTGCCAAAACGCTAAAAAACATTTAAAGGCATCAGGTGAGCTATGGATTGTAGCAAACCGTTTTTTAAACTATCCGATCTTAATTGAGAAGCACTTTGGTCAGTGCCAGATTAAAACTGATCTTCAAGGCTTTAAGGTGTTATATGCCTGTGCATAACAAACTATGTAAGGAATCTCCATGAGCGAAACACATGCTCCTGAAAAACTCCAGCGTAAGCTTGGGGCTCGTCATCTGAATATGATCGCCATTGGTGGTTCCATTGGTACAGGCCTCTTCCTTGCTTCTGGATCGACCATTGCAAATGCTGGCCCAGGTGGAGCGCTACTCGCCTATTCGCTTATTGGTATTATGATTTACTTCTTAATGACCAGTTTAGGTGAACTTGCAACCCATAATCCAACTTCTGGGGCTTTTTTTACATATGGTAGTCGTTATGTCGAAGAAGGCTTTGGCTTCGCTTTAGGTTGGAACTATTGGTATAACTGGGCAATCACAGTTGCATTCGAACTTGTAGCAGTTCAGTTTATTATGAAGTTCTGGTTCCCTGATATTCCAGGGTTCTATTGGAGTGCCCTGTTCCTTATCGTAATTTTTGCAATCAATGCCATGACAGTAAAAGGATTCGGCGAAAGCGAATTCTGGTTCTCAATGGTAAAAGTGATTGCGATTGTAGCGTTTATTATCATTGGCTTAGCCATGATCATTAAGATTATGCTGACTCCAGGTGTCGCAGCTTTTGGAAACTGGACCTATAAAGAAGCACCTTTTGTTGGTGGTTTACAGGCCATGATCGGTGTAGCAATGATTGCCGGATTCTCTTTCCAAGGGACTGAAATGGTAGGGGTTGCTGCTGGTGAATCTAAAGATCCAAAGAAAACGATTCCACTTGCAATCAAGCAGATTTTCTGGCGAATCTTATTATTTTATATCTTATGTATATTCATTATCGGCACGCTAATTGCCTATGATGACCCAAATTTATTGCAAGCTGCTACCACTGAAAATGTTGCACTTTCTCCATTTACATTGCTCTATGAGAGAGTTGGCTTTGCTTTTGCAGCTGGTTTAATGAATGCTGTCATTCTTACTGCTATTTTGTCTGCAGGTAACTCAGGCATGTATTCATCAACTCGTATGTTATTTAAAATGGCTCAGGAAGGTCGTGCACCAAAGTGGTTTGCAAAACTTGATGGTCGTGGCGTTCCGATGAATGCACTATATGCCACCACATTTATCGCCGCTTTTTGTTTCTTGACAACGTTTATTGGTGAAAAACAAGTCTTTAACTGGCTACTGAATATGTCAGGGATGTGTGGTTTTATTGTCTGGCTGGGCATTGCGATTTCACACTATCGTTTCCGTAAAGGCTATATTGCTCAAGGGTATAAATTAGAAGATTTAGCTTACCGTGCCAAATTTTTCCCATTTGCTCCTTGGTTTGCCTTTATTCTCTGTTCAATCATCATCTTAGGGCAGAACTATCAAGCCATTTTAGGTGGAAAAATTGACTGGTTAGGCCTACTTTCAACTTATATTAGTTTGCCATTATTCTTAATTATTTGGTTAGGCTATAAGTGGAAAAATAAAACTAAACTGATCGCTTATGATCAAATGAATGTGAAGCCAGAGCAAGACTAAGAATCGGTAATTAAAAGTAAATCAAAGATCAAAAGCTTGATCTTTGATTAAAAAAGCGTAAAATGCCGTTCAGATTTTCAACAGCGCTTTTAAATAAGGAGGACATCATGCCAACACTACAAGGTAAAACAGATTAAATAATTTGGCACGATGTCAGCTCACGGACAAGTGTACAAATTCACTTCACTTGTCCGAATGCTCAAATTTAAGACCTAGCATTCGCTAGGTTTTTTTATGCCTGCTCGGACAAAAATAAGAGAAAAATTATGGGCATACAAAAAATATTAAATGAGGAAGCACTTTACGGTGTTCCCGTTAAAATTTTCACTCAAGATATAGATAGTGAAAGTATCGAACAACTCAAGAAAATGGCTCAACTGCAATTTATATACTCACATATTGCTGTTATGCCAGATGTTCACGTAGGAAAAGGCGCGACTGTAGGCAGTGTTATTCCAACCAAACATGCCATTATTCCAGCTGCTGTAGGAGTTGACATTGGCTGTGGAATGAATGCAATTCGCTTGAGTTTAAAGGCTTCACAATTACCTGATAACTTAAGTCGTTTGCGTGATGCGATCGAACGTAAAGTACCAGTTGGCTTTGCTTTGCATAAACAAGTTAAAGCAAAAGCTTCTAGCATTATTCCACTTGAAAAACGCTTAGAACCCATTATCAAAAAGCATCCTGGACTTGTTCGAATGCTTCGACAGTTTGATGCAACATGGCAAAAGCAACTTGGTACTTTAGGCGGCGGCAATCACTTTATAGAATTATGTATTGATGAAAATCAAGACGTATGGGTGATGCTACATTCAGGTAGCAGAGGGCTGGGTAATGTCATTGGTACTTATTTTATTGAGTTAGCCAAGAAAGAAGCTCAGCATCGCTTTGGCCACGTACCTGATAAAGACTTAAGCTATTTTGCCGAAGGATCAACCAGTTTTGATGATTATGTAGAAGCTGTAGAGTGGGCTCAAGAATATGCTTTTGAAAATCGCAAAGAAATGATGCGATTAATATTAGAAGCAATTCGCCCTCTTCTACCCTCTTTTCAAATGACAAAAGAAGCAATTAATTGTCACCATAACTATGTAAGCCGTGAAACACATTTCGGTGAAAGTTTATTGATCACCCGAAAAGGTGCAATTCGAGCAGGCTTAGATGAATTAGGTATTATTCCAGGTTCAATGGGAGCACGCTCTTATATCGTCAGAGGTAAAGCAAACCCTGAGTCATTTTGTTCTTGTTCTCATGGAGCAGGTCGCAAGATGAGTCGAAGCAAGGCAAAAAATCTTTTTAACCAGCAAGATCTTATTGAACAAACCCAAGGTATTGAATGCCGTAAAGACAGTGGTGTTGTTGATGAAATCCCAAGTGCTTATAAAGATATTGATGAAGTCATGGCAAATCAGGCTGACCTCATTGAAGTTGTTCACACACTTAAACAAGTTTTATGTATTAAAGGTTAAAACATGAAAATTAAAGAAATGCCAAAAATCAAAGTCCGTAATCAAGTGGCTCTTTCCCCTTTACTTCACAAAGGTGGAATGCATGAAACAGAGAAACCTCGTGCTCAACATCGTAGAGATAGACAAGATGCTAAACAGCAATTGAGAAAAGGTGAGTGGTAAATAATTTAGACCAAGATCGAAAGTAATTATTTATTAAGGAGACATAGAAATGACTAAGTATTTTAAAAATCGCAATAAAAAAAGCGACTCTAACGAGTCGCTTTTTTACTGTTCAAGAACTCAAATTATTGAGCTGCTGCAGGAGCTGCCGCTTCTTGACCAGGTTGAACAACTACAGTACGGCTACCAGTGATTGTCGCGAATACACGACGGTTCATAGCACGACCTTCTTTAGTTTTGTTGTCAGCAATCGGTTGATCCCAAGCGAAACCTTGAGTAGACAAACGAGATGCATCAACGTTGTATTCGTTTACAAGAGCTGATTTAACAGAGTTAGCACGAGCTAAAGATAAACGTTCGTTTAACTTACGTGGACCAGTGTTATCTGTGTGACCTTCGATACGTGCAGTAGCGTTAGGGTATTCAGTTAACTTCTCAGCAACTTTAGCAATTTCTGGCTTGTATTGGTCTTTGATGTTTGATTTGTTAGTATCAAAGAACACACGAAGTTCCATGTTAAGGTCTTCAGTTAACTCTTGTGGTTGTGGAGCAACTGGAGTTGGTTCAACTGGAGCAACTTCTACTACAGGAGCAGCAGGCTTCAAGTGACCACCAAGAACTACGTTTAAACCAGCAAGAGCTGTATAGTTCCAGAACTCTTCATCAGCGTTATAAGTAGCACGAGCTTCTGTACGAAGAGATAAAGCGTCGTTTAAGCGCCAGAAAGCACCTACACCAGCGTTACCTAAAGTACCTTCTTCTGAATTACCACGTGTACCACGGTTTACGCCATCAAAGTCGTATTTGTAGTGACCAGCACCTAACAATACATACGGCTTAATTTTGCTGTCGTAGTTTTTAGTGATTAAATCAGAAGTAACATAGAAGTTACCGTTGATTTGTTTTTGTTTGTATTCAGCACCAGCAGCAGCGCCGTCTACGTCACCTTTAACTTGGTTATATTCAGCTTCGAAACCTAACCATGGTGTTAACTCGATACCAAGAGCTGCACCAACGAATAAATCGTCTTGTAACTCAGGACCGTTTGTTAAGTTACCATCTTTACCGCCATTATTGTGTTGGCTGTCTTGGAAAGTGTAACCAAGCAATAATGGAGTAACTGTTACGCCAGCATTAGCAGCAGCTAATGGAGCAGCAACAAGCATAGTAGCAAGTGCAATACGACTCAATTTCATGGATATCCTCCAGAGATAACAATTGTTGTTCAAGCTCAGCCTAAATTTATTGGCCCCTGAGATATTTTCACCCCAGTATTATTTTTAAGCTATTCACATTTGAATCATACAAACACTTGATAGACTTTCCAAGTGCTTGATAATTTTAATCAAGTAAATTATTGACAAAATTACTTACAATTTCCGTTGTAATTCGGTAATTTTTTACTCAACTAGCAAATATGAACAACTTCTTTCTTTCGCTTAGGGTGATTTTACCAGTATTCTAGCGTCCTGATAACCTTTATTTAATTTTGTGTTTCCTCATTATAAAAAGTCATATAAATCATTGATAGAACGCATAAAATCAAAATATTTCTTTATATATTAAGGAATTTTAATGTTTAAATCTCCCGGTTTCACATTGATGGAACTCATTATAACGCTCGCAATTCTTATGATTACGTTCACCCTAGCCCTTCCTTTATACCACCAATTTATGGCTTCAATGGAATTTAAAAGCACACCTCGACTACTCACAATTCATATACAAAAAGCCAAATACGACGCAATTCTACGACATAAGAGTGTCGTACTTTGCCCAAGTGTTGATTTGTCTATATGTAATAGTAATTGGGATACAAGGCTTATAAGCTTTGTAGACACAAATCATAATCTACAAAGAGAAAGCGACGAAGAAATATTAACCAATATTGAACTTAATCATCGTTATGGCTCTTTGAAATTTCAAAAATTCGGCAAAAATTTAAATAGTATCGTATTTCAGGGAGATACCGGACTTCCACGAGAGTCTAACGGCAGTTTTACTTATTGTTCTTATAATCAGCTTAAAAATTTTAAATTAGTTCTTAGCAAAATGGGGCATGTACGCTTAGAAGAACTTCAAAATTGTTAGAACTCTACAGTCTAATACAGAATCCAAGCCCTCCCCCATTTTGCAATATACTGCTTAAGTTTTAATGTTTTCTTAATTTGAGATAAAGAACAATCGGAGATTACAACAATGACTGATATCGTAATTGTTAATGGTGCTCGTACTGCCATGGGTGGTTTTCAAGGATCACTATCAGGACTTACAGCGCCTGAATTAGGTGCTGTAACGATTAAAGAAGCAATCGCACGAGCAGGTTTACAACCTACTGATGTCGAAGAAGTCATTATGGGTTGTGTTCTTCCTGCGGGTTTAAAACAAGGCCCTGCTCGTCAAGCAATGCGCAAAGCTGGTTTACCTGATTCTACAGGTGCTGTGACTATTAATAAGCTTTGTGGCTCTGGTATGAAAGCCGTGATGCAAGCAACCGACATGATTAAAGCAGGCAGTGCTGACATTGTTGTTGCTGGCGGCATGGAGTCTATGACAAATGCACCTTATGTTTTACCAAAAGCACGTGCTGGCTACCGCATGGGTCATGGTGAAATTAAGGATCACATGTTTCTTGATGGACTTGAAGATGCTGAAACTGGTCGTTTAATGGGTTCTTTTGCTCAAGATATGGCAAATACTCGTGGCTATACGCGCGAACAAATGGATGACTTTGCGATTCGCTCTTTGAAACGTGCTCAAACAGCAATTACTGAAGGGTATTTCAAAGATGAAATTGTTTCGGTTACCGTACCTAGTCGCAAAGGTGATGTCGTTGTTGATCAAGATGAACAACCTCTAAATGCAAAAATCGACAAAATTCCTTCGCTTAAACCAGCTTTTGCAAAAGACGGTACAATTACCGCAGCAAACGCAAGCTCTATTTCGGATGGTGCATCTGCCTTAGTATTAACTTCAAGTGAAGTTGCAGCACAGCGCGGTTTACAACCACTTGCGAAAATTATCGCGACAGCGTCAAACTCTCAGCATCCTTCAGAATTTACGATCGCTCCTGTCGGTGCTATCGAAAAAGTTCTTAAAAAAGCGGGATGGAATGCTCAAGACGTTGATCTTTGGGAAATTAACGAAGCTTTTGCTATGGTTACTATGTGTCCAATTGATGATTTCAAACTTGATGCTGAAAAAGTCAATATCAATGGTGGTGCTTGTGCCCTAGGTCATCCAGTAGGTTCTACAGGTTCTCGTATTATTCTTACGTTGATTCATGCACTGAAACGTACTGGCGGTAAAAAAGGTATTGCAGCACTTTGTATTGGCGGTGGTGAAGCAACAGCCGTTGCGATTGAACTTATTTAATTAAAATTAACTATTTTAAAATCCCACTTCGGTGGGATTTTTTTATGAAAAAACTACAAAAAAAGACCCACAAAATCACTTTTAAGTTTTAACTTATTCTTTTAAACGAAAACAACAATGGACAATAACAATGCAACTCAATCACTATCTCAATTTCCAAGGTCAAGCAGAACAAGCCTTTAATTTTTATAAATCAGTTTTTGGTGGCGAGTTCGCCATGTTGAGTCGCTATGGTGATATGCCACCGTCAGAAGGTGTGACATTATCTGAAGCAAACAAAAATCTGGTTCTTCACGTTTCTCTACCTATCAATGAATATACTGTACTTATGGCATCAGATACAAATGATCAGTTCTGTGCGCCTAACAGTGTTTTTACCCAAGGCAATAATCACTACATCGCAATTAACCTTGAAAAGGACGAGCAAGAAAAGGCTAAACAACTTTTTGATGCGTTGTCTGTAAATGGTCAAATTGAAATGCCTCTAGAAAAAACCTTCTGGGGTGCATTATACGGAGCATTTACCGATCAATTTGGTATAAAGTGGATGGTTAACTGCCAACTTGATACATAATTTTCAATATAAAAAAATCCCGCAAATTGCGGGATTTTTTTATTTCAAGATTTATTGAGCACCTGTTTGATAACTCGCTTCTGGCACACCAGTTGAAGCTTGATACGGATTGGTAAAGTCTTGCAAACCTGCCGCAGCTTCTTGTACGTCTTTGCCTTCTTTTACAACAAAGCTATCAAAACCAGAACGCTTTAAATAGTTTAAAACATCCTTAAACACATCACCTGTTGCACGTAACTCACCTTGGAAACCTTGACGGCGCAATAGTGCAGCAAATGAATAACCACGACCATCACCAAAACCTGCAAACTCAATGAAGATTGCATCAAGTTCACTTAATGGAAATGTGTGCTCTTCAGGTGAATCATTTACCGTCACATACAAAGCTTTTTTGCCTTGAACGTTAGTTAATTGGTCAAGTTGAGCTGTCGTTACCACAACGTCACCTTGAGGAATCACACCATCTTCACCAATAATTTGATAAGTATTATCTGCAATCGTGCCATCTTTATAAAGCACTGGTAGAGCTGTATTAAGCATATGCACGCTCCTTAAATGGTTGAATTCCTACACGGCGATATGTATCAACAAAACGCTCACCTTCTGTACGCAAATCAAGATAAGTATTTAATACTTCCTCAATTACATCAGGCACAGCATCTGCTGCAAATGATGGCCCTAAGATGTCACCGATTGATGCATCATGGTCAGAATTACCACCTAGTGTAATTTGGTAGAATTCAGCGCCTTTTTTATCTACACCTAAAATACCGATGTTACCTACGTGGTGATGACCACAAGCATTCATACAACCAGAGATATTTAGATCTAAATGACCAAGATCATAAACTTTATCTAAGTCATCGAAACGACGAGTAATCGCTTCAGCAATTGGAATTGATTTCGCATTTGCAAGTGAACAGAAATCACCGCCCGGGCAACTAATAATATCGGTAATAAAACCAATATGTGCACGTGCCATATTTTGCTGTTCAAGCGCTTGCCATACATCGAACAAATCTTTTTGAGGCACATCTGCCAAAGCAATGTTTTGTTCGTGAGTCGTGCGAAGTTCACCGAAAGTGTATTTATCAGCAAGATCTGCAATAAAATTCATTTCTTCAGTGGTCATATCACCCGGTGCGATACCTGCACGTTTTAGAGAAATCGTAACAATACGATAGCCCTTCACTTTATGCGCATGCGTGTTGATGTTGAACCACTGTTTGAATTTTGGATGCTCAGCAAATAAAGCTGTAAAGTCTTCATCTGCCAAATCTTGATAATCAAAAGGAGTGAATTCTTCATCCAATTTTTTCAAGATTTCTGGCTGAATTTTCAATGCTTCACGTGTATGTTCAAATTCAGCTTCAACTTTCTGAGCAAATACTTCAGGAGTTAATGCTTTAACTAGAATTTTAATACGCGCTTTGTATTTATTATCACGACGGCCATGCAAGTTATAAACACGTAGAACCGCTTCTAAGTAAGCAATTAAATCTTCGCGCGGTAAAAACTCACGAATAACGCTACCAATGATTGGAGTACGGCCTAAACCACCACCAGCCATAATTTTATAGCCGATTTCGCCCGCTTCATTACGCACGATATAAACACCAATATCGTGGAATGCAGTTGCCGCACGATCTTTTTCTTCAAGTGCAGAAACAGCAATTTTGAACTTACGTGGCAAGAATGCAAATTCTGGGTGGAATGTACTCCACTGACGAATCAACTCACATGTTGGACGTGGGTCTGCAATTTCACCAGCAACCACTCCTGCGTATTGGTCAGTTGTTGTGTTACGAATACAGTTACCACTGGTTTGAATGGCATGCATTTGTACAGTTGCAAGTTCTGCCAAAATATCTGGCACATCTTCAAGTGCAGGCCAGTTCAACTGAATGTTTTGACGTGTAGATACGTGTGCATATCCACGGTCATAAGCAGTTGAAACTTCAGCAACTTTACGTAATTGCTTAGAATTCATTAAGCCATACGGCACAGCAATACGCAGCATAGGCGCATAGCGTTGCACATATAAACCATTTTGCAAACGTAACGGACGATATTCATCTTCAGAAAGTTTGCCAGCTAAATAGCGTTCAGTCTGATCACGGAACTGAGCAACTCGTTCATTAACCAGCTGCTGGTCGAAATCGGTATATAAATACATGGCGTATGGCTAGTAGATTCATTATTAAGGCGGATAGCATAACGAGCTTTCATTCATCAATAAAATGCTTTTTTTGCATATTTAATAACGGTTTTATTGATAAGCTTTAATATAAATCGACATAAAAAAGCCCGGATAAATCCAGGCCCTTTCTATAAAAGCTTTTTATTTGTTATCTGGTAAGGCATAGGCCACTAAATAGTCACCCATTTTTGTACCAAATGAACCATGACCACCAGCCATAATCACAACATATTGCTTACCATTGATTTCATAAGTCATTGGTGTTGCTTGTCCACCTGCTGGCAAACGCGCTTCCCAAAGTTTCTTACCATTCGTGACGTTAAACGCACGTAAATAGTTATCTTGAGTTGCACCAACAAACATGACATTACCGGCAGTAGAAATTGAACCACCTAAACCAGGCACACCAATTTTCACAGCTGGTAATTGGAACAAGTTCGGCAAGCTGTCACGAATTGTACCAATACGTTTTTTCCATACCACTTCATGAGTTTTCAAATCAACGCCAGCTACATAGCCCCAAGCTGGTTGTTTACAAGGTAAACCAAGCGGAGATAAGAATGCGCTAATTTCAACACCATAAGGTACACCGTACATCGGTTGTACACCCTGCTCAGTTCCCGCACCTTTTGCAGTTTGTGCACGGTTTGGATCAGCAGGAATTAAACGACTTACGAACGGCAAACCAATCGGATTCATCACAGCAACTTGACGGTCAGGGTTAACTGACATACCGCCCCATTCAAACACACCCAAGTTACCAGGGAAAACTAAAGTACCGTTCTCAGATGGTGGCGTATAAATACCATCGTAATTTAGACGTTTGAAAGATACACGACACATAAGCTGATCAAGCATAGTGGCACCCCACATATCTTTATCAGTCAATTTATCTTGTGGAGCTAAGTTCAAGTCAGAGAATGGCTGAGTTTTTGAGTAGAACTCACCTTTAGTTTGTGGTCCACGTTTAACTGTTTGTGGTACTGGTTTTTCAGTCACAGGAACAATTGGTTGACCATTACGACGATCAAGAACAAAGGCATTACCTGTTTTTGTCAATACATAGATTGCAGGAACAGTTTGGCCAGCTTTGTTTTTGATATCAGCTAAAGATGGTTGTGATGGTACGTCCATATCCCATAAATCGTGATGGGTTGTTTGGAAGTTCCATACCAGTTTACCAGTTGAGGCATTAATCGCTAACATCGAGTTCGCATAACGCTCTTTCAATTCGGTACGGTCGCCACCCCAGATATCTGGAGTACCTACACCTGTTGGAACATAAACGATATCAAGTTTGGCATCGTATGCTAAAGGAGCCCACGCATTTGGTGAGTTATGAACGAAATTCGTACCTTCGCCCGGCATTGCATTTGGATCTGCTGCGCCAGTATCAAATACCCAAAGGAGTTTACCAGTGTTAACGTCGTATCCACGAATTACACCAGATGGCTCTTTATTTGAGTAGTTATCGGTTACCGAACCAGCAATAACAACTGTTGAACCAGTCACGATACCAGGAGATGTTGGGTTGTAACCACCTGGGTAAGCATATGGCATAAACTCTTGCAAGTTCACTTCACCATTTTTACCAAAGTCAGTACATGCTTTACCAGTGTCAGCATTCACCGCAACTAAACGGCCATCATTCACAGGAACAAAGACTTTACGCGGACATTGTGTAGAGTCAGATTTCTTGCTTTGAAGACTCGTTGCAAACTCAGTTGTGTTGTTTGCATCGTAGTACATCACACCACGGCAAGTTAAATGCTGGAACGATTTATCCGTTTTAAGCTTCGGATCAAAACGCCATTTTTCTTTACCTGTAGCTGGATCAATTGAAATCAATTGTTGATGAGCTGTACAGATAAACATGTTATTACCGATTTTAATCGGTGTAACCTGATTGGTCGTTTCGCCAGAGTCATTATCTGTCTTAAGATCACCAGTACGTAAAGTCCAAGCAACTTTCAAATCTTTTACATTTTGATCATTAATCTGTTTTAACGGAGAATAACGTACACCTGCTTGAGTACGACCATACGCTGGCCAGTCACTCTCTGCTACACCTGGCACCGCTTGAGCAGTTTCTGGTTGAGGTGTCTTGATTTCACCATTAATTTCTTGCGGATCGTTGAAGATAGAATAAACCATCAACAAGATTGCAATTGCTAGAGTTGAAGATAAGGCAACTTTACTTGATCCAAGGTTGCTGATTCCACGAGTTACGGCTGGAACCAATAACCATAAACCAAGAATACCTAAAATATCTAAACGAGGTGCAAGCGCCCAGAAGTCTGTTCCAACTTCCCAGACACCCCAAATAATGGTACCTAGCATTAAAGCAGCGTACACCCACAATGCGGTAGATGCGCGCTTATAGAGTTGCCATGCAACAATTAGGAGTAATACACCAGTAATAATATAGTAAATTGAACCGCCTAATGTAGCGAGCCAAATACCTCCAATTAACAGGAATAACGCTAATAACCCAATAATAATTACGGTAAAAGTCGTTAAACCTGATCTTGAAGTAGGTTGAGTCATAAACCACCTCTTATCAATCATCATTTTTATCGGAAAGATAGGCCAAGCTTTTCATCAAAAATCGGCCTATCAATACATCTAAAACAAAACTCAGGCATAAAGAAAAAACGGAAGGTCAGGATTATTCAATCAATGATTTAGCCCTCGACAATCCGTTTTTCGGAGTAATTACGCTTAGAATGCAGTTGAGAATTTAATACCGCCTACCCAAGTGTTATCACCATTTTTTAATGCACCAACATGACGAACATATTGCACATTTGGACGGATAGTTAGCCAGTTTGTCGCATGAATACCGTAGTAAAGCTCGGTATTGTATTCAGTGTCGTATTCTTTATTTTGGACATCGTTCCAATCATCGTTGATATGGATACGTGCAACACCTAATGCCAATTCATCTTGAGGACGTTGATTGAGCAAACCTTTATAGACTAAGCCTACATTTTGCATGTTATCAATTTTGTTGGTATCAGAGTCGTGGAACGTTAGGTTCACAAACCCAGTCAAACCACGGTCTGTTTGATCAACCGGCTGGAATAATTTTTGTTTTGCAGTTACCCACACCCCTTGCTTATGAGATGTTTGAGCCTTATTTGTAATTTCTTCGGCATCAGCAGTGCTGTAGTAATACCCTAAACGGTATTCACCAGCCATACTTTGAGCGCCTAATTTAGGTGACCACACTACTTCTGCTGGAATAATTGCACCGTGAGAGCCATCGGTACTTAGGTTAAAGCCTTTGCCTCGGTCCAGATTTTCTGGATTATATTCATATACACCTACTTGCGTATATAAATCGGGTTGCAAATTATATTTAACGCGCATTGCCCATTGGCTGACTGGCCAGTTATACCACTGTTCGCCCACCCAGTTACCGACTTGTGAACCACAAAGCGCCAAGTTCTGGAAATCACAGTCAAAACTATTAAAGTCTTCACCTTCACCAAAACGACCAACTTTCACGTCTAACTTCTGGTCAAGAAATTTTTTCTTGATCCACAAATCGGTTAAACGCCAAGTTTGCTCACGCCCCCACACTTCTTGTGCCGAGCTTAAGTGCCCCGCTAAAGCTGGTGAATGTTCAGAAAGTGATTGCCCATCACGATAAGTTAATGTGATTTGAGCTTCAGTATCTTGCCACCCTAAAATTTTGTTTAAATCAAAATGAGTTCCTAAAGCAAGTTGCCCCGTATAAGCACTACCATGCGTTGATGTATTTTTTGAATCTAAAATACCGGCGTATTCGCCGGTATATCCAAAAGAAAAATCATAACCTTGTGCTTGTAACGCGGTGCGTTGACCGTTCCAATCACCCAACATCCACGGACTATTTGGGTCGAATGCAGCAGCAGCTTGTGCGTGCTGTATGAAAAGAGTAATTGATAAAACGGATAAACAGGAAGCCATCAAGGATTTATGTGTTTTCATGTTTACATACCTTTTATGTCTTTGTTTATAAAGGGTACGCTAATTTTATGTAAAGAAATTATTCAAAATGTTAATCAATTGATTAATCTAATAATAATCTTAATACACAGTGTCTAAGAAATAACCTCAGCTCTTTACCATTGTCCTTCACCAAGTTTTTGACCTATAAAGGAATATCTCATTTTTGATCTTGAAAACTTAATTGGGCAAGCCAACTGTGGTTCTGTATCTGCTGTATTATTCTGCAAAGGAACATCCACAATCCATCCACGTTGTTGTGCTAAGGGCGAGTTTAATGACTCAGTGAGACTTAAAACAGGTTCTACACACACATCAAGGTTTGCAAAAATTTCATGCCACTCTTTAAATGTTTTGCTTTTAATTTTTTCTTGAATCGCTTGTTTAACTTCCTTTCTATCTTCAACATCCAAAGAAGCGCCTTTTTGTAATAATAAAGGCAAATCAAGAGCTACGGACAAACCAGACATAAACTGTGGCTCAAGACTACCTATTGAAAGATAACGACCATCTTGAGTCATATAATAGTCATAGAAAATGCCACCATTGAGCATGCCATGCTCAGGAGCCTGTTCAACCTGCGCGGCAAGTGTAGCGGATGCGGCCATACTATTGAGGCTAGCAACACAATCAGTCATAGAAATATCAATATATTGCCCTTGTCCACTACGCCCGCGTTCAACCACCGCCGCTAAAATAGCAATCACTGCATGAAGTGAACCACCTGCAATGTCTGCAACTTGAATACCAAGTGGTGGCGGACCATTGTCTTGTCGGCCACTATATCCAGCAATACCAGCTAAAGCTAAATAGTTAATGTCATGCCCTGCTCTATCTTTATAGCTTCCTGTTTGTCCATAACCTGTAATTGAGCAGTAAATTAAGCGAGGATTAATTTCGGCAAGTGTTGAATAATCTAATCCTAGACGGCGCATAACATCAGGTCGAAACTGCTCTATGACAATATCAAACTCGGAAATTTTGGCTTTAATTAATTCGATACTTGCAGGATCTTTTAAATCAAGAATAATTGACTGTTTATTTCGGTTTAAATAACTATGTGCCGTTGCTTGCCCATTTGCATAGGGTGGCATGATCCGAATTAAATCTGGACGCGATGGAGATTCGATATGGATGACTTCTGCTCCCATATCGGCTAAGTACATTGTGGCAAAAGGTCCGGGTAAGAGTGTCGAGAAATCGAGAACTTTAAGTCCATTTAATGCTGTCGTCATCGTTTTTTTAACCACTATTATTCATATTTTCTTTTATATTAGTTAAGCAAATATTCTAAAACAATGTCATGTTCAGCCATTTACCTTGATCATTTCGGCAATTTAACATGTAAAAAGTGCTTTTACTCTGTTGTAAATCGCCAATTTATTTTTTTAGACGGTCATTTAGGTCAATTTAAAGTGAACATCAAAGAGACTGAAGGATTCAATATGAGTCGCGATACGATTAGCATCCACTTCGTGAATGCGGCTTTGACAGGCGTAAAGCGCCTTGGCATGGATGTTGAAATGCTCCTTTCACATGTGGGCATTGAAGCGGAATTATTACGTCAACCTAAAGCTCGAATCTCACCAGAACAATACACTCGTTTTATAAAAATGTTGTGGATGGTCACACAGGATGAACACGTTGGATTTGACGTACAACCACGTCGTCTGGGCACTTTTGCCATTATGTGTCAGTTGATTATTCACGCAAAAACATTGGGCCAAGCCCTTGAACTGTCATCTCAATTTTACAAATTATTTGGCGATGAATGGTCTGTCAGCCTAGAGCGTGACAAGCATGAAGCACGTCTAGTTCCACTCATTCCAAAAACTTTAGATCCAGATCATTTCATTACCGAAAGCATGCTTATGATTTGGCACGGTCTAGCATCATGGCTCATTGAACGCCGTTTGCCATTAGAGCGTGTTCATTTTAGCTACCCACGTCCTGCACATGCAGATGAATATGATGCATTATTTTTTGCACCAGTCATGCAGTTTGATGCACCACGCACTGAAATAACCTTTGCGGCTGATTATCTTGATTTGCCAATCCGCCAAGATGAAAAAACGCTAGAAGAATTCTTAAAAGCAGCGCCTGCTCAGCTTTTAGTAAAATTCAAAAATACTAACTCGCTAACTTCTCGTATTCGTGAAGTGCTCAAAAGCCAGATTGGTGAGGAAATGCCAACGCTTAATGACGTTGCATCAATGTTGTATTTATCTCCTCAAACCTTACGTCGCCGCTTGGCTGCCGAAGGTAAAAGCTATCAAGGTGTAAAAGATGCCTTACGTCGAGATGCTGCAATTCACTTATTACTCAACCCTGAATTAACACTTGAAGACGTTGCTCAACAAGTTGGTTTTAGTGAAACCAGTACGTTCCACCGCGCATTTAAAAAATGGACGGGTGTAACCCCTGGCCTATATCGCCAGCTACACGGTTATCACTAATTCTTCAATCTATTTAAGTTTCACATTTAGCCCAAGTTCAACTTGGGCTTTTTTGTATTTCTATTGGCAAAAATCATCACCTGACTGGTGCGCTTATCGTCATTGCACTCGCTATTAAAACCAGTACACTCAAAACACAAATAAATTTTAAGCAATAAAAAAGGAACTGCTATGAGCGAGGCTTATATTATTGATGCCATTCGCACCCCACGCGGAAAAGGAAAAAAAGACGGCTCTCTTTATGAAGTAAAACCAATTACCTTACTCACCACTTTATTAAATGAATTACAGCAGCGCCATCAACTCGATACATCTAAAGTCGACGACATTGTTTTAGGCTGCGTAACTCCTATTGGTGATCAAGGTGGTGACATTGCCAAAACTGCAGCCATTGCAGCTGGTTGGAATGATGACGTTGCTGGGGTTCAAATCAATCGTTTTTGTGCTTCAGGTTTGGAAGCCGTCAACATGGCAGCCATGAAAGTTCGTTCTGGTTGGGAAGATTTAGTGGTTGCTGGTGGCGTTGAATCAATGTCACGCATTCCAATGGGTTCCGATGGAGGACCATGGGCGTTAGATCCTGAAACAAACCTTAAATCATCATTTGTTCCGCAAGGTATTGGGGCAGACCTGATTGCAACCTTAGATGGCTATAGCCGTGAAGATGTTGATAATTTTGCTGTGAAGTCACAACAAAAAGCAGCAGCAGCTCAATCAAATGGTTATTTCAATCACTCTGTCGTACCAGTAAAAGATCACGCAGGCGTGGTGATTTTAGAAAAAGATGAATTTATTAAAGGCAACACCACACTCGAAGGCCTAACGAAGCTCAACCCAAGTTTTGAAATGATGGGGCAAATGGGTTTTGATGCAGTTGCTTTACAAAAATATCCGGAAGCACAAAAAATTAATCATGTTCATCACGCAGGTAACTCATCAGGCATTGTCGATGGAGCGGCTGTAGTTTTATTGGCTTCTGAAAAAGCGGTAAAAGAACAAAATTTAAAACCACGCGCTAAAGTTTTGGCAACTGCGTTAGTCGGTACTGACCCAACCATCATGCTGACTGGCCCCGCGCCTGCTGCACGTAAAGCTTTAGAAAAAGCTGGCCTCACAATTGATGATATTGACCTGTTTGAAGTGAATGAAGCATTCGCAGCAGTTGTTATGCGTTTTATTAATGAGCTCAACGTCCCTGCTGAAAAAGTCAACGTAAATGGCGGTGCGATTGCTTTAGGCCATCCTTTAGGCGCAACAGGTGCCATGATTTTAGGCACACTACTTGATGAGCTTGAACGACAAGATAAAAAGCGCGGTTTAGCGACGCTCTGTGTTGGTGGTGGGATGGGTATTGCCACCATTATTGAACGCGTATAAAAATTAGGGATATAAAAGATGAGTGCAATTCAATACGAAAAAAATGCCGACAATATTGTCATTTTAACGCTTGATTCAACAGGTCAATCTGCGAACACCATGAATGCTGAGTTTCGTGACTCACTCGATGAGGCGACTCAGAAACTTAAAGCGGAAACAGAACTTTCAGGTGTTATTTTCCGCTCAGCTAAAAAAACTTTCTTTGCAGGCGGTGACCTAGATGAGCTGATTCAAGTTCAGCCGGAACATGCGACTGACTTTTTTAATATGGTTGAAAAGCTAAAAGGTCATTTACGTACAATTGAAACGCTAGGAATTCCAGTTGTTGCAGCATTAAATGGCACTGCACTTGGCGGCGGTTGGGAAATTGCATTAAGTTGCCATCACCGTATTGCAATCAATGACCCGAAAAGTAAATTTGGCCTACCTGAAGTTACTTTAGGTTTGTTACCGGGTGGCGGCGGTATTGTACGCATGGTACGTCTGCTTGGGCTTCAAAATGCATTCCCATTTTTAATGGAAGGCAAACAGTTCGGTGTTGATAAAGCAAAATCTTTAGGTTTAATTCACGATACTGCTGAAAATGAACAAGAGCTTTTAGATAAAGCAATTGCTTGGATCAAGGCCAATCCAAAGTCTCAGCAGCCTTTTGATGTGAAGGGTTATAAAATTCCGGGCGGTGATCCAAAAACTCCAGCAGTTGCACAAGTTCTTGCAATTGCACCAGCCATGTTAAGAGACAAAACCAAAGGTTGCTACCCTGCTCCTGAAGCGATTATGGCTGCCGCAGTTGAAGGCGCTCAAGTCGATGTAGATACTGCACTGCGTATTGAATCTCGCTACTTTACCCAGCTTACAACAGGCCAAATTTCCAAAAATATGATCGGTACTTTCTGGCATGGTCTAAATGCGATTAAGTCTGGTGCTAGCCGCCCTGCCGACGTTGCAAAATGGCAAGCAACCAAAGTTGGTGTATTAGGTGCAGGCATGATGGGTGCGGGCATTGCTTATTCAACAGCCATTAAAGGCATTCCAGTTGTACTCAAAGACGTATCTATTGAAAATGCTGAGAAAGGCAAAGCTTACTCACAAAAACTCTTAGATAAACGTGTTTCACAAGGCCGCATGACCGCAGAAAAACGTGATCAGGTTTTATCGCTCATTACGGCTACTGCTTCAGCTCAAGATCTTCAAGGCTGTGATTTAATTATTGAAGCGGTATTTGAAAACCAAGAACTCAAAGCCAAAGTTACTCAAGAAGCTGAACAATATTTAGCTGAAGGTGGAATTTTTGCATCGAATACCTCCACCCTACCAATTACGGGTTTAGCTCAAGCAAGTAAGGATGATAAAGCGTTTATCGGTCTACACTTCTTTAGCCCTGTCGACAAAATGCAGTTGGTCGAAATTATTAAAGGTAAAAATACCTCCGCAGAGACACTTGCTAAAGCCTACGATTTTGTACAACAAATTGGAAAAACGCCAATTGTCGTTAATGACAGCCGCGGTTTCTTTACCAGCCGAGTATTTGGTACTTTTATCCAAGAAGGTATGCGTTTGCTTGCAGAAGGCGTCCACCCAGCACGTATTGAAATGGCTGCTCTTAAAGCTGGCATGCCAGTTGGACCACTCGCTATTCAAGATGAAGTGTCTTTAACATTAACCGAACATGTTGCTGGTGAGGCACGTAAAGCTCTGCAAACCGAAGGCAAAGATTTACCTAAAACCTCTGTAGACGAAGTCGTTCACACCATGATTCATGAGCTAAACCGTAAAGGTAAGGCGGCTGGCGCTGGTTTCTATGAATATCCAGAAAATGGTAAAAAACACCTTTGGGAAGGTTTAAACCGCTGGGAAAAAGATCATGATATTTCTGAACAAGATATGATTGATCGCATTCTATTTGTACAGGCCTTAGATACTTTACGTTGTTATGAAGAGGGCGTATTGGAGTCTGTGATTGATGCCAATGTCGGTTCTATCTTTGGGATTGGTTATGCACCTTGGACAGGAGGAGCAATTCAATTCCTAAATCAGTATGGTACTGATAAAGCACAAAAACGCGCAGAAGAATTAGCTGCCAAATATGGTGAACGTTTTACACCGCCAGCTTTACTAAAAACCAAAGCAGAGCAGAAACAAAATATTCAATAACTTAGACTTACTGAATATTTAAAAACTGCATAAACCTTACCCATATAAATATATTTTATTTATATGGGTTTTTCTTTATAACCTTTAAGATTTCAGCCCTAGGCCTAAATATGCTATAAATAGACTTCATTTTTGTGCTTCTACAGCACATTCGAGAAATCCTTATGTCCGATAAAAATTCTTCCGAGTCAGCAGTTCTAGGCTGGAAATTTGTTCTGATCGTTGGTGTTTTAAGTGCGATTTTCCTTGGCTTTTTCTATTTAGCAATGAGTAATGAACCTGACTATATGCCAGGGGCTCAGCGCAAAGCACAACAAGAGCAAATGCAGCAAAAAGCTGAAAATTCCACAGAGCAACACGCTCAACATAGTGACAACATGTCTGAAATGGATATGAAAGAACATCAGAACTCAACTCAGTAATTAGATATCAAATGACAGATTTTTCCCGTAATGCACTCGTTGTAGAGGGTGGAGGCATGCGTGGTGCCTTTACCAGTGGCGTACTTGATGCTTTTTTACAGCAGCAGTTCAACCCTTTCGATTTATATGTTGGCGTATCATCTGGTTCAACCAACGTTGCAAATTACTTAGCTGGTCAACAAGGCCGCACGTTAACGTTTTATATTGATCACTCACTCCGTCCTGAATTTATCGATTACAAACGCTTCTTTAAAGGCGGTGATTTACTTGATTTAAAATGGATGTGGGAGATTGGCGAGCAAGAGCATCCGCTTGATCAACAGAGTCTTTTCGCTAAAAATCCTGATTTTTATATGGTATTGACGCATGCCAAAACAGGGCAGGCAGAATATCTTCGTGCGGGTAAAGATAACTTGCTGAATGCACTTCGTGCTTCTAGCTCAATTCCAGTTTTAACGCGTCATCCCGTCGATATTATGGGTGAACCATACTTTGATGGTGGCGTTGCAGATGCCCTACCTGTTCGCTGGACGGCTCAGCAAAGTAATGTCAAAAAACTGTTAGTTTTGCGTACCCGTCCAAAAAATTACTTTAAAGCCAGTAGTAAAGGCGATCAATTCCTCGCGAAATATGCTTTTAAACATCATTATGGTTTTGCAAACAGCTTACGTAGCCGTTGTGCCAGATATAATGCTTCAGTAGATTTTGTCCGCGGTTCTAACCCAGACCAGCAAATTTTAGAAATTTGCCCGCCACCCCTTAAGAATATGGCAGGTCGTTTAAGTACTAATCCGAAAAAACTTCGCTATAGCTATGAAGTCGGCTTAGAAACAGGTTTACAAGCCATTGAAAGCTGGAATGCAATGAAATAATGCCAAATTGAGATTTCTAAAAAGAAGTCTCAATTTAACTCTAAAGTCATATCAATATGTGGGATACCACAATCTAGATATTCCTCGCCTTGAACTACAAAGCCCAATGCTTCATAAAACGCGGTCACATAAGTTTGCGCTGAAAGCTTTAGGTAAGGCAATTTATGATGACGCGCATATTCAATAATATGCTCCATTAAAATTTTACCTATACCCTGCTTTCGATAAGACATTAAAACAGCTACCCGCCCTACACTATGCTGTGGCAACAAGCGTGCTGTAGCAATTGGTTGCTCACGATCGTACACAATAAAATGCAAAACTGTGGCATCCAAATCATCCCATTCATCTTCAGGGACAATTCCCTGTTCTTGAATAAAAACCTGCTCACGAATGAGCTTGGCATCTTTCTCAAGCTGCTCCCAACCACCCGCTATAATTTTATACATGGGTTAACCTGCTTAACACTTACAACCAATATTCTCGATAGGCAACTGGTCTTGTAATAACAATTCTAGAGTTTGTTTTTTAATACCATACATGTCTTTCAAGGCTTGAATTTGAACCATAATTTTGGCATCAGGCTGAGTAACATCCTTACGCTTTGTCGCCAGAATCATTTTGTTTTTACTGGTATGTTCAAGCGATACAAACTCAAAAACTTTGGTTTCATAGCCATAAGCTTTTAAAAGTAATGCACGTAATGTATCGGTTAACATCTCAGCTTGCTGACCAGCATGAATTCCAAATTGCAGCATTGGCTGTAAAACTTCGGGACTATGTAATTGTGGGCGTAACTCTTTATGGCAACATGGGGCACACATAATCATTGAAGCATTTAAACGAATGCCAGTATGAATCGCAAAATCGGTAGCAATGTCACAAGCATGCAAGGCAATCATAACGTCCAACTTTTCCGGTTGATAACTACGTACATCACCTTCAAAAAAGTCTAAATGATTGAAATCAACTTTATCTGCAACTTTTTGGCAGAATTCAACCAGATTTGGGCGTAATTCAACACCGGTAATGAGAGGTGTTTTTTGTTGTTCTTGCAAATAATCATATAAAGCAAAAGTTAAATAGCCTTTACCTGAACCGAAATCGACAATCCGTAACTCTTGCTGAGATGCGTCAATCTGTTCATAGGCACTCGCAAAAATTTCAATAAATTTATTTATCTGTTTCCATTTACGGGCCATGCTTGGAATGATTTGGCCTTTTTCATCGGTAATACCAAGCTCTTTTAGAAATGCATTGCCTTGCTGTACATAGCGTTGCTTTTCACGATCATGCGCCTGAACCATTTGTGTCGCATTTACAGCCTGCTTTTTACCCATATTTAATAAGGCTTTTTTCTTATTTTTTTTAAGTTGAATTTCTTGAGTAGTTGAAAATAAGTTCGCTTGCTTACACCGCACTAAAAGCGCTGTAATCTGTTCTAAGCCCTCTTCAAATGAATAATTTTTGGTCACATCTTGGGTTGTATAGTGATATAAAGCCGAAAGCTGCTTTTGTCCATGTAACTCTACAATACGGAAAGTGATTTTTTCCAGTTGTTCCAACTCTCCTTTATATTGGCTCAAAATCAAACGCTCAAAAGTCTGCTCATCAAGCATTTGTTTGATTTCATAAAAGAATTTCTGTTCTTGCTCAAAGGAGAAAACCGACACGGATATACCTAAAAAATGAAGACTCATATAAAATAGAAGTTTAAAGGGTCTAGGATTAAAAATAAAATAACTTTACGACTGTTTTGTATTTCTATACATTTGTATTTTTAATCAAAAAAATTAAACTCATGAGTAAATCTGTGCTGGAAACTTACGATCCAAAAGAAGAACTACTTAACGCCTACAGCCATGGAGCTGGTGTCGTTATGGCAGTTATTGCTTCTATCTTTTTAATTATGAAGGGATCTTATCTTCCAACTGCTCAGTGGGTGGGTTTATGGGTATACTCATTTAGTCTCATTTTGGTTTTCACTAGTTCTACACTCTATCACTTTGCTCAAACACAAAATCTACGCTACTGGTATAAGAAGCTTGACCATACAGCTATTTATTATTTAATTGCTGGAACGTATACACCCTTCTTAAGCATCGCAATTCCTACTACAAAAGCTCACTATCTGTTGGTTGCACTTTGGAGCATCGCTGCAATTGGTACACTTTTCAAGTTAGTTTTTATACATCGTTTTCAAAAAATTTCTTTGCTAGCGTATATTTTAATGGGATGGCTTGCTGTGTTTGTAATGGATGACATGCGCACGTATTTAAGTAAAGATGCATTGATTTTCTTGATCCTTGGCGGCTTAGCTTATACGGTTGGAGCATTGTTTTACGCGTTAAAAAAGGTAAGATATACCCATGCGATCTGGCACATTTTTGTGCTTTTAGGTGCAGGAGCACATTTTCTTGCGATCTATTGGTACATAGTTTAGTTCATTTTTCACTCTTATTCAGTGATCCTGAAAGAGTCATGGATGATGTTCTTTCACGCTATTCTTTTAGAAAAAATACGTCTTTAAAAGGAATAGTAAATTAAAAATAAATTTTAGCTGATATAAGGTCTTATATGGAGTCAACTTCTGCGACTGCTGCTCCAGCAGTAGCCACTAATTCAAAAACACGGGTTTTGTTTGCAAGCTTAGTCGGTACAACCATTGAGTTCTTCGACTTTTATATCTATGCAACTGCTGCCGTTATTATTTTTCCTCACCTGTTTTTCCCTGCTAGTAGTGGCAGTGCCGCAGTCTTACAATCTTTAGCAACCTTCGCGATTGCCTTTATTGCCCGTCCCATCGGTGCCGCAATATTTGGGCATTTAGGAGACCGTATTGGTCGGAAAGCCACATTGGTTGCAGCTTTACTCACCATGGGTATTTCAACCGTATGTATTGGTTTACTTCCTACCTATGCGCACATCGGAATCTTCGCCCCCTTACTATTGGCTGTATGCCGTTTAGGACAAGGCTTAGGTTTAGGTGGTGAATGGAGCGGTGCAGTATTACTCGCCACTGAAAATGCCCCAGAAGGTAAAAGAGCATGGTATGGCATGTTCCCACAGCTTGGTGCTCCAATTGGTTTTATTTTGGCAACTGGTTCATTTTTATTATTGAGCGCAACTATTCCTGAGCAAGCATTTATGCAATGGGGTTGGCGTATTCCATTTATTGCAAGTGCTGTATTAGTGATTGTGGGTTTATATATCCGTTTAAAACTACATGAAACTCCAGCATTCCAAAAAGTTTTAGATAAGCAAAAAGAAGTTAATATTCCATTTAAAGAAGTTATCACTAAACATAAGGGTAAGCTTATTCTTGGTACGATTGCAGCAATCTGTACGTTTGTCGTGTTCTATCTTACTACTGTCTTTGCCTTAAACTGGGGAACCACAAAGCTTGGTTATGCACGTGGTGAGTTTTTGGAACTTCAGCTCTTTGCCACCCTTTGCTTTGCTGCATTCATTCCTTTATCAGCTATTTTTGCAGAAAAATTTGGTCGTAAAACAACCTCCATTGGGGTCTGTATTGCTGCTGCGATTTTCGGCTTGTTCTTCTCTAGCATGTTAGAGTCTGGAAATACATTAATCGTCTTCCTTTTCTTGTGTACTGGCTTGGCGATTATGGGATTGACCTATGGTCCGATTGGTACAGTTCTTTCTGAACTTTTCCCAACTTCAGTTCGCTACACAGGTTCAGCATTAACGTTTAACTTAGCAGGCATTTTTGGTGCATCATTTGCGCCACTTATTGCAACTAAGCTTGCTGAAACTTATGGTTTATATGCAGTTGGTTATTATCTTACTGCGGCATCACTTTTATCACTCATCGCATTCTTACTCATTCGTGAAACGAAAAATGATGATGTGAATAATCAGATCTAAAAATTAGAAATTCTTATATAAAAAAAGCCGGTTCAAAATTGAACCGGCTTTTTTATAAATATATGATCTTAATTTATTGATGCTGGATTCGAAGGTGCAATGCTATTTGATACAGCAGGAGCTGTTACATTACTTGCTGCAACAGCAGCTGGTCCAGCAACAGCCGCTTCACCAATGAGTGCAACTTTTGCTTTTTCTTGGCTCTTCACAGATAAAGCAGGGTTAGTTGCTACAATACGATTAATGTTTGCTGAGTTTGCCGGAGCAATCGCCGTCGTTTGTAAAATAATTGGGCGATTACCTGTGTTACCCAACGTATAGCGAATGCCTGTACGCGGGCTAATCACTGTAGTATTTTCTTGCTTCACTACAGCTTGAGCCGAAGTTGGGCCTTTTGCTGCAAGTACTTTATCAACCGTTGTCGTTTGAGGGGCTGAAGCTGCTTCTGCTGCGAAAACAAAACTAGGCACAGCAAGAACAGTTAAAAATAAAGGTTGTAATACTTTTTTCATTGTCTTTCCAACATACACTCTGGATGAGAAGTAAATAGCATTTAATGCTTAAAACTGCAAACATTATTCACAGGCTTACTACAAACATAAAAAAAGCAGAACAATAGTTCTGCTTTTTTTCTTTAAGGCAGATTAGATCTTACCGTGACATTGCTTATATTTTAGTCCAGACCCACATGGGCATGGTGCATTACGGCTTTCTGGAACAGGGAAAGCTTGCTGATCGACAGATTCTGTAGTTTCTTGAGAAAGTGTAACTTCACCAGTTAAACCATCTACATCGTCATGTTCAAAGGAAAGCTTCATTGATTCAGCTTGCTGCTGCTGTTGAGCTTCCATTTCTGCAAGTTCTTCTGGTGTTGGGATATGTACACGAGACAAATCAGTCACAACATCAGTTTTAATAACACCTAACATATTTACAAACAGGTTGAAAGCTTCTTTCTTGTATTCCTGTTCAGGATTTTTTTGCGCATAGCCACGTAAGTGAATACCTTGACGCAAATAATCCATTGCAGCCAAGTGATCTTTCCAATGACGATCAAGAGAGTTTAAAACGAAGTGACGTTCAAGCATTGCTGCTGATTCCTCACCCATTTGAGCGCGGCGCTGGCGATAACGTTCAATTACTTCATCACTAATACGCTCGACTAAACCTTCTTCATCTAGACGGCGATCTTGATCTAACCACTCTTGAATTGGTAACTCAATACCCAAATCAATACGTAGAGCGTTTTCCAAACCTTCCACATCCCACTGGTCATGAATTGACTCTGGTGGAATAAAGTTAGCAATCACACCTTTCATCACTTCGTGATGCATTTCTTCAACGTATTCTTTTAAAGTATTTTCAGCTAATACTTCATCACGTTGCGAATAAATGATCTTACGTTGTTCATTATTCACATCATCGTATTTCAATAAGTTTTTACGAATATCAAAGTTACGCGCTTCAACCTTACGCTGAGCATTCTCGATTGAACGACTCACCATTTTGTGTTCAATCGCTTCATTTTCTTGGAGACCCATCGCACGCATCATTCCGACTACGCGGTCACCTGCGAAAATACGCATAAGGTCGTCTTCAAGAGACAAATAGAAACGAGAAACACCAGGGTCACCCTGACGACCCGCACGACCACGTAACTGGTTATCAATACGGCGTGATTCATGGCGTTCAGAACCAATGATGTGCAAACCACCTGATTGCAATACATCTTCGTGGTCTTGTTCCCATTGTGCTTTCAGACGTGCTTCATCTTCAGCAGTAGGATTTTCAAGTTTGGCAAGTTTCGCTTTCCAGTTACCACCCAAGATAATGTCCGTACCACGACCAGCCATGTTGGTTGCAATCGTTACTGCATTCGGGCTACCCGCCTGAGCAATAATGTCAGCTTCACGCTCATGTTGTTTTGCATTTAACACTTCGTGATGAATACCAGCTTGCATTAACTTAGAAGATAAAATTTCACTGGCTTCAATGGTCGCGGTACCAATCAGAATCGGTGCAACACCCTTCTCACGAATATTCGTAATTTCCTGAATAATCGCATCGTATTTACCGTTACGGTTTAAATAAATTAAATCGTTTTGGTCATTACGTACCATTGGGCGATGAGTTGGAATAATCACAACATCAAGGCCATAAATTTCTTTCATTTCCGCAGCTTCAGTATCAGCAGTACCTGTCATGCCTGAAAGCTTTTTATATAGACGGAAATAGTTCTGGAATGTTGTGGTCGCTAAAGTCTGGTTTTCAGGCTGAATTTCCAAACCTTCTTTCGCTTCAACTGCTTGATGCAAACCTTCTGACCAACGACGACCCGGCATTGTACGACCAGTATGTTCGTCAACAATCACGACTTCACCATCATGAATAATATAGTGAACATCACGTTGAAATAAGAAATGTGCACGAATAGCAGCAGACACATGATGAACAAGGCTCAGATTCGTTGCTGAATATAGGCTTTCACCTTCAGCCAACAATCCCATTTGAATAAGTTCTTGCTCAACAGTTTCATAACCAAATTCGGTCATTTCAACTGAACGCTGCTTTTCATCAATCCAGAAATGCCCACCATCTGCCACTTTTTCTTCTTTTTGCGGATGTAATTTAGGAGGAATCGAATTAATTGCAGCATACAGATGCGAAGAGTCTTCACTTTGACCAGAAATAATTAATGGTGTACGTGCTTCATCAATCAAGATTGAGTCAACTTCATCGATAATGGCATAGTGCAGACCACGTTGTTTCTTTTCTGCTAAAGAAAACACCATGTTGTCACGTAAGTAGTCAAAACCGAATTCGTTATTGGTACCATAGGTAATATCAGCAAGATAAGCTTCCGCTTTTTCAGACGGACCTTGCATTGAATAGATCGTACCAATAGATAAACCTAAAAACTCAAATAATGGGCGGTTCAACTCAGCATCACGCTGTGCCAAATAATCGTTCACTGTAATAACATGAACGCCTTCACCACTTAATGCGTTTAAATAACACGCCAAAGTACCCATAAGGGTTTTACCTTCACCGGTACGCATTTCGGCAATTTTGCCTTCATGTAAGGTAATACCACCAATAAGCTGAACGTCATAGTGACGCATGCCCATTACACGCTTGGCCGCTTCACGACAAACTGCAAATGCTTCTGGAAGTAATTTATCTAAACTTTCGCCATTATTATAACGTTGTTTGAATTCTGGAGTTTTTGCAGATAAGTCTGCATCGCTTAAAGCTGATATCGTCGGCTCGAGCGCATTGATTTGCTCAACAATTTTGCGCATTCGCTTGAGTTCGCGCTCATTTTTTGTACCGAAGATACCTCCGATCAGACTTGCCAACATGGATAAACTCTCTAAATCTTGCTTGGTCAAATGAATAAACTTTTTCTCAGTCGTTTATTATGGTGCCAGAAATTTGAAGTACAAGGGGTTTGCACAAAACCCCTAAAAAAAATCTGATAGTTAGATGAATGGTATTTCACTCATCTAGTTCCCCTTCATGTATTTGGCACTTAAAACGCACCATTAACGCTCATCTATTAAGCATAACTTCCGAGAAATCTAATTTAGCAAATTTACCTTAAAGTTACATTGATTAAGCACTTAAAATAATGAGTTTTAGTCATATATATTTACACTTATACAAAAAATTCATAATAAAATACAAAAACAATAATTTTAATCATAAAGTAAATGCTGCATATTCATTCAATCGAATAACAAATTATGAGCAATTGAGGAAATATCATGACACTACAATTAGGAGACACTGCCCCCGATTTTCAACAAGAATCGAGCGAAGGCACAATTAATTTTTATGATTTTTTAGGGGATAGTTGGGGAATCTTATTTTCACATCCAGCCGACTATACGCCAGTATGTACAACAGAGTTAGGTTACACAGCAAAATTAAAAGATGAATTTACGAAGCGTAATGTTAAAGCCATTGCTTTGTCAGTAGACGATGTAGAATCTCATAAGGGCTGGATCAACGATATTAATGAAACACAAAACACAACTGTAAATTTTCCAATCATTGCGGATAAAGATCGTAAAGTCTCTGAGCTTTATGATTTCATCCATCCTAATGCCAGTGAAACACTCACAGTGCGTTCTTTAGTGATTATTGATCCAAACAAAAAAGTTCGCTTAATTATTACCTACCCTGCTTCTACAGGTCGAAATTTTAATGAAGTCTTACGTGTGGTTGACTCATTACAATTAACAGATAAACATAAAGTCGCTACGCCTGCGAATTGGCAGCAAGGTGAAGATGTCGTTATTGTCCCATCACTTAAAGATGAAGAGGAAATTAAGCAACGCTTCCCTAAAGGCTATAAGACTGTTAAACCTTATTTACGCCTCACACCACAGCCTGAGCAAGATTAAAGCCTTTTAAAAGGCTTTAATCGAAGCGCAAGACAAGCGAAGCGCGCGTAGGCAGGCATCTGAAAGACTCCCTACAAGACAAACGAAGTGCGTAGGCAAACATCTGAAAAGTTCTCTACAAGACAAGCAAAGCGCGTAGGCAAGCATCTGAAAGATTCTCTGCAAGACAAGCGAAGCGCGTAGGCAGCCATCAGAAGATTTTGAACAAGCCAACCCCATAGTAAATCTTAAGCAAAATAAGTAAATATTCCACCCTTAAAAAGTCATCTAACGCGATGGCTTTTTTTATTTATGTATTGAATACACATGGTTTTTACTGCTCAGATCAGTTATAACTCGAAGCGATTCGGTATAAAAAATAAAAATCATGATCTATAAAATTCATCATTTAAAGTGTGGCAGCATGTGCCCAGTTTGTGCCCCACTCTTTGGACAAAAAGGCTTTCGGGCTGAAGTCGTCTGCCATTGCCTTCTGGTTGAAACTGATCGAGGCTTAGTGCTTATTGATACAGGCTTTGGCTTGCAAGATTATTTACATATGAAACAACGCCTAGGCTCATTAGTTAAACGTTTAGGTAAAATTGAGCCTAACCTTGAGTTTAGTGCTATTCAGCAAATTCAAAAGCTCGGGTTTAATCCAAAGGATGTACAACACATCTTTGTCACTCATCTTGATTTTGATCATGCAGGCGGAATTTCAGATTTTCCACATGCCACTGTGCATGTTTTAGCTGCAGAATATAACGCAGCCCAACTTCCAAATTTTAAGGGCAAACTTCGTTATAGAACCAATCAATATAAAGATCATCGCTACTGGAACTTTGTTGAATATCAGCAAGGTGAAGCTTGGTTTAACCTCGAAAAAGTAAAAGGCTTCCCTCTGTTCCAAGATGAAATTTTAATGGTGCCTCTATTGGGGCATTCAGCTGGTCATTGTGGTATTGCGATAAAGCAACAAAATCAATGGTTATTATTTTGTGGAGATGCTTACTACTCACATCTAGAGTTAAACCCTAAAAATAAATTAAGATCACTCAGTGTGCTGGAAAAAACATTTGCAGAAGATAATGAGCAACGCCTTGTTAATCTCAAACGCTTACAGCATTTAGCTCAACATGAGCCAACGATTGAAATAATTTGTGCTCATGATCCTTATGAGCTTAATCGGTATCAAACATGAAAAAATTATCGCTCATCACACTTCTCATCTGTATAAATTTACAAGGATGTATGCAGCATGAAAGTATCGCTCATGAGCAACGACCAAAAGACTGGGGCACTTTAGTCTCTCAGAACCATAACTTTTATCAAATTAGTAATGATGTTTTTCGCAGTGAACAACCAAGTACTGCAATGATTTCAGAATTAAAGAATCATCAAATTGGAACAATTATTAATTTAAGGGCCAAAGATGCAGATACTTTAGTTTTTAAAAATGAAAATTTTAATCTTGTGCATATTCCTATCAACACATGGGCAATCGACCGACAAGATTTATTAGAAGTCATGCAGCAAATTAAAATTGCTAAACAGAGTAATCAACGTGTTTTATTGCACTGCTACCATGGTTCAGACCGTACAGGCGCCAGCGTTGCGATGTATCGCATCATTTTTGAAAATTGGGCAATTGATGATGCGGTTAAAGAAATGAAGCAAGGTGGTTATGGCTATCATATTATTTGGAAAAATATTGACCGTTTATTCACCCCTGAAAATGTAAAATGGATTCAACAACAATTGTCGAATCCATCTTAACTACATCTTGAGTAAACCTTAGATCAGATTAACGCTGATCTAATGGCACCCAATCAATGACCCAAGCCGATTTCATATTTAAACTTGAATCAGAAGTAATTTTCTTACGGGCCGCATCTGCTGTATCACGGTCTTTCGCAGGTCCAACCATAATACGGATTCCCTTACTAGTTTGGCTCGTAGTTACCTTATAGCCTTTAGCTCGTAATTTAGAAACAACTGCATCTGCATTTGCTTGGTTAGCAGCCAATGCAACTTGCACCATCCACTTTTTATCACCATTTTCCAGCAATTCACGCGCTTTTTCAGCCTCAGCTTTTTTATCAGCTTCTGCTTTACGCTTAGCCTCTGATGTTTTCTTATCAGCTTCTGCTTTGTGTTTCGCTTCAGTTGCTTTCTTATCGGCTTCTGCCTGACGCTTTGCTTCAGCTGCTTTCTTGTCAGCTTCTGCCTGACGTTTTGCTTCAGCTGCTTTTTTATCGGCTTCTGCTTGGCGCTTTGCTTCAGTTGCTTTCTTATCAGCTTCTGCCTGACGTTTTGCTTCAGCTGCTTTCTTATCAGCTTCCGCTTGGCGTTTTGCTTCAGCTGCTTTTTTGTCTGCATCTATTTTTGAAGTATCAGTTGTTTTATTTGCCACATTAGCTTGCTGGTTTTTAGCTTTCGCCTCACCTACTAACTCTGGTGGAATATTATCTGAACTTTCTTGAGCAGCTGTACGACGTGCATTAATCGCAGCGTACTCTGCTGCGGCTTTACGAGCAGCATCAGCTTCTGCTTGCTGTTGCATTGCTAAAAACTCAGCTGCACGTGCTTCTTGCTCAGCAACCGCTTTTTCACGCGAACGGCGCTGTTCTTCTAACAAACGCCTTTCTGTTTCAACATCAACCGCTAGAGGCTGTAGTTGTACCATTTGTCCTTCGGTTGCTTGCTTTGGCTTAGTTTGAGTTTTTGGCGATGTGGATGCGGGTGGCTGAACTTCAACCTGTTTTATTTCCTCATTTCCTTTTAGAAGTAATGCTGCCAATAAAACACCACCTCCCAGTAAAACAACACCACCCATCCAGCGTTGTTTGTTATTCATTGACATTCTTCCAAATACTCCCAAATCGCTTCTAAAGTATGAAACGAACCACAGGCCAAAATCAGCTGATTGTTATTTGTTTGCTCAAGCGCTGATTTAAAAGCCTCTTTGATATTGCCATATTGTTGTACTGTCTGGCCTTGCAAGGCATCATTGAGTTGCTGAATCGGTGCAGCACGCGGCACATTCAACTCAGCAATTTTCCAATGTAAAACAGTAGGTTTCAATAAATCGACTACTGATTTTATATCTTTATCTGCCAGCATTGAAAATACTGCGACAACTTCTGTGTACTGTTTATTGTATTCTAAGAAATTTCGCAATTGCTTTAACAAAAATTCAACACCATGTGGATTGTGTCCGGCATCAAAAATTACCGTTTTCCCCTCCACTTGACGCTGCTCAAAACGTCCTGCTAAACGTGCAGATTGAATACCTTTTTCTAATGCTGACTGAGAAATTTCAAGTCCACTATTTAAAATAGCGGCAACCGCTCCCGCAATATTTTCAATGGCTAAATGACCTAAGGGAAGCTTTAAAGTAGTTCCTTCAGAGGCAAAGTACCAGTTTTGTCCATCATCGGCGAGTTTATAAAAATAATCACGATTAACGGTATATAAGTCTGCTTGCGTACTTTCTGCTTTATCTTGGATTGCTTGAGGTAGAATTTGTTCACCGGCAAAGACAACCGGAATGTTTGGACGAATAATGCCTGCTTTTTCAAAAGCAATTTTTTCGATAGTATCGCCCAACCAGTCAGTATGATCTAGGCCAATATTAGTAATAACTGCAACGTCGGGATCAATTACATTGACGACATCTAAGCGTCCACCCAAACCAACTTCGAGCACCCATACATCACATTGCTGTTGTTTAAAAATGACAAAAGCAGCCAAAGTGGTTGCTTCAAAAAAAGATAAGCTTAAATCACAATCGCGACGAGCCTGATCGACTTGAACAAAAGCATCAATCAGACTTTGATCATCGACTTCAACTCCACCTAATTTGACTCGCTCATTAAAGCGATAGATATGCGGTGACTGATATAACCCAACTTTATAACCCTGTGCGTTTAATATCGCGGCCAGTGTGGTTGTAGTTGAGCCTTTACCATTCGTTCCGGCTACTGTAAAAACTTTAGCAGTAGGCTGAGTTACACCCAGCTTTTCTGCAACAGGAATTACACGTTCCAGACCAAGATCTATCCCTGTAACGTGAACATGGCTCCAATAATTGAGCCATGTATCTAAAGAGTCTATTGAAAGTGGAGCTTGTTGGTTCAAGGTAAGTTCATCAATTTCGATACAAGTCGAGATACAGTATCACGTAAAGCGTGACGATGAACAATCTGATCGATTACACCATGATCAAGCAAATATTCAGCACGTTGGAACGGTTCTTCTAGAGTTTCACGTACAGTCTGCTCAATTACACGTTTACCAGCAAAGCCAATCATCGCTTTAGGTTCAGCAATATGAATATCACCCAACATTGCTAAAGAAGCTGTTACACCGCCATATACAGGATGTGTTAACACCACGATATAAGGTAAACCTGCATCTTTTAACTTTTGGATCGCCGCTGAAGTACGTGCCATTTGCATAAGAGACAGCATGCCTTCTTGCATACGTGCACCACCAGAAGCTGCGAAACAGATCAATGGTTGACGTTTTTCAATAGCAAGTTCAGCAGCCTGAACAAAACGGTCGCCTACAACTGTACCCATAGAGCCGCCCATAAAGTCGAACTCAAAAGCACATGCAATCATATCTACGCCATTTAAATTACCTTGCATGGCAATTAAGGCTTCCGTTTCACCAGTTTTGGTTTGCGCTTCACGCATACGATCTGGATATGGCTTGGTATCGACAAACTTTAACGGATCTTTCGCGCTAAATTCTTGCCCTAATTCTACTACTACATTGTCGAAGAACCAGTTCAAACGATCACGAGCTTTCATACGTAAGTGTTCATCACACTGCGGACAAACATACGCATTGAAAGAGATTGCTGTACGTGTCACTAGAGCATGACATTCAGGGCATTCAATCGTTGGCTCAGTAAATGTTGCTTTGAGAATTTGTTGCTCATTTGCGACTTCAATACCTGGAACCGGACGTTTTGTCCATGGTGTCGAAGGGCTAAGAACTTTCCCTGATTTCACTTCTTGATTCATACTAACTCATCGAGCGCTGCTCGAAGCTCCTTGACTTTATTCACCGTCTGTTCAACAGCGTCATCCGCTGCCAACGTTGCAAAATTTTTAACGAAAGCACTACCTACAATCACCGCATCAGCAACACTACCCATTGCTTTTGCTGAAGCAGCATCACTAATACCAAAACCAACACCTACTGGAATATCAGTGGCATTTTTGATTTTTTGAATACGTGCAGCAGCTTCTGCCGTATCTAGTGTTGCGGCTCCTGTTACACCCTTAAGTGAAACATAGTAGATAAATCCACTTGCCTGATTTGCCACATGCTGAATGCGTTGGTCTGTAGAAGTTGGTGCGAGCAAGAAGATTTGATCCATATCATGTTGCTTCAACACAGCACCAAACTCTTTTGACTCTTCTGGCGGTAAATCCACCAGTAATAAGCCATCTACACCGCACTCTTTCGCATGAGAAACAAACTTCTCGTAACCAATCACTTCAACCGGATTCAGATAACCCATTAAAACAACAGGTGTATCCTGATCCTGTTCACGGAACTCCTTTACCATATGAAGAGCATCTAATGTGTTAGTCCCTGCCGCAAGCGCACGTTCAGCTGCAAGCGCAATTACTGGACCATCGGCCATTGGATCTGAAAATGGTAAACCAAGCTCAATGACATCTACTCCTGCTGCAACCATTTTATGAAGTAACGGAACTGTTACTTGCGGTTGTGGATCACCCGCCATGACATAAGATACAAGCGCTTTACGTTGTTGGGACTTAAGCTTTTCAAAACGAGTGGCAAGACGTGACATAGGGTTGTGCTTTCCTTGAATTATTTAAAATTGAGGAGTTGTTTGTAGAAATACAAGAACATCGCATTTTAACGCTATTTTTTGTCCATTGAACAGGTCTAACGTTATGGCGATATTCGATTGTATGATTCATACAACCCATGGCGTACATTTATCAATATTTTGAAACTTTTCTCAATGATCAAAGCTTCCTATTTTCGAGCCATTATTAGATCGTCATCTGAATAGAAAATCGCCACAGAAAGGCTATTTTATTGCATTTTTAGTTGTTAGCTGTAATTGTCTTTTTCTTGCTAATAGGGTTTGTCCTGTCAAATTTTTATGAGCACGTGCAAGTGCTGACTGGTCCGAATATCCCAATTGTTCAGCAATTAAAGTGAGGCTGGCATTTTGGTTAAGTAATATCTCACAGCGCTTCATACGCTCTGCATCTAAAATTAATTTAAATGAAGTGTTTAATGACTGTAGCTGGCGCTGCAAGCTTCGTACTGAAATATTCAACTCGGTGGCAATATCTTCTATTTTAGGGGCCTGCTGCCTTTGCTTAAAATATTCATGGACGATCCAATGTATTTGCTGAGCTAAATCTGTATGTATTTTACGCTGAGCTAATGCTTCTTCTGCCTGTTTCACTAAAAGTTGCATTAAGGTTGGGTCTGCATGCTGAGGACGAATACTTAGTCCCTCACTTGCAAAAGTTAATGCGTAGTAAGGTTTTTCAAATGATAATTTGCATTGAAAGAAACGCTGATAGTGCACTAACGGACCACGCGCACGGTGCACGAACTCAACTTGTTGCAAGAGAAAATCATGTAGTGGGGCTATCTGTTTAGCAAGCTGTACCATTGCTGCCAAGGTCAGTTCACAAAGTATGATATTGCTGTCATTAACCAATGGCCAATACAAACGAATTTTAGAAGCATCTTGCTCAATTTGCATAGGCACTACTTGCTCACCGTCAATTACCAGACGATGAAACTTCATAATATATTCAAGAACCTCTGCAAAACTGCCACTTCGGGATGCCATATAACCCAACACTCCAAAATTGGCAGGTGTAATGCAAGTGGCCATTTCCAAAGCTAAATTGGAAACTTGTAGCTGAGATTCGGTTAGCTCTAAAAGCTCAAGAAAAAAATTTAAAGATGATTGAGCATCAATAGACGAAGCTAAAATATTTTGAACTTGTCGGGCCTGAACATCCGTCAGATTTAATGCCTGCCAGTCCATTTCTCTTTCTTTTAAGTAAGTATTCCAAAGGTAAAAATACCCATTTGAAATCGTAAAATCTTGCATGGCTCATCCTTTTTTTACTGCCATCTTGTCGCAAACTGTATAAAAATTGGCAATAACTGTCAAAACAAAGCCGACCAGCCGCGACATACTAGTAAACAAGTTAGATGCGAGAAATAAAATATGAACGCACATGTTTCTTATCAAGTCGAGCCAGTGGTTCGTAAAGATCTAGATTTTCATTTAAACGAAGCGCCTCGCTTTTGGTTTAATAATGATCCTTTTTTGACTCGTATGTTTGATGCGCTCAGCTTAACCTTTCCGGATGGAGAGCGTTACTTTATCGAATGTGTTCGTATGTTCCGAGACAAAATTGATGACCCCGAACTACAAAAACGAGTTGCGGACTTTATTAAACAAGAAGCTCAACACGGTATTGCGCATGACAAAATGAATCAGCTCATGAAAGAGCAAGGTATGCCTGTTGACCAATTCACAGCTACACTGAAAAGAATTTTTCGTTTTGAACTCACCAAACGCTCACCGCAATACAATATTGCAATGACGGCAGCAGCTGAACATTTAACTGCATTAATGGCAGAAACGTTTTATAGCAATAAAAAAACTTTAGAAAATGCTCACCCCTATGTCCGAGCGCTGTTTGCGTGGCATGCCATTGAAGAGATGGAGCACCGCGATGTTGCTTTTGATGTCATGAAACAAGTAGGCGAAGTTCCTGAGTCGACTCGTCGTTTTGTATTGGTTCTTACAACAGTACTCATGTTTGGTTTTACTCTTTATCGCACCAATGTCATGTTGAAATGTGATGGCTTTAGTTCTAGAGAAAGACTATTAATGAGCCTTAAAGGCTTACCGTGGTTCTTTGGCAAAAATGGCACATTAACCGCTATGAAAAGCCAATATTTAGATTGGTTTAAAAAAGATTTTCATCCAAGTCAGCATCCGGTCATTCGTCAATATCCTGTTTGGATTGAAACACTTGAAAAAACTAATGACCCGATTGCGGCTGGTGAAGCATTCTGGCAAGCAGGTTTATAACCTGCTTGTTACCATTTTGCATAATGTTGTTCTAGTAAGCCGTATTGTTCATTGCAATTGATGATATCGGTTGCCTCATGCTCAATTGTGCCGCTAATTTTAGCTTGCCACTGATTGAACTGGCTGCCGATCATTCTTAAATTAATATTTTCGTATCGGCACCAACCAATATGCACTTGTAGATTAAGTTTTTGATCTAGAGAGCTAATTTGCCAAAGCTCATCATTTACTTTTTCAAATAAAACATCAGTCAGTGGAAATAAAACTCCGTTAATCCATAAGCAATTTTCATTACCAAAGCTTTCATTAACACCAGAAGCTAAATTTAAACCAATACGCCGCCCTTGCTCATCCCAGAAATTACATGAAAGCCAGAACCAAGCTGTTTCAGGTCGCAAAAAACCACAAGTATCATCTAGCGATGCAAATGTCTTTTCATCAAATTGTACGATTTGGTTTTGTTTATTAATAAACATCCCCTCTACAGCAAGCGTGGTCTGCTTTTGAGTATAGGTCCAACCATTGATACCTGTCGGCGTACATAAACTTAATATGTCTGTTCCAGCACAAAAAATTCGAGCGCTAAGTTGAATCTCACCATATTTCGTGACTCGAATGTACCGCACGCCATTGGCATGCTGAATATCAAACTGATAAGGAGATTTAGAAAAATAGCTTTGATTAAACAATGGCTGTTCATCAAGATAGGTTTTATGCCCCAAAGGCTGAATTGCATTCCACTCAATGACCTGCTGAGTTTCATGATCATAAATATAGAAAAAACCGTGCCCAACCCAGCCAATATCTGCAATGGCCAGACCAATACTATAGTGTTTATGTTGAATACCGCAGAATTTGAATTTTTTATATTTTAATTGCTTACGCCAGCCTTTTAAGACCTTACCATACGGCGTTTTATAAATATAATGTTGTACATGAATAGTGGACGGTACAGATTCAAAACGCCCATAACGAGGCTGTCCATTTTCTTGAATTAAATCCATTTACCCACTTCCGTATGAATATTAGATTTCAAATGACCTATACCACAGTCAAATACGTATTTTCCCAAATTGTTGCAGCAAAATCGCCTTTTATTAAATGAATATAGCGCCCTGCTACACAATCTATCGCTAAGCAGTCATCAATATCAATAACTCGATCTGTATGTGCTTTTTGCCACTGCCGATCTATAAATTGTTTACCTAATTGTTTGGCAACAACCGCATTGGGTGCAACCACAAACTCATAACGATGAAGCTCACCGAATTCACGCGCATCATATCCACCCAGATTAATTAAATATAATTTTAAATCATCTGGTTTGGGTGCTGCATCTGTAAAATGAATTTGATAATTTTGCCCTTGAGAGCTAACACCAGAAAGCTTGGCCCAAGCATCAATATGTAATCCTTGAGCCTCACCAAACCAAGCCTGTTTAAGTTGAGGATAAACTTCTTCTAAAGTATCTCCTACCGCCATGACTACATCATGAACTTCTGTATTAGCGCGGGCATGGCGCCCGCCCAACATCACCATAAACAAGCTTGGCATTATAGTTCTCTTACATCTCGACCATTTCTACGCCATCAATGCGTGCAACAGTCATTAAATCTTTATCACCGCGGCCTGAAACAGTCGCAATAATAATCTGATCTTTAGACATTGTTGGCGCAAGCTTAGAGACATAAGCCATCGCATGTGAGCTTTCAAGTGCAGGAATAATCCCTTCGATTTTGGTTAAATCACGGAAACCTTGCAAAGCTTCTGTATCATTAATCGGCACGTATTCTACGCGCTTCATATCTTTCAAGAAGCTATGTTCAGGACCAACACCCGGATAGTCAAGACCCGCCGAGATACTATGTGTCTCAATAATCTGACCTTGTTCATCACTCATCAAGTAAGTACGGTTACCATGCAATACACCCACATGACCTGCATTTAACGGCGCAGAATGCTTACCAGTTTCAATACCAAAACCAGCAGCTTCAACACCATACATTTTCACATTGGCATCATTTAAGAATGGATAGAACAAGCCCATTGCATTTGAACCGCCACCCACGCATGCAACTAATGCATCTGGTAAGCGACCTGCTTGCTCCAAGATCTGCTTGCGTGCTTCACGGCCAATAATCGACTGGAAGTCACGAACGAGTTGAGGATATGGATGTGGGCCTGCAACTGTACCAATCACATAGTACGTCGTATCAACATTGGTTACCCAGTCACGCATTGCTTCGTTCATGGCATCTTTCAATGTTTTAGAACCACTTTGCACAGGTACAACAGTCGCTCCCAATAAACGCATACGATAAACGTTCATGGCTTGGCGCTTAACATCTTCAGCACCCATATAAACAACACATTCAAGACCTAAACGTGCTGCAATTGTTGCAGTTGCTACGCCATGTTGCCCTGCACCAGTCTCAGCAATAATACGTTTTTTACCCGAAAGCTTTGCCAATAACGCTTGACCAATCGTGTTATTTACCTTGTGTGAGCCTGTATGGTTTAAGTCTTCACGTTTAAGATAAATTTGCGCACCACCTAACTCTTTTGACCATCGCTCAGCATAATAAAGTGGACTAGGACGACCTACATAGTAGGCTAGATCGCGGTCGAATTCTGCCAGAAACTGTTCATCATTTTTCATACGAGAATAGAGATTTTCTAAATCTTCTAATGCCGCCATGAGTGTTTCTGACACAAAACGTCCGCCATGGATACCGAAATGCCCTGCAGCATCTGGGTACTGTGTATAGTCAATCACATTGTTTTGCTGATCCACGTTGGACTCCTTGCATAAATCGTTCAATGAGTTGTTGGTCTTTTATACCTTTTGCGGACTCTACGCCTCCGCTCACATCTACTGCAAAAGCACCGGTAGTATGAATAGCGTCAATGACATTGTCAGGGGTTAAACCACCTGCCAAGATTAAAGGAATATCAAGTTTTGGAAATTTAGACCAGTCAAACTGATGCCCTGTGCCCCCTTTAAGCTCAGGATGCCACGCATCAAGCAATACAGCACTGGCACCAGCCGCTTGATATTTTTGAATTTCAGCAATTACATCTAAATCAGGTTTAACCTGAATCGCTTTATACCAGCGACGCTTACAATGGCGAGCTATTTCCTGACATTGTTCAGGAGTTTCATCGCCATGTAGTTGTAATACATCTAGGGGAACACAATCAAGTACATCCTGAATTTCAGTGGCACTTGCATTAACAAACAAACCAACCATTTGTACATAAGGTGGAATTACATTTGTAAATTCTTGAACCGCTGCAACTGTCACATGTCTAGGACTTGGCGGAAAAAAAACAAAACCGATCGCATCTGCTCCAGCAGCAACAACTGCCTGAATATCTTGAATGCGAGTAATTCCACAGATTTTTGCGCGTGTACGTTTTTGGTTTGATGGGCTCATGATCTGCCTAAACTACAACCATTTCTTAAAATAAGCGCCATTGTAATGCAATTTTTGCCCCTTGCGTAAAAGTTCTCTGGGAATTGGGCTAAATGACATTGTATGAAATAAATCGCCACTTTATACTGCGTAAAATTGGAAGCAAGTGTAAGCAATTAATGCTTTAGGGAAGCTGGTGAAAGTCCGGCACTGCCCCCGCAACGGTAACAATGTAAAGCATATTTTTTAAGTCGATATCGACTTACACCACTGCATTAATGTGGGAAGGTGAATATGTCCATAACATAAATATGGCGCTGAAGTCCGGAGACCTACTTGTTTCATCTATCTACCCGATCATTCACGTGGGGTGAATGTATGGAGCATGTTATGTCTAAGTCTTTTCAACCTACTCGTCTGGTAGGGGCTATCGCTATTGCGATGGGGTTTTCACCTGTTATTTTTGCTGAAGATACAACGAATGCAACTCAGCTTGATCCAATTGTAATCACTGCCTCAAAAAGTGCTGAAAAAGCCAGTGAAGTTCCAGCGCGTATTTCAGTGATTTCAAAAGAAGAAATTGAAAAAAATCCTATTTCAAATTTATCTAATATCTTACAAAAAGATGCATCTATTTATATCAAACAAAATGGTGGTCTTGGACAAGGCACTAATCTTTTGATTCGTGGTACAAATCCAAATCATGTACTGTTATTAAAAGATGGAGCGCGTCTAAATACTCCAAATACTCTTTCCCCAATCTATCCTGAACTTTTAGATACAACTAATCTTGACCGAATTGAAATCTTAAAAGGCCCTGCATCAGTTCAATATGGTACTGATGCGATTGGTGGTGTAATCCAAATGATTACATCTACACCTGAAAGAAATTCTGCATTCCTTACAGGTATTTATGGTGAAGATAATACGTATAAGGCCATTATTGGAACAGATTTAGTCAGTGATGCGGGATTCTTTGCTCAGATTCGTGGGCAAAGTATGGAAAGTGATGGAACACATATTTTCAACACACAACCAGACAATTTAAAAGCGGCCTATGATCAAAAAGGTTATAGCGCAAAATTAGGTTATGACAATAAGAATAATTTAAATACAAGTGTTGAAATTTCTCAAAATAAGGGCGCTAATAATTATTCAGACAATGGTGGCATAAGCAATACAGCTAAACGTGAGTTTGACAATCAGTTAGTCAGTACCAGAGTCGAATACAAACCGACATCTAATATCACTATCAATACAAGATATTCTAACTTTAAAGATACACAAGAGTATCGTGAATCATCACCTTATCATGCTGACACTAAACGCAATGAAGGTGATTTAAATGTTAAGTGGCAATTTACACAGGCACAAAATATCTTGGTTGGCGCAAGCATTGATAATACAGAGTATCAAGATGCCTCTATTTTAAATGGAAAGCAAGATATTGATTCTACCGGCTATTATCTACAACACCAGTATAAAACTGATAAAATCAGCACGCAATTAGGCGTACGCCTCGAAGATAATGAAAAATTTGGAACACATAATGTAGGACAAGGGGCTGTTCGTTATTTTGTATTACCGTCAACCAGTATCTATGCAAATATCGGAACAGCATTTAGAGCCCCTTCACTTACTGAATTGTATTATCACAGCGAAGCTGATTATGGTTCTTTTGGAATTTATCATACTTATGGCAATACTAATCTAAAACCAGAAGAAAGTACTTCATATGAAATTGGCTTAGATCATCAGTTTACTCCTGCATTAACAGCATATTTATCGGCATATAAAACAGACGTCAAAAATTTAATTGCATCAAATTCAAATTTTGATGTTGCAACCAATACAACGACAAGTACTTATGAAAATCTAAACAAAGCACAATTTTCTGGTGGTGAGGTTGGTTTTAAATGGAAACAAGATGATCTATTTTTATCAACTGAATATGCCTATGTAAAAACCGAAAATAAAGAAACTGGCTTAGAGATTGCTTATCGTCCTAAGCAAACCCTCACCTTAACTACAGGTTTAGAAAATACTGTTTACGGTGTTAGTGCTTCACTTATCGCCCGCTCTAACTCTAATGCTCAAAATAGTGCTAATCCACAAAAAGTCCCAGGCTATGCTACTATCGATTTAAATGCTTACTGGAATATCAATCCAAACGTTAAAGTATTTACTAATATCGAAAATGTGGGTGATTCTGAATATAAAACGGTTTACAACTCACGCAATTGGTATGTGAATGGTGGCCGCCAAGCTTCTGTTGGGGTCACTTTCCGTTATTAATATCTCCCTTTAATTATAAAAATATTTTCTTAACTCCAGTTTCGGGGTAATGTTCTGACCGACATTATCCCCTTTTTTATGTTCAGGATATCCATCATGGGACACCGTTTAAGCAAAATCTATACACGCACAGGCGACTCAGGCACAACAGGTTTAGGCGATGGCTCTCGTGTTGCTAAAGATGATTTACGAATTGCAGCACTTGGTGATGTCGATGAACTCAATGCCATTATTGGGGTACTTCGTGCTCAAATCACAGCTAGTCAAATGACCAACAAAGCCGATTGGGATAAAAGTCTCAGCCTTGTTCAGCATTGGCTTTTTGATTTAGGTGGAGAGGTTTGTATTCCAAACTACAATTTACTTGAGCCTGTTTGTATTGAGTTTCTTGAAAAAGAAATTGACCGTATGAATGAAGACTTACCAATGCTTAAAGAGTTTATTCTTCCATCAGGCTCTTTAACTTGTAGTTATGCCCATCAAGCCCGTGCCGTTTGTCGCCGCGCAGAACGATCTCTCCTGTCGGTACAAACACGTGATCAAAACATTCAAACCACGGCGCTCCAACTTTTAAATCGTCTATCTGACTGGTTGTTTGTTGCATCTCGTGCTTTACAACGTGCCGAAGGTGGACAAGAAGTGCTTTGGCAAAAAAATATTAATGAGATTATTTAAAAATAGATTAGATTAAACATGGTCTCTGCTCTTTTTAAAGAGACCATAGTCAAAATATTTCATAGAAGAAAATTATGCGCATTATTGGTCATCGTGGTGCACGCAAAGAAGCTCCTGAAAATACACTAGGTGGGTTTCAGCACATAAAAAATTTAGGTATTCGTGGTGTCGAATTTGATATTCGTCAGCTTCAAGACGAAGAGTTGGTCGTGATCCATGATGATAATTTTTTACGTACAGCCGGAGTCAACCAAATTGTTGAGCACTCTAATTTGGCTCAAGCATTATCATTTGATCATCGTCAAAACTGGCCTGACTGGCCAAATTCAGAACCAACACCCACTCTCACAGGCGTTTTAAACCTGCTTGATAACTTCGATCATATTGAAGTGGAAGTGAAAGCTGTAAGAGACATGGTTTTAGCAGAAAAAATTGTTCAAAAGCTTGAGACTGAATTACAAGGTTTTGAGAAAGTCGTCACCATCACAAGTTTTGATCTTCAGATTCTAACTGCCTTACGCGATATAAACTCTCAATTCAAACGTGGATTGTTAGTCGAACTTCCAGTTGGAGCAACAGCAATTGAACTCGCACATCAATATGGTTGTTGTCATATTGGCTGGCACGATCAACTCGCAACAGATGAAATGATTCAGCTTTCACAACAGGCCAACTTAAATATTAGTGTCTGGACAGTGAATGATGTCGAAAGAGCAAAAAGGCTGCGTGATTTAGATGTACAAGGGCTAATTACAGATATTCCAACCACGATGTTACAAGCTCTATAAATATAAAAAAGGTGGTAAAACCACCTTTTATTTCTTTTGCGCCTGAATAAGGCGTTGTCCACTCTGATCAAGCAGATATAGCGTATTACCTACGAGTTGGAAGCGTTGAATACGTTGCAAAGCATCTACCAGTTCTGCCTCTTGAGCCAAAGCTCCATCACAGCTTAAATGTCCTGCATTTACCTGCATGTCAAGTTTTTGCTGACTAAAATCAAATGTATAACGACCAAAAACTGCGTTACATCCAGTATGGCCTGATACTGTTTTGATAGCAGAATTTAAAGAGAGAGTTGGCCACTGTGTAAAGAATTTTGCCTTATGGCCACTGATCTGAGTAATCTGCCAATCAATATCTTGAATGCCATCAGGGCTCACTCTCTTTTTTACAACAGGCGATTGAACATGATGAACTGTTTTTTTTGTTTGAACTTTTTTTGTACTTTGATCGGGTGCACTTTGACATGCGGCTAATACAAGACTGATTGTGACCAAGATACACTTCAATGATAATTTCCTTGCAATATCAATGCTGTTCTTTTTTTTCAATCGTTGTACGTTCATTAAACAACTTCTCCTACTTGAAAAACTCTGTGACATAGTTTAATTCTGTTACCGTTCTTTCAATACATCTGTACAATAATGCTAGTGATTCTCACTAAGCACGTGCTAATATGAAGGATAGAATAGCAATATATCTTGATGATTGGTTTTGCTATGTCGTTTTGTCTTTGTACCTTGTCTGACAAGGATTCTAGGAGCGCTGCCGGATATGACTTCCGCCCCACTCAAAGCCCCAATTAACTGGACCGCTAGCATTACCTTAATTGGTTTACCAATTCTTGCCGCAATCATAATCCCGATTTACGCGTATTATTATGATTTTAGTGTAAGCGCATGGGTAAGCTTATTTTTTCTTTTAGCTCTAAGTAGTATGGGGATTACTGCTGGTTATCACCGCCTGTGGGCTCACCGAGCTTATGAAGCGTCGTTACCGCTTAAAATTCTTTTAATGATCGGTGGAACTTTTGCCGTACAAAACAGTATTCTGTTTTGGGCATCTGGTCACCGTACTCACCACAGACATGTTGATCATGTCGATGAAGATCCATATTCAATTGAGCGTGGTTTTTGGTATGCCCATATGGGTTGGATGATCCGCGATCATTCGCCATCTGAGCCCGACTTTAAAAATGCACCTGACTTGCTCAATGATAAATTGGTTATGTTCCAGCATAAATACTACGGTTTACTCGTAGTTGCAGTTCATGTTGGAATTTTAGGTTTAATTGGTTGGGCAACTGGCGATTTATGGGGTGTAGTCCTCATAGGTGGTCTCTTACGCTTAATCATTAGCCATCAAGTAACTTTCTTTATTAACTCACTTTGTCATATGTTCGGTAAACGTCCTTATACAGACGAAAACTCGGCACGTGATAATTTCTGGTTAGCTATCGCCACTTGGGGCGAGGGTTACCACAACTATCACCATATCTTCCAATACGATTATCGTAACGGTGTGAAATGGTGGCAATATGACCCAACAAAATGGTTGATTTGGTCTTGTTCTAAACTTGGTTTAGCTAAAAATTTACGTCGTATTCCAAGCTTTAATATTAAAAAAGCAGAACTGGCGATGAAGTTTAAATATGCCGAGCAAGATCTTGCTATCTATGGTCATGATGTAAATGCTGACATTAGTCAAATGAAACAACGTATTGCACAAGAATACGAAGCATTTACCCATACTTTAAATGATTGGGCAAAACTTAAAGAACAAGAGTTACAAGCGAAAAAAGCAGCAATGGCTGAAAAGATTCATAGAATGGATCACAAGCTTAAAGTTGATTTTCAGTTGCTTGAACACCGCTTAAGTCATCACCGTGAATGCTTAGAAACACTCATGCGTAGTGTTAAAAAGAATACCAACGTGGTGTCAGACTAAAATAAATTCTGATCAAAAATAGCTCTTTCGGGAGCTATTTTTATGCCTGCTTTTTAACTATGGTATAGTGAAATCCGCTTTCTCTATTTTGCCAAGCCCATGCAATTTAATCCGCTCTACCCTTCACTTCCTTCTAAATTATTTCATGTTCAGCAACCATCTCCTTTGCGTGGTGCAAAAGCAGGCCATTTCAATGCCGCTTTGGCAGATGAACTGCAATGGTCAGAAGACGAAAAAAATGCATGGGTTGAAATCTGTAGCGGACAGCGTACTTTCTCTGAATTCCCTTCTCTGGCCATGGTCTATGCTGGCCACCAATTTGGACAATGGGCAGGACAACTCGGTGATGGTCGTGGCTTACTGATTGCGCAAATACTCAATACAAAGGGTCAAACCATAGATCTGCATCTAAAAGGTGCAGGCCCTACCCCTTATTCAAGAATGGGAGATGGACGTGCAGTGCTGCGTTCCGTTGTCCGGGAATATTTAGCTGGGCATGCATTAAATGCTTTAGGCGTCGCTTCTAGTCACGCGGTAGGTTTTACGACCTCTACTCAAGGGGTACAGCGCGAAAAACTAGAGTTAGGCGCAATGCTACTCAGAACATCTGAATGTCATATCCGTTTAGGACATTTTGAATGGATCAATCAATACGCTCCAGAGTTGCTGCCAGAATTCACTCAAAAATGTATTGAATGGCATTATCCTGAGTGTCTAGAAACTGAGAATCCTATTTTGTCTTTTGCCAAGAAGGTAATTGAGCGTACTGCAATCATGATTGCGAAATGGCAATTGGTTGGGTTTGCTCATGGCGTGATGAATACCGATAACTTAAATATTACAGGTTCAACTTTAGATTTTGGTCCATATGGTTTTATGGAACGCTTCCGCCCGAACTGGATTAATAACCACTCAGATTATCAAGGACGTTATACTTATCAAAATCAGCCAAGCATAGGCCATTGGAATTTATGGACATGGTTAAACAACTTAATTCCACTTGCTGAACCTGAACAAAAGGATCAGTTCAAAGAAGAGTTAGCGCGTTGCTTAGAACAATTTGAACCGACTTTTATTGAACATTACACAACTGGTTTATGTCAAAAAATGGGACTTCCCCATTTTCATAAAGACAGTCTTGATTGTAGTTTTAGTTTTTTAAAAATCTTACAAACTGAACAACTCGATTACACTCAGAGCTTTATCCGACTTCAAAATAAAGAATATAAGACTCTACGAGATGATTGCCTTGATATTCGACAGTTTGATGAGTTTCTTAGTCAATATCAAAGTATTCGTGAACATCAAGATACTGCTGAACTTGATGCAAACATGCAAAAAGCAAATCCAATTTATATATTACGTAATCACATGGCTCAGCGTGCTATTGAAGCAGCGGAAAGAGATGATTTTAGCGAAGTAGACCGTTTGTTTAAGCTGCTTGATCAGCCATATACAAGACAACCAGAGCTCGAACAGCCACAAGACTTAGGTCCGTTACCAAGTGACGTACCAGACGTAGCAGTCAGCTGTTCTTCTTAATACTTTAAAGACTAAATCTCTCTTAAGCCGCTTTGGTAGTGGCTTAAGAAAGTTTCTTAAACATCAAAGAATAATATATGAAAATTAGACCTATCATTATTTGTACACTTCTTATAGTTCCACTCGGCATCGCTTTTTATAAATATGAAAAATATTTACCAACTTTTACGCCAAGTCATCAAGCACTTTCAAACGAAGAGGTCTTAGAACTCATCAAAACAAAGCCCGTCACCTCAATTGAAGTGTTTAAAAATCAACGCGTACTTCTGCTCAAGAGTAATCAGGATGTGATTCGTCGTTATCCTATTCGTCTTGGCTTTAATCCTAAAGGACATAAACACTTTGAAAATGATGGAAAAACACCTGAGGGTGTTTATTCTATAGATTGGCGCAATCCACAAAGTGCTTTCTATAAATCATTGCATATTTCCTATCCCGATACGAAAGATATTGCTTATGCCAAGCAACATAATCAACCAACAGGTGGAGATATCATGATTCATGGATCAGTTCCAAAATCCTTTTTATCTATGCCTTTTAGCTCGACTTATATGCCCCATAAGGATTGGACATTAGGATGTATTGCGGTTAGAAATGCAGATATAGATGAGATTTGGCAATTCGTACCAAATCATACGAAGATTATTATTTATCCATAAAATCTTTAAAACTATCCACATTTTCTGTGGATAACATTGTGGTTATCCACAGAATAACTTTCGCTAGTACTTATTCTTCAGGATATTCGAAGCGGTAACCTACACCATAAACAGCTTGAATCCATTCATGACGGTTACCAGTTTCAGCCGCTTCACTAATTTTTCGGCGCAAATTTTTGATATGACTGTCAATTACACGATCGGCAACGTCAAAACTATCTGGATTAATATGATCCAATAATTGTGCACGTGAATATACTTGTCCAACATGCTCTAAAAATAGCTCAAGTAAGCGAAATTCGGTCGGCGTTAAGCTCAATGATTTTTGTTGATACCAAATTCTTTGCTGAGCTTTATCAATTCGGAAAGAATCATTTTGTTCAGGTTCTGCTTTACGCTCTAAACGGCGCAGAACAGCTTGTACGCGAGCAACTAACTCTTTTGGGCTAAATGGTTTACATACGTAATCATCAGCGCCCATATTCAGACCTAATACACGGTCAATTTCCTCAGTACGAGCCGTCACCATAATAATCGGCAAATCTGATTGTTCACGAACTTTACGGCAAATGGTCAAACCATCCATTCGTGGAACCATTAAGTCCAGAACCATTAAATTAGGTTTACGTTGTTGGAAACTCGCATAGGCATCTTGACCATCATGAAACATACTTACTTCAAAACCGGCAGCTTCAAGATAATCACGCACTAAATGCGCTAATTCGACTTCATCTTCAACCAACATCACATGTTTCATGAGATATTTTTCCTTTTATATTTAACTCTGCTTTTTAAAAGTGAGCACACAACGTAAACCACCTAACGGTGAATGTTCAAAACTGAGTGTACCACCAAGCGCCTGCGCAATTTTACAAGACAAAGCCAAGCCTAGCCCTGTTCCACCTGTACTACGCGTACGCGAATCATCTACGCGATAGAAACGTTCACCTAAACGAGATAACTGCTCATCGTTTAAACCAAATGGGCTGTCATCGACATACAAAGTCCACTCCTGCGGAGTTTGAGCTGTATGAATATGGATTTTGCCACCTGTTTCTGTGTAACGAATACTATTACTAATTAAATTAACAATAATCTGTTTAAAACGATCACGGTCTAATAATAGCGGAGAACTTGTTCCTTCAACCTGAATTTCGAGACCAGCCTGCTCAAGTTTAGGTTTAAAGTTTTCTACTTCCTGTAATATCACTTCCCATGGATTAACAGAACTTAAATAACACTTAAGCTGCTGGGCATCTGCCTGTGCCAAGTCTGCAAGATCTTGGGTCAATTTTTTCAAGCTTGAAACCTGACGCATCATCGCATCTAAATGCTCAGGCGTTGCTTTTCGAATCCCGTCTTGCATCGCTTCAATTTGTGCTTGTAATACAGCCAGCGGCGTTTTTAACTCATGAGAAGTATCTGCCACCCATTGACGTCGCGACTCTTCATGCTGATGTAAAATTTCTGCTAAATGGTTCAATTGGGTTGATAAATCGCCCAACTCATCATTTCGTTTAATAACAACTTGATGCTGATAGTTTCCTTTCGTTAATTCATTGGTTGCATTTAATAAACGCTGAATCGGCTTTTTAAAATAAGTCGCCATCAAAAGCGCTGCAACTAAACTTGAAAGTAAGGTTAAAGCATAAATTAAGAGTAGATAGCGCTTTTGATTACTAAAGAAATTAATACTCAAAGCATCTTCTTTATCTAAAACAGGTTTTAAACCTAAATATCCTACAACTTGATTGTTTAAGATAATCGGGCGAAATGACATCTGATCTGAAGAAGGCGGTTCACCTACAACAAACTGGTGCCGTGCATCATATAAAGATAAACGGGAACTCAACCCCAAACGGTCAGGCAAAGCAATAAAACGCTTCTTACCATTTTGAGTTTCAATATCTTTTAAGCTCCCTTTCTTTGATTTATTTTTATCATCACTTGGGCGAAATTGGTTTGCACTTAAGGGAAATCTTAACCCTTCAAAGGGTTGATATTGAGAAGGTAAATTTTGCTCAAGCGTTCTTAATTCTTCATCACTAAAAATAGTATTTTTATTTGTCGGTGCAACTTGCGGTGAAATATTAATAAGGGCATGTTCATCGAAAGAATGCTGTTGTATGGCAATATCGTATTGGCGACGAAGCCACCACTGCGAGAGACGATCGTAGTCATCAGGAGCCGCGGTTCCTTCGATTTGTAAAATCTGTGCCTGAATCGCATTCCCCCAATCATGGTACACCGTATAGACATCACCCAGATTGGTAATGAGTCGGTCGAGCTTCTGCATTTCAACGTCAGCCACGTATTTGGCAAAGTTCTTTTGCATTGTCCAGTGCAAAACGCTCAAGCTTGCAGTCGCAATAAGCAATGTGGTGAGCAAGACTGTCAAAAACAACCGTAATGCAATGGGAACACGTAGAACGTTCAAAAGCACTCTCTCATTTTTACCCTATATTTCGCATTGTAACCAACAACGAAAAGAAAAACTCTCCATTGTTTCTACATCTTTATTATCTAATCTTTAAGCCATCAGCAAACACAACATTAAAAGGCTTTAAATATGAAAATGACGGCAAAAATAGCATTATTCAGTGCGGCAATTGTAACAATGGGAAGTTTAGCGGCGTGTCAATCGACGACTCAACCACCTAAACCTGAGCGTGGAATGATGCAAGATGGTCCACGTGAAGGCCACCACCGTATGAAGCACCGTGAGTTCACACCAGAACAAAAAGCAGCATGGGAACAGCACCGTGCCGAACGTCAAGCTCGCTTTGAACAAATCCAAAAAGCATGTGATGGTAAGGCCAATGGACAAGCAGTAAATGTTCAAGTTGGAGATAAGACACTTGAAGGTACTTGTAACCTGCGTTTTGAACCAAAGCGCCCTCAACCACCAGTTAACGCCCCTGCTCCTGCATCAGCTCAAGCAAAATAATTCTAAAAATCATAAAACAAAAGGCGCCTATAGGCGCCTTTTGTTTATACATAACTGTTTACGATTTTGACTATTTGTATCATATAAACATAACCAAAAGTGTTTACACTCAAAGCACTTAGCTAGTTTAAGTATTTTTTTCTTGACTTTGCAGTCACAAAGTAAAGGTCCTGAGGTGCTTGTGCAGTTATGCAAGTTGTTGCACGATGTAATAGTCCAAGGTGCCTCATGGCACATTCTCATAGATTAAGATTATAACTCTGGTTTCACCAGTATTGAGGAACCCGATATGCCACAATACAAAGCGCCCTTACGTGATATGCAATTCGTTTTGCATGAATTATTAAATGCTGAAGAACACTATGCAAAATTACCTGATTTCCAAGGTAACGTAAGCCGTGAATTGGTTGATCAATATTTAGAAGCTGCGGCAGATTTTTGTGAAAATGAACTTTCTCCTTTAAACCAAGTTGGCGACCGTGAAGGTTGTACTTGGAATGATGGCGTAGTTACCACTCCAACAGGCTTTAAAGAAGCTTATCAAAAATATATTGAACTTGGCTTTCCGTCTTTATCAGCAGAAGAACAATACGGTGGTCAGGCTTTACCTAACTCTTTAGGTATTGCAATTTCTGAAATGGTTGGTACAGCAAACTGGTCTTGGGGTATGTACCCTGGCTTGTCTCACGGAGCTGTACGTACATTAGAACATCATGGTTCTGATGAACAAAAAAATACTTATTTACCAAACCTTGTTTCAGGTGTTTGGACAGGTACGATGTGCTTAACTGAATCTCATGCAGGTTCTGACTTAGGTATTATCCGTTCTAAAGCAGAACCAAATGCTGACGGTAGCTATGCAATTTCTGGCGAGAAAATCTTTATCTCTGCTGGTGAACATGACATGGCTGAAAACATCATCCATATCGTTCTTGCTCGTTTACCAGGTGCGCCGAAAGGTACCAAAGGTATCTCATTATTTATCGTTCCTAAATTCCATGTAAATGCAGATGGTACTGTGGGCGAGCGTAATGCAGTTCGTTGTGGTTCTATCGAGCACAAAATGGGTATTCATGGTAACGCGACTTGTGTCATTAACTTTGACCAAGCTAAGGGTTACTTGATCGGACCTGAAAACCGTGGTTTGAACTGTATGTTTACCTTCATGAACACAGCACGTATTGGTACTGCGGTTCAAGGTTTAGCAGCATCTGAATCATCTTTCCAAGGTGCGTTAACTTACGCAAAAGAACGTTTAGCAATGCGGTCTCTTTCTGGTCCTAAAGCTCCAGAAAAAGATGCAGACCCAATTATCGTTCACCCTGCTGTTCGTAACATGCTTTTAACTCAAAAAGCATTTGCTGAAGGCGGTCGTGCACTTGTTTACTTACTTGCTCAATATGCTGACATCGTTGAAAAAGGCGAAACAGAAGAAGAGCGTAAGTTTGCTGACAACATCTTGTCTTTATTGACTCCAATTGCAAAAGCATTCTTAACTGAAACAGGTTCTGAGTCTGCTAAGCACGGTGTTCAAGTCTTCGGTGGTCATGGCTTTATTTCTGAGCATGGCATGGAACAAATCGTACGTGATACACGTATTTCATGTTTGTATGAAGGTACAACCGAAATTCAAGCACTTGATTTGTTAGGCCGTAAAGTATTGCAAACTCAAGGCGCAATGCTAAAAGACTTTACCAAAATTGTTCACAAATTTGTTGAAGCGAATAAAGACAACGCTGCCATGAAAGAATTTGTTGAGCCGCTTGCAGCTCTTAACAAAGAATGGGGCGATCTCACTATGCAGATTGGTATGCGCGCAATGCAAAACCCAGATGAAGTAGGTGCTGCTGCTGTAGATTACCTCTACTTCTCAGGTTATATCACTTTAGCGTATCTATGGGCTCGTATGGCACTTGTTGCACAAGAGAAATTAGCAGAAGGTACGACCGATGTTGATTTCTATAACGCGAAAATTACAACTGCTCGCTTCTACTTCAAGAAAATCTTGCCACGTGTTCGCTCACATGTTGATGTGATTGCAGGTGGTCTAGATCCATTGATGTCATTAGACGCTGAACATTTCGCTTTCTAACCATAGTTAGTTGCGATATGCAATGTTAAAAAACAAAAAAGGACTGCTCAGTTTTGACGGTCCTTTTTTTATAAAATCAATGATAAATTTACACTTTAAATTCCATATCCATTTCGTTTTACAGGATATCTAGCACAGGCCAATGTGCACAAAAAAGGTGAACGATTATGCCAATTTACAATGCTCCTTTAGCTGATATGAAATTCATCTTAAATGATGTATTTAAAGCAGAACAATTTTGGCAGTCTAATGAGAAACTCGCTCATGTAGATGCTGCAACAGCTGAAGCAATTTTAGAAGAAATGGCTAAATTTGCTCAGAACGTGACTCATCCATTAAACCGTACCGGTGATGAAGAAGGCGCTCGCTATGAAAACGGTGAGGTGTTCACACCAGCTGGTTTTAAAGATGCATTCCGTCAATATGCAGAAGGTGGTTGGATTGGCTTAGGTGCCGATGAAGAATGGGGCGGTCAAGGCATGCCAAAAATGCTCACCGTTCTTTCGGATGAAATGTTATTTGCAACTAACCCATCATTTATGCTCTACCCTCTTCTTTCTGTGGGTGCAGGCATGGCTTTAAACAGCTATGCATCTCAAGAACAAAAAGAAACTTACTTACCAAAGATTTATTCAGGTGAATGGTCGGGCACAATGTGCTTAACCGAGCCACATGCAGGTACTGACTTAGGTATTATTAAAACCAAAGCAGAACCTAATGAAGATGGTACTTATAACATCACAGGTACTAAAATCTTTATCACTGGCGGTGACAACGATTTAGCAGAAAATATCATTCACTTGGTACTTGCTAAAACTCCAGATGCCCCTGCTGGTTCACGCGGTATTTCTTTGTTCATCGTGCCAAAGTATTTGGTGAACGAAGATGGTTCATTAGGTGAACGCAACCTCGTTGGCCCAGGTTCTATCGAACATAAGATGGGGATTAAAGCGTCTGCAACTTGTGTGATGAACTTTGATGCGGCAAAAGGTTACCTTGTTGGTAAAGAAAATGAAGGTCTTGCTGCCATGTTTGTCATGATGAACTACGAACGTTTATCAATGGGCATTCAAGGCTTAGGCGCATCTGAATTTGCTTATCAAAATGCAGCACAATATGCGACTGACCGTTTACAAGGTCGTAGTGCAGCTGGTGTTCAATCACCAAATAAACCTGCTGACAGCATTTTAGTCCATGGCGATGTTCGTCGTATGTTGTTAAACGTACGTGCAAACAATGAAGCATCACGTGCTTTTGCAGTCTATGTTGGTCAACAGCTCGATATCACTAAATTCTCAACTGATGCCGAAGCTGTGAAAAAAGCCAATAATCGCGTTGCGCTTTTAACACCAATTGCTAAAGCTTACCTCACAGATACCGCATTCCAAGCAACTTTAGATGCTCAGATGGTATTTGGTGGTCACGGTTATATTCGTGAATGGGGCATGGAACAATGTATTCGTGATCTCCGTATTGCTCAAATCTACGAAGGAACGAACGGCGTTCAGTCTCAAGATTTAATTGGTCGTAAAACCATTAAATGTGGCGGTGCATTCATTGCTGAATACATCACTGAGATTCGTGACTTTGCAAATGACTTAGACACTGATTTGAACTTCATTAAAGATGCAACTTTAGATGCTGCAACTGAAATCGAAGCAATCACTCAGTTTATTATTGAACAAGCTGCTGAAAACGTAGACTTCCCGAATGCTGCTGCTGTTGATTATCTACATGCAGTTGGCTTACTCAGCTTCGCTTATATGTTTGCGAAAATTGCAGCGGCAGCGAAAGATAAGTCTGGTGACTTCTATCAAAATAAACTTGCTTTAGCTCAATACTTTGCTGATCGTATCTTGCCGGATATTGATGCACGTATTGCTAAAATTAAAGCTGGTTCTGACTTAATCATGGGCTTCAGTGAAGACTACTTTACGAACCAAGCTTAATTAAGTTCTTTATGAAAAAGCGTCTGAATATTCAGGCGCTTTTTTATTTTGTATTTACTATTTCCATTGGCATGAAATTTGTTTAATTTCTAAACATTAAGAAACAAACAAAAGATATTACTATGCCTGATCCTAAAAAATACGAGCGAATACTTGACCGTTTTGGTCATTACGCCGTAGAAGCCTTCCACTATTTAGCCCTGTTTATTATTGGATGTATGGTGGCTTGGTCCGCAGCCAATACTGTTTTTGAAATTTTAACAGTCAAAAAGTATGCTTCAATTGATGATATTTTATTATTATTTATATATTTAGAACTTGGGGCAATGGTTGGAATTTACTTTAAAACCAACCATATGCCTGTACGCTTTCTTATTTATGTTGCGATTACAGCCTTAACCCGCCTACTCATTTCAGATATTCAACATGACCATAAAGCGGATATGGACCAAGTCATTATTACCGGCTCAATTCTTATTTTAGCTCTGTCTATCTTGGTTGTTCGTTTTGCATCTTGGAATTATCCGTCAGTGATGAAAGAGAAACATGCAAAAACACCAACGCCTTTAAAGCCCCCTCAGCCTCAAGATGATGAATTAGCATAAAAAAATGGCCTCAATATTGAGGCCATTTATGTATTCTATATTTCAAAATTAACGGACACGATAAATTTGGTGTTTTGAGTCTACGAGTAAATATTGGTTAGGTGTTTTAACCCAACGGTATCCACGTGGTGGCTCATACAAACGATGCGATCTCCAGTCTGAAACATAATAGCGACTATTGCGGTATTCTGCTGGAACACGATCGCCACGTTTAAATGCTACATATCGGCCATAGTGCTTACCGCGATCGGCATTTGACCACTGGGGAGCACGATGATCATTTCGGTAGTCATGACGTCGGTCATCACGATGCTCATATCGATCATAGTTTTTACCATGATTATTGTCCCAACGATGACTTGTATCGGCCATCGCAGTAGCTGACATACCCAACATTAATGTTGAAAGTACAAGAACGATTGGCTTTTTCATGACCTATTTCCTTTTATCTTGATCTGAAGCTAGATTAAAAGAGAGTCAAGGAGAAACCATGAATAAAACAGCTTTGATTGATATTGTTTGTAATGACTATAAAGAAAATATGAAGAATCTGTATCTGTGCTACCATTACCATTTTTCAAACTAGGTCAATTGCTGTGTCTGAAATCAGTTTTGAACGTCTTCATCAATTTTTTTGCAAAGTTCCAACCGTACAAGAAGCCCGTATCATGGCTCATGGAGCAGATGGCGAACATGCTTGGTGGTTTAAGTTCAGTATTGATGTAGAACATCCGCTAGCATGGCAAACAGTTCAAGAATTAGGACATGTTTTAAACTATCTCTCGACGAATGAACGTCTACCGACTTTATTCTTCCCTGTTTCTCCACCGCCTTATATGAACGGTGAAGCGAAAGACTTCTTATCGTGGATTATTCAGTGTAACCATCCTGAATTTAACCCAGATGTAGTCTGTGACTGGCTTGAGGCTCGTTTACCAAATCCGGTAGATGATGAATCTCAATGGAAAATTAAGACTGATTTGAGTGAAATAGAAAAGTTAGATGATAAGGCTTTAGATCAATTGATTCCGCCAGCGCCTTAAATCGGACTTATGGAACAGCCTTTACTTACAGTGATGTTCTAATATCTTTTGTATAGGCTAATGCCTCACTTTTGAAAGGTCAAAAGTGACAAAAACCTTTGTTTCACTGATGTTGCCTCCCTGCAACACAGTGAAACGGCGACATCCATGTCGCCAATCACCTTGCCAATTTTGTACAAAATCACGGTAACGAATAAGCTCCGAGTTTAGAATCAAACTAATTAAGACTCCGTCGTGAACACATAGCCTCAACGTTTATATAAAAAATAGAATTAGAAAGTCGACAAACCTGACCATTCCATAAAACGATAAATCCAATACTTCACTTTAGACTCATCTGCATACTTCGCGTAATCCACGCTCATCTGTCTACCTTGTAGGTTTGACCAAGAGGTATTGAAGTAATCTTGTGCATCCTTAAAGACTTGATCTTGAACTTTACCCACAACCAGCATATCCGTTTCAAGGTTGTAATTTTTTAAATTACGGGCCGTAAAATTAGCAGATCCTACAATTAACTCAGCGTGTTGAGCATTATATTTCAAAATCATTTTGCTATGGTTCTGCTCACCATGTGTGTCACACCAACGAATTGGAATACCCGCTGCATGTAACTCTGAAGCTACCTGACGATTTGGAATACCATTTTTTTGTCGGCCAAAAGCATCTTTATTGGGGTCAAGTAAAACGCGAACTACAACTCCACGATCTTGAGCCTTTTTTAAAGCCTGAATAATCTTGCGTTCAGATAAATAGAACATACTTAAATCAAGATGCTCTTTAGGCTTAGCCGAGTTAATCAATTTTAATACAGATTGATAAATCGCCCCTTCAGTTAACACTTGAACTTGAGGTTTGGTTACGTCTTTTTCAAAGTCACCTAAAATGAGCGATGGAGAACTACTACCTGACATTCGCGCAACCGCGGCTTCAGATTGTAAAACATCTGCGGCTGTCGTTCCAGTTACAACTAATGCAACATTTGAGTGTCTAGAACTACCATCATGCGGATTTGCTGAAGTCACCAGTGACTTCCAACCAGTATCGGTATCGACGACTACAGTTTTACGGTGATTGGCCTTAAAGTTAAATAAGTTCAAATAACTGCGCAGTGTAATTTTTTCCTCACCGAATGGATTTGGCAACCAGCCTTTTTCAGGGTTATTTCCAACATTCTGACAGCAGATATACCATAAGCCTGACCAGAACGGATTAGAAGCACGTAAAGGAGCTAAATTGGTTTCAATCACATCAACACCCGCTTGACGTAACTGGCGGTAATGTTCAGGGCTTAAACCACCATATACTGAGTTAATCGGGTCAGTAATTAATACAATCTGGATTTGGCGATTCTGTCTTTTTTTACTGACTAATGCATCGGTTAACTCTTGCATTAATGGCCTTTGCTTCAGTTTTGAGTCACCCACTTCTGAATTAAACAAGAACATGTCGACCACAACTGTGGTTTTTGCCTCATCAATCATTTTCAAGATTTCATCAAAGATGTGCTGATCAACCTGTTGTTGCCCTTTTGCATCAAGGTAGGTTTTATCTGCTAAAAATTTGACATCGGCATGTCTAAGCTTGCCACTAAAGTTAATCCCTTGTGGCAATGGTTTTACTGTGTGGTAAATTGCTGATGCAAGATATGCAATAGCAACAACGCAAAGTAATATCGCCATATAACGACGCCCTGACCAATTTATTTTTTGATGAATTCGTTGAAAAATACGCATAAAAAAGACCTAACTTGATGGTTTCAAATTAGGTCTTTTGGATTGATTTTTCAAGTTTAGTTTCGTGTTAAAGCCTTAAAAACTAAAATCAACACCTACCGTAAAATTACGTCCAACTTGTGGAATATTTGATAAGAAAGATGCATGTTGATAAACCGTGTCATCTAACAAGTTATTCGCTTTCATATAAACACGATAATCTGTTTTTGCACCATATTGCCCAGAATATGCCACCCCAAGATTGAGCATGTTATAGCCTTCAGTTTCGGTCTCGTAAGCTGCGATCTTGTCTTGGTTAAAGACATGATAATACTCGGCAGAACCACTAAAACCATCACCAAAATCTGCGTCAACTTTAGTACCTAAACGTCCTGCTGGAATACGCGGAGCATTACCTTCTGCATCAATTTTACCGCGCACATAATCACCAAAAGCACTGATCTTGTACATTGGTGTAATTTGATAACCAATTTCACCCTCTGCACCATAGAAGCGTGCTTTATCTTGAGTGTATTGAACTAAACGGAAGTCTTTATAACGGTCAAGGGTTTGCGCATAGATGTAGTCATCAAACCAGTTATGGTAAACATGAAGATGGTAATCAAGTTTGTTATTATCAAAATGCAAACCTAACTCAACATTATTCGATTTTTCCTTACTGAGTTGATCATTTCCTAACTCATAAGTATTTGTCGCAAAATGCCCACCATTGGCATATAACTCTTGAGCTAAAGGTAAACGTTCCTGATGTGAAGCGACAAAAGAAAGTTTGTAGTTCGGTGCAAACTCCCAATTCGCAGCACCTGCGTAAGAAAATGCAGAGCCATCAAAATCTTGTTTAGAGTTATCATCTACATCAACTTCTTGCTGATCTGCTCGTGCAGAAAGCTCAAAATGTACGTCTTTCCATTGTTTATGTTCTAAAGCAAATACGCTCCACTTCTTGGTAGTGGTCGGTGCCATAAAGGCTTCTTCGCCAGTTAAATTCAGTTTTTGCTGACCTAACTGTGCACCGATCACTCCTTCCCAACTTGCAATTGGGTTATGTACTAACTCAACACGCCCGTCATAGCCTTTGTTTTGGAATCGGGTTGCAATTGCTCCCTCTTCAATTTCGTCATGTTGATAGTCGGTATAGCTCGCTTGTGCACGTAACTTTTGGAAGCCTGCAAATGGATCATTTAACTCAGTTTTAAAGTCATAATGCTCAGATTTTAAGTCAATCCATGGACCGCCATGTTCATGATCATGGGCTTCTTCATCACTATGTCCTTCATGGTCATGATCTCCACAATGCAAGCTCAGATCATCTACATGGCAGGTTTCATATTCATGACTATGCCCCGGTAAGCCATATTGATCGCGACGGTTGCTATAAGAAAAACCTGAATAACCACGGTCATAAATCCAAGACAACCCTACGTTAACTGAATCGCCCTGAGCAAAAGTATTATCTACACGGCGCTCTTTTTCACCTTCATGAATATAATTTGGCGCAATGTAGTTATTCGCATCACGTGTTAACCCCTCAACACGTAAAGCAACTTGGCTGCCCAAGCCAACAGTTACTCCAGCACTTGCCAGTTTTTCATCACTTCCAGTGTTATAACGTAAGCCAACTTGTCCTTCATAACCGTTTTCAGGCATTTGCGTAGGGATCTTGTTATCAATTACGTTGACTAAACCACCCACAGTTCCAGCACCAAACAGTAAAGTTGAAGGACCTCGAATCACTTCGACTTGTTTTGCAAGCGCTGGATCTACAGTTACTGCATGGTCAGGAGACAAGGTCGAAACATCAATATTTTCTGATGAATTTTGGAGTACTTTAACGCGTGGTCCATCTTGTCCACGAATCACTGGACGACTCGAACCAGCCCCAAACTGATTGGCATAAATTCCCACTTCGCTACTGAGCGCATCCCCAATGGTGGCAGCTCCTTGCGATAAATGTTTTTGATCCACCACTGTATCTGCAACCGCAAAATCTTGTGAAGTTTGCTCAAGTGGATGAGCCTTAATTCGAATGGTTTCTAACTTTTCAACATTTTCACTTTCTGCTGCAAACGAAGGAACGGATATGACAGCTAAAATGGATAAGGTCAAAATATTTTTATAAAACTGCATTGGATGTGTCCCGAATCACGATATGTTTTATTTTTGTTATATTATAACATTTCGTTTGTTTTGCAATAAAAAACATTTTTAATTAGACGATTAGTTAGACTGGTCAACGAAATGATGTGAGTAATTTTTAATTTCTAATGCCTTTTACCATCTCTCATGCCGTTATAGCTCCTCCCTTATCTAAGCTTAGCCAAAACACTTTACCGATTGCCGCGTTAGCCATTGGGAGTATGACACCCGATCTTTACCGCTTATTTACAGTTCAGTCCAGCATGCTGACGCACCAATGGAAAGGTCTGATTTATCCCAACCTTGCATTAGGCCTCGTCTTTTGTGCAGTTTGGTATTTTCTTTATCGTCCAGTGGTATACCGTTTTTTTGGTGTGCAACATGATCTTGGCCTCAGCTCTTTAAAACGTATTTTTATATTTTTTATTGGAGTTATATTTGCACTCATTGTCGGTATAGCGACTCATCTGATTTGGGATGGTTTAACACATTCAGACTTTCGAACGTTTGTATTTAAAGATGTTCTAGCGACAACTATTCATCTTTTTGGTCATCCCTACCCTTTGCATCGTCTTTTACAAATTGGCTCCTCTGCTCTTGCCTTACCTTTTCTCGGTTGGATGTGTATTCACTATTACCAGCGCTATAAACAACACTGGAAAGTAAGTAAAAAAATTAAAGTTTTCGCATGGACCCTATTTATTCTATCGACGTTGTTAGGCTTATTCTCTTTTTGGGATTATGCCCGTTATATTCCTCATGAGGTTTGGCATGCCGATACCTATTATTTTACTGGCCGTTCTATCAACGAGTTTATGCAAGGTTGGCTCAGCACATTTAGTTTAGGGTGCTTACTTTTCCTATTTTTGGATAGACAACAAAGAATGGGGTAATTTGGAAAACTTGCTGCCAAATTGCTCATTTTTCGCTTAATTTCTGCGGTTTTTTGATCTACTTCTTGTGGCAAACCATGCAACAGGGCATAATCGAAAACTTATTTTTTTGACGGTGCGCGGTTTACGCATCCGTCTTTTCAGCCAATATAGTTTGGATAATCTTCATTATGATGCGAACTCATTACTGTGGCTCTTTAACTGAAGCCCAAATCGACCAAACCGTTACACTATGCGGTTGGGTACATCGTCGCCGTGACCATGGCGGTGTTATTTTCCTTGATATGCGTGACCGTGATGGCCTCGTTCAAGTGGTTATTGACCCAGATACTCCAGAAGCATTTGCAACTGCAGATAAAGCACGTTCTGAATATGTATTAAAAATTACAGGTCGTGTTCGTCGCCGTTATGAAGGTACTGAAAATGCCAACATGGTGAGTGGTCAAATTGAAGTTTTAGGTAAAGACATCGAAGTTCTTGCCGCTTCAGAAACACCTCCATTCCCTTTAAATGATGAAAATACCAATATTTCTGAAGAAATTCGTTTGAAATATCGTTTCTTAGATATTCGTCGTCCTGAAATGTTGGATCGTTTACGCTTCCGTTCTAAATTGACCAATCTTATTCGTAACTATTTCGAAGATAATGGTTTCTTAGACGTTGAAACACCTATTTTGACACGTGCAACTCCTGAAGGTGCGCGTGACTACTTAGTACCAAGTCGTGTACAAAATGGTAGTTTCTATGCACTTCCACAATCACCACAATTATTCAAACAATTGTTGATGGTGGGTGGTATTGATCGTTACTACCAAATCGCGAAATGTTTCCGCGACGAAGACTTACGTGCTGATCGTCAACCAGAATTTACTCAAATCGACGTTGAAACTTCGTTCATGAGTGACGATGACATTATGGACTTAATGGAAGTCCTGACTGTGAAGATGTTCGATGAACTTCTTGGCGTTAAATTCGATAAATTCCAACGTATGACTTACGCAGATGCAATGCGTGACTATGCATCAGACAAACCTGATATGCGTATTCCGTTGAAACTCGTTGACGTTGCAGACTTAATGCAAGAAGTAGAGTTCAAAGTATTTGCGGGTCCTGCAAAAGACCCTAAAGGCCGTATTGTTGCTTTACGTGTTCCAGGTGCAGCATCATTGCCACGTAGTGCAATCGATGAATACACTAAATTCGTTGGCATCTATGGTGCAAAAGGTTTGGCTTACATCAAAGTTAATGAACTCGCTAAAGGAATTGAAGGTCTTCAATCTCCAATCGTGAAATTCATTGAACCGATCGTACTTGAATTGTTGGCACGTGTTGGTGCGCAAGATGGCGATATCGTATTCTTTGGTGCTGATAAAGCTAAAGTTGTAAATGATGCAATGGGCGCGCTTCGTGTGAAGATTGGCCATGATTTGAATCTTGCAACTTGTGAGTGGGCTCCACTTTGGGTTGTTGACTTCCCAATGTTTGAAGAAACTGACGATGGCAAATGGACTTCTGTTCACCATCCATTCACTCTACCAAAATCAAGTGTAGAAGAAGTGAAGAGCAATCCAGGTGAAGCACTTTCTGTTGCTTACGACATGGTATTGAACGGTACTGAAGTTGGTGGTGGTTCTCTACGTATTTATACATTAGAAATGCAAAAAGCGATTTTCGAAGCGCTTGGTATTTCTGATGAAGAAGCAGAAGAGAAATTCAGCTTCTTATTAAATGCACTTCGTTACGGTGCTCCTCCTCACGGTGGTTTGGCATTTGGTCTTGACCGTTTAGTAATGTTAATGACTGGCGCGACTTCTATTCGTGACGTTATTGCATTCCCTAAAACTAAGACTGCTGAATGTCCACTTACTCAAGCACCTGCTCCTGTTGAAGCAAATCAGCTTCGTGACTTAGGCATCCGCTTACGTGAAAAGCCAAAAGCTGAAGAATCTAAATAATTTTTAGATTCTTAAATTAAAAAAAACCCTGCTTATGCAGGGTTTTTTATTAAGTAAATTTCAAATTTTAGTGGGATATTTCTTTTTCAAAACTTGAGAGTGTTTTAAATTTTTGCTCAAAAATTTGAATAATTTCTGTTTTAAGCTTTTCAAAATCAACCACGTGTTCATTATCATTTAGACAAATTTGTGGAAGTTGTTCATTCTTAATAACTTGATTAATTTCAGGAAGATTTTGTAGCCTTAAGTTAAAGTTTTGTCCACGCTCAAATATATTGACTGGATAAAAACGGGATGAGCACAACTGCCACAACCTAAAAAGATACTGATTAACGTCTAAAGGCTGTCTAAATCGATGACTTGATACTTCTTTTAAGTAAGTCTCTTCAGTTTTCCAAACTTCTTCAAATATCGATTTCAAAAAAGGTTGAGGCAAATGAGTACTATAAAAACTTGAAAATTTTCGATTATATAAACTCAAAAAATTACCCAAATTACTGCTCATAGAATAGCGATAATTAAAAAGTGCATAGGGATTTTTATGGAATAATTTTCGCTTATCAAAATGCTTATTAATAATTGCAACATCAGTTAGGGCAACTGCGCCTAGAAAGTTCTCTTCACCTACGACCATAAGTGGCTGTAAATGCACACCATCACAAGGTAAACCATTTCTAAAAAAGAACTCAGGCTCTAAAGGCCTATTGATAAAAGTATCATCATTAAAATAGACAAAATGCTCTGCTAAACCATCTATTTTATGAATATTAATTTCAATAGCATGTGAGTTAAACGTAGGCAAACAATGGGGATCTATAATTTGATCGTGTGTGACCAAATTTAACTTAGGATGATTTTTGACTAAAAATTCAGGGAAATGACCACAAGTCACCAGATGGATTTTTCTAACCCAAGGACAAAATTTTTCAACAGATCTAAACCAATAATGAAGATTATTCCAGTCGCGATAGCGACATTGCTCAACAAGTTCAACCACCTTTGTTTGAGCTTCTTTGGATTTATAATATATATATTGTTGCTGCCATTTCGTATCGGTTGAGTCTACCCAAATCATTACAAAATCAACAGGCTGCATCAAACACATATCCAAATAAGTACAGAAACTTACTAGAAAATTTCAGATAAAAAATGGAATTCAAGGTTTATTAATGTTAATAAAAATTCACAATTCATTCATAATTTTAATTTTTCTATATAATCACCCCAATTAAGGCTCTCTTGAGATGACAGTGAGCAAATGGCATAATATCACCACTTTTTCTCCCTTGGTGATTCATTATGGCAATGCGCCCTGATGTACGTCGACATGCTTTAATCGTAATCGTATTCTCTCTTGCGCAATGGTTTTTCATGCGCTATATCCTTGCAAATGAATTATTTAACATCACTACAAGTCAACGTATTCTTTATTTCTGCGTAAGTAGCTTAGCAGGTGCATTGCTTATTTTTGTTGCGCTGATTTATATGGTTTTAAAAGGAAATGCGGATAAAAATTAATATCCGCTTCCCCTCATAAAGTTTAGATAATCCTAAAATTTATTTCCCAATATAGTTATCACATAACTGAATCAATTCCGGATGTCTATCATGCTGATGGACAATAGGAATGATTTTCTGGTTGCGATTGATAATAAAACCTTGATCATTAATCGTAATTTGATCTATTGGATACAATCCAAGAGTTACAATAATAGACTCAAATGGCTGACAGCGAGTTACATCAGCTAAATCATTGGTAATTAATAATTTATTGTGCATTGCTTGATCATAAATTCTTTCAGACATTTTTTGATATGGCTGTTTGCAGAACTCTTCAATCATTTTATTGATATAGACTTTAATCGAGTTCATATCTCCAATTGTGACACCTGAGCACGAAACCTGCTCATCTTTTGCACTATTATAAAAACCATCTCCATATGCATCGATAATCCATTTTTGATTATATTGCTCAGTGCCTATCGTATAATCTGGATTTTCCATACCAACAAAGAGCCCTTTGCCCAGATCTTTAAAAGGATTACCCTGAAAAAAAACATCTCGCACATCGCTGAGCAGCACATGTGAAGCATCAGGATGACTTTCTACAACTTCTTTATATTCAAAAAAGCGACTCACATGCGGATAGCCTGTGATTTTAAGGGCTTTTATTTTTGAATCAGGAACTGCTTCATTTACAGTTAATCCAATAATTTTCTTAAGAATATTCTTTATAAACTTAAACTTGTAAATACCTGAGTATTTTGACTTCGATTTAAATTTCCCAATCGTTGAAACTTTAAATTCAATTTTAAAATTTTTGATATTTGAAAATGCATTAACAAACTCTGGCATTTGCTCTTTATAGATAATTAAAGTCAAAATGCCATCAAAGTCTGTCTTTTCCAAAGAATATACAAAAGAAGAAATGAGGTCAGCACTGTATCCAGTTGCTGACCCGATAATAATATTTTTTTGCTTAGTCATAAAATTAGTAAGAAAATTTAAAAAAACGACTAAATTATATATTTATTAAGTATATATTTCTTTAGTTTAACTCTTAGGTAACGTAACAAATCACTATCATCTTGTGAAATAGGAGTAATTAAGCTTCTTTCCTTTTCTAAATAACTTAACGCATCATTATTTTCGATGATCGGGTGATCGAATAAAAAGCTGACATAAAAACTGAAATCACCTCGTCCAACAAGGTCTTGCCAGTGATCATAAATTTTTATCGGTTGATGATAATCAACTAACATTTGTGCCATTTTACGATCTACAACATAAGCATACGCATAAGCTAGTTTTTCGAGATAATCGTAATCAACTTTTAGAATTTTTTGGTTATACAACTCTTCGGGTAAAAACTTTCCACGAACGCGATTGCATATTTTCATTTGAATACCGCCCAAGCTTAGGAAAAAGCACGGACCTAGATTCAAAGAATGAATATGCTTTTTTAAGTCTTGGAAATCAATTTCAAAACGTTCGATCACATCATCTTCAAAAATAATTGCATATTCTTCATCGGAGTTTAAAAAATCTTTTAGTGCAGCAATATGAGACATGGCACAACCAAGCTCGCCAGGCGTCATCGGTTTTTTCTTGCCTGCTACACCTTGTTGAAAATATTCACTGACGCTTAAATTCTTACCGATTACCCCAAACTGCTTAAATTCATCGCGATATTTGTAAAATGTTGCTTGAGAGTACAACTTTTTTAAACGTTCACTATTAGCAGATTCAATACTGATTAAATATTTTTTCATTTCATTCAAATGTTAAAATGAGTCAGGGATAGTCTATCTAATTATAGTTATATCGAGTGTAAAATTTAATGCTAAATCGCCTGATTCAAAAAAAATGGTATAAATACCAACAAGCAAAAAAAGCAAAATCTTTTGACTCTCATTGGTATATGCGTTTTGGCTGGTTAGAACAACCGTTTACTACACTTGAGCAACTAGATTCTCTCTTTGAGATCCACTCCCCTAAAAAGTTTACATTTGCAGATAGCTTTTATGCTTATGAAAATGGCCGTCATTTCATTTTTTTTGAAGAAGTTGATGACGAACATCCTGTAGGTTTTCTTTCAGTTTTAGAAGTTTTTAAAGATGGCACCTACACACCACCCGAGACAATCTTAAAGCTCGACTATCACCTTTCTTATCCTTGTATATTCAAAGTAAAAGATACTTGCTACATGATCCCAGAGACTTCGGCCAACAAGACGATTGAACTTTGGAAATGTACTGAATTTCCACTGAAATGGGAAAAGCATTCTAATCTGATCGAGAATATCGAAGCAGTCGACAGCACCCCTTTCTATCATGAAGGCTTATGGTATCTTTTTACTTCAACGCGTCGTGATTGTAAGAAATTTGGTGATCGTTTAGATCTATTCTTTACCGAAGATATTTTGAATCCGAACTGGCAAGAGCATCCAATGAACCCAGTGTGCCGAGGCAGTCAGCAGTTCCGTATGGCGGGTAAACCTTTTATTTATAAAGGGCAACTGGTTCGACCAAGCCAAGATTCGTTAAAACGTTATGGCGGCAATATCGAATTAAAGGCAATTACTCAGCTTAGCCCGACAGCTTACGAAGAAAAATTACTAGAAGTGGTTTTACCAGACTGGAATCAGGCTGATGACGGTTGTCATACCATTAATGTCGAAGATAACTTTGTGGTACTTGATTCTATTCGCCTTACGCCGAAGAATACTTAAGTTTTCAGCAGGCCTTTATAAATATTAAGCGTCTGCTCAGCCATGGCTGGTACAGTCAGTTCAGCCTTGGCTTTTGCATACAAAGGGTCAAAGTCATTTTGAGCATCAGGTTGAAGTGCATATTGAATTGCTTTTGCCAAACCTTGTGCATCTCCAATTTCTGCCAGATATTGCTCTGGCAGCCACTCAATCACACCGTTCACTTTGGTTGAAGCCATTGCTTTATCAGCCTGTAAAGCTTCGACCATGACGAGTGGAAAACCTTCACGATCTGATGACAAAACCACAATATCTGCTAATTGCACCAGATCTCGAGCATCAGTTCTAAACCCAAGAAAAGCGACCCGATCTTGCATGTTTAATTCACTGACTTGTTTTTCTAAACTTGCTCTAAGTGAACCATCACCAATAATCCATAAATTGGCATCGATCTGTTGCATCGACTCAATCAGTAAACTGATATTTTTTACTGGCTCTAGACGTCCAATACACATAACAACTTTTTTACTTGCATCTAGCTCAGCAAAATTTTTTTGAACCGATTGAAATAATTTTTCTTTATTTTCAACTGTAAGTACGGGTTGAGGATAGACCCCGTTATAAACCACATGTGCTTTAGACTCTGGAATGCCTTGCGTGAGTGCTTGGCTCACCGCAATAACAGCATCACCCGCTAAATAAGCAGACTTATTCTTTTTAGTACCATGTACTGTTGTCACAAATTTTGGGCCAGATAAAAATGGCTTAATTCGGGCAATCAGTTCAGCCGCCTTTCCTGCTTGTGCATGAACAATAGCAGGCTGAATTTGCTGGATAAGATTTTTAAGTTGCCAGAGTAAAAAAATATTCCAACGGCTACGTGCAAAATCAACCGCATGAAAATGTACTTGTTGGCTAAACTTGTCTAGATAGCAAGGATGTGCAATCACATGTACTTCATGATTTAAAGCGAGCTCATTAACAAGGTTAAAAGTGTGCTGCTCTAAACCACCAATTCCACCACTAGTTGCCAATACCTGAACAATTTTCATAGCTTGCCTACTTATTTTTTATCTTTATTCATGGTCTGTTCAAATAGTTTGGCTTCTTTTAGAAAAGCATAAAATGCGTTGATCATACTATTAACGAAACCACGCCAACCATTTAAGAAACTACGACGAATAAAATAAGACTTCATGAAAGTCACAGGCATTACCAAAACCAATTTTGCAACACTTGGAGACTTTCCTTTTTGGTATTTCTCTAATGCTTTGAGGTTGGAATATTGGTTATTTTTTTCGACTTTAACGAAAATGCTCGACTCGCCATAATGATAAATATCATGTTGAGCACGCTGAGATTCACCTTCTACAATCACATTTTCATGGACCTTATTGGCAAGGTCATAATGCCCTTTAGACTTGCGAAAGAAACGTACCTTCGCATGTTTTTTAGTATGTTTGCTGTTGGGAACACCTAAAAACACATCATTAATCGGTGTGATTAAAGCATCAAGTTTGTTTTGCTGAATGGTCTCAATAATTTCTTGTTTTAACTCGGTAGATAAGACTTCATCACCATCTAAATTAAGTACCCAATCATTTTGGCATTTTGCTAAAGCCAAACTTTTTTGCCCAGCATAACCTTGCCAATCTTGATGAGAGATTTGCGTATTTTCAAAGTGCTGAGCAATTTCATAAGTATTATCAGTACTGCCAGAGTCTAAAATAATTACTTCATCAAACTCACTGACACTTTGCAAAGTTCGCTCTAACCAAGCACCACAATTTAAAGTAACAATATAGACACTACATGGAATTTTATTCATAACTTATAACGTCCTTTAGCAAGGGCGATACGCATCTGTAAAGCATTCATGGCACCATGCGTGCTGACACGTGGAATATTAAATTGATTAACTGCTTCGTAAGCTTCGATTTTTTTACGAGTCGATACAGCATTTTTAAAACCAATTTCTTGAGCCATTTTCTGGTGTTTTTCGTTAAATCGTCCAAATGGATAGGCAAAGCTTGGGCACTTCCCAACTAATGCTTCAACGTCGCGTTTAGACTGAAGCATTTCATCGTAAGCGGTTTGATCGTCAAGCTTAAGTAAGTTCACATGGTGTTGCGTGTGCGCACCAAATTCAATCAAACTAGAATTCGCCATTTCATGAATTTGCTCATGAGTTAGCTTTTCGATTCCTTCAATTTGCGTCGCCAAATAAATGGTTGCCTTTGCATTATATTTTTTAAGTAATGGATAGGCATAAAGATAATTATCCATAAAGCCATCGTCAAAACTTAAAGCAACGACTTTTTTTTGATTACGATATTGTTCAAGCTCAGAGACAAAACAAAAAGTAGTCCCCTTACGTGTCAACAACTGTAAGAGTTGTTCAAACTTTTCAGGAGGCATGTTCATACCAGATGCAGCATTTTTAGGCGTAACCTGATGCAACATCACAATGCGTGGTAGTTTGTTCGAACGAAATGGAAGCCAGAAAGTATAATTACCTAGCACATATAACAGTGCAGCAAGTACTAATAGGCCTACCGCAACGTACAAAAACCACATCATGCATAAACCTCATGTGACCATTCATAATCTTCTGAAAAGGGCTGCTTAAATGTCACTTCAACCATAAATTGGGTGATACGTTTAGCATTGAAAGACCTACGCGTTTTCTCCCAACCCTCTTTCGCTATTTTTTCAGCCTGATCTGGGTTTTGATCAAAGAACTGGATCTTCTTGGCCAAGTCAAACTGATCATCAAAATAAACCACTTCCTGTTCAGTATAGAGCTTCTCAAAGCCTGGAATTCTTGGGCTAAAAGTGAGTAAACCATTACCAGTTAGCTGCACAATACGGTCAGAACTATACAGAGTTACATCATTACGGCGTGAGTAATTAAGTCCCATTTTTGTTTCAGATAGAACTTTATAATAAGCTTTACCGTAAACACCCGGTTGCTCAAAACAACCATAATATTGATAGTTCACATGGCCTTGTTGCAACGCATCTGCTAAATCCTTTAAGAACTTCTCACGCTCAGGTTCTTTATAGACTACGCCACAAAAAATAAAGGTTTTATCCGTATTCACATTTGAAAATTGCTGTAATGTTTCTACATTACGGTGACCCACATTTGGCAGATAGGCTACGCTTAAATGCGGCTGTTTTAATTTTTGTAGATATTCGCCACCTGTTGTACAGAAAATAGCATCTAAATACGGCGAGAACGCTTTAACAAAGTCGAGTTTGCTTTCAAGATAAAGTGGGTCAACATACCAAAATGCAATTTTAGTATTTGGATAAGCTTCTTTAATCTGTCTAAGAACATCTGGACTCATTAAGTCACTATGCCCGATAAGTACCAAATCAGGCTCAATATTATTAACGACCTTTAGAACTTCTTTATTAGCCCAATTGGCACCCAGTTTTTTTGTTTTAAAAATGGTTCCCATTCGAGCCATGTCACGAAAACTAAAGTCATAAACGAAATGGCCATTTTCAATTAATCCGGCAGAAATTTTACGGTCTGTGCAGTAAAAATGGGCGCCTTGTTTATTAAAGCCAAAATTCGCAATATGCAATATTTTCATTTATTTACTCAAAATAAAAAATTTAATTTTTCGCTAAAAGATATGTTGCCACACGGTCTGCTTCTTTAAAAGCATAAGGTTGTGGTAACTGTACAACACAAGTCTGCTGTGAAATTAATTTTGATTCTAACATTTGATCAACTGAGTGGGTAATCCGGTCGTCTTTCAACCGGTCCATTGCCATTACACCGACTCGACAACCTGCGGTAAGCGCCTCAAAAATCATAGACACGCTGTCTTCTGTTACCCAAACAGCTTCTGCTTTTTGCATTTCTTCAAAAATCCAGCCTTGAGGTGTTTGATCAACTGGAAATATTTGTAAATGCCCAGCAAAGCTTCGCTGCTTTAAAATATCGATAAATTCTGCTGGAGTTCGACGTGAAGTTGTCAGAATAATTTCAGCGTCTGGATTATTCTCAACAATTTTTTCAACACTGCTTAATACTTTGTTTTGATTCCATTGATGTCGTTTAGATGAACCGCCTAAAGCAATTAAAATTCGGTCTTTTTGATGGCGGTGTTCATTACGAATTGGATTTAATGCCCCACGTGTGACAATCACATGGCTATCAGCATGAATACCGTCATGTTCTGGAATAACAGCATAATCAAAGCAAACCACAGGTAAGTTAGGTTTCATCAAAATAATAGTTTTGGCTTTTCTAAAAATTTTGCCGAGTAACCAGACACGAAAGTGTGTGTGGCTTCCCACGCCAAATATAAAATCAGGTGTTTTTTTTAATAACGATTTTTTTGAAGAGAAAAGCGCCTGAATTAAAGAAATAATTGGCAAATCAGAAATAAGGATCTCTTCAAAAGTTGTTTCTGGCTGTTGTCTTTGCATTGCCTGAAACAAGCCTAATGCTTGTGAACGGTGCCCTGCCTTACCATCAGAGACATAGACAATATGCATAAAAGCTCCCGAAGCCAAAAATAAAAAGGCGAAACTTATGTTCGCCTTTTTATGTTAACGGATTAACTTATTTTACGTAAGTTAACCAGTGTTCATATTTCGGATTTCTACCTTGAACTGCATCAAAGTAAGTCTTTTGAATTTCAGTAGTAATTGGGCCACGGCCACCTGTACCAATTGGACGGTCATCGTATTCACGAATTGGCGTTACTTCCGCAGCAGTACCTGTGAAGAATGCTTCATCTGCAATGTAGAATTCATCACGTGTAATACGACGCTCAACAACTTGATAACCAAGATCTTTAGCAATCGTCATTACTGTTTGACGTGTAATACCATCAAGCGCACCACCAGCGATATCTGGAGTGTGTAAAACGCCATCTTTAATTAAGAATACGTTTTCACCAGAACCTTGGCACACATAACCTTGTGGATCCATTAACATTGCTTCGTCGTAACCAGAATGTGCAACTTCTTGATGAGCAAGAATTGACAACGTGTAGTTACCAGATGCTTTTGCTTTACACATCGTCACGTTTGGATGATGGTGAGTAAATGATGAAGTTTTAACGCGAATACCATTCGCCATTGCTTCATCACCAAGGTATGCACCCCACGCCCATGCTGCAACTGCGGCATGAATCGTGTTATTTGTTGCAGCAATACCAAGTTTTTCTGAACCGATCCAGATTAATGGACGTAAATAGCAAGAAGCTAATTTATTTTCACGAACAACATCGATTTGTGCTTGTTCAAGCGTGGCTTGATCATACGGCACTTTCATTTGATAAATTTTTGCTGAATTTAACAAACGTTTTGTGTGGTCTTGAAGACGGAAAATGGCAGTACCTTTAGGCGTTTCATAAGCACGAACACCCTCAAATACGCCCATACTGTAGTGTAATGTATGGGTTAAAACGTGAATCTTTGCATCACGCCAATCAATTAATTTTCCATCTTGCCAAATAAAACCATCACGATCAGCCAAATTCATGGAACACTCCAAATTGTTATAAAATCATTCACTATCCAACTCAACCGAAGCGGTTGGGTCTATTAATCTTTGCCATAAATTGCAAACGACCGCACGGGTACTACGCCAGTCCGCTGCGCTGACTTGCATGGATTGATTTGCAAGGGCTAAGCGGTGGCTTTCGGCACGTTCACTAAGATAGGCTCGAATTAATGCTGTGGCATCTTCACTGGATAAGCAGTCTGCTTTAGCAGCATCTTCTAATATTCTTACATTATCAGAATAATGGGCGAGATCGGGTTTCGTCCCGCTCCATGCAAGTACAGCATACTGTGCCATAAATTCGATATCGACGATACCACCTGCGTCCTGTTTTAAATGAAAAATACCATGTTTTTTTTGTTCAGAAGACGAACCTAGGTGGTCTTTCATTTTCTGACGCATTTTCAACACTTCCTCACGAACATAAGCCTCATCTCTAGATTGAGTCAATATCTCGCGTCGAAATATTTCAAATTTCTGGCAAAGTACCTCGTCACCTGCAATAGAGCGGGCACGTACTAATGCCTGATGCTCCCAAAGCCATGCACTTTTCAACTGATAGTGTTCATAGGCCTTGAGACTTGTCACCAATAAACCGGCCTCACCTGAAGGTCTTAACCGCGTATCAATTTCATAGACACGACCATCTAGGGTTTGAGTGGTCATGAGTGACATAAACTTTTGAGCGACACGCATCGCAAACTCAAAGCCACTAATTGACTTGGTTCCATCCGTATCTGCTTGTTCATCTAGATAATGAATAAAGACAAGGTCCAAGTCAGAACCATAGCCAAGCTCAATCCCACCCACTTTGCCATAACCAATAACAGCAAATGCTTTGTAGTCAAGTGAGCAACGTTTTCCATCAACATCACATGGATAACCATGACGCTTTGCTACGGTCTGATAAGCCAAGTGAAGTGTTGCATTCACACTAACTTCAGCAATATCGGTTAATGCATCGGACACTTTCATTAGCGGGCTTTCAGCTAACACATCACTTGCCGCAACAGTGAGTACATTGCTCTTTTTAAACAGTCGAAGTGCTCGCATTTGGTCTTCAACTTGATCAATTTCAATGCGGAGCAATTGCTGACGTAATGAGTCTTCTAAGTCCCTACGCTTTGGCAACTCAAAGCCCATCGATAGAAACTCATCAAGCAGTACTGGATATTGCGTTAGCTCTTCACAAATCCACGGACTTACGGTCGCCATTTTAACTAAGCGTTGCAATGCGCCTTTACTTTCAATCAACATCACTAAGTACACGGTTCGGCGCATAACTGATTCAATCAGCGGCATTAAGCGCAAAAGTGCAGTTTGAGGTTGTTCAGATTGTAAGATTACTTCAATTAAATGAGGCCAGAATGTTTTTAAACGCTGGACAGCATTTGAAGGTAATTTTTTGAGTGCGTGACCGTGCCAGAATTCATGAATTAGATTTTTCGCATTATCATCCAACACTTCATCTAACTGCTGTTCTAACTGTCCAAAGTTTTCAGTTGCAGCATTTGAACTTGTATCTTCAATGAGCTGCTTAAATTGAACTTTAACTTTTTGACGTTTCTCGTTAAGAACATCAATAAATTCATCCCAACTCGTAAAACCTAAGGTATCTATAATGCGTTGCCTTAGCTCCACTTCTTCTGGCAATAGCTGAGTTTGTTGGTCATTGAGGGCTTGAATTGCGTGTTCAACACGCCGTAAAAACAGGTAAGCATCCTCAAGTTCAAAAACAGCTTGTCTTTCTAACAAACCTGCTTCACCAATGTGCTCAAGGCTAACTAAACACTGACGGTCTTGAAGCTCACGTTTAGAGCCACCGTAAATAAGCTGGAAGACTTGAACAATAAACTCAATTTCGCGAATACCGCCTGCTCCGAGTTTAATATCATCCTCAATATGACGACGTAAAACTTCACGCTCAATCATCGCTTTCATGTCACGCATCGCGGCAAAAGCGGTGTAGTCGACATAACGACGGAATACAAAAGGACGTGTCATTTCCAACAAGTCTTGTCCTTCTTTACCTCCCGTCACAACACGCGCTTTAATCCACGCATAACGCTCCCACTCACGACCATGCTGACTTAAATATTTTTCTAAAGCTGCGTGACTAATTGCTAATGCCGAGCCATCTCCCCAAGGACGTAAGCGCATGTCAACCCGAAACACAAAACCATCTGCGGTAATGTGCTCAAGTAAATAAATGAGTTTTTGTCCCCACAAAATACAGAACTGCTGTACATCAATACATTTGCGGCCATTGGTTTCGCCTTGCTCATCAAAGGCAAAAATTAAATCGATATCACTCGACAAGTTAAGCTCTTGAGCACCAAGTTTACCCATGGCAACCACAATCAAGTCTTGGACTTTGCCAGAATAACTTAACGGTTCCCCATGTTTCGCCACAAGTGCTAGACGCGCAAAATCCTTTGCTGCACAAATACTGGCATCGGCAAAATCAGAAAGTTCGCGAGTAAGTGTGACAACATCGGTAAGCTGATTGGCATCCTGCCAGATCCAGCGGAACATTAATCGACTACGTAAAATACGCAATCCACGCATCCAAAGCGTTTCATCACCAATTCCATCTAATGTGGTTTGTACAAATTGATAAATCTGTTCGGTCGAGAGCGGTGCAGCAAATTGATCTATTTGATAATCTTGTTCTAAAACAGCTTGATGCAAACCTAAAACTTGTTCTGCGTACTGACTAGCACGCAATGTTTTTTGTAACTGCTCCGCATTCATATAAAAAGCTCTTTTCCTCGTACTCTGTTTTTAGTTATAGCAGTTCGAGTAGTGGTAGGAAAAGGGATTAGACTAATTTTGCTTCCGATGAAGAGTGATGTTCGGTAAGCGCCTCATGACTTTCTTGAGCCGAAGGTAATAAAACTTTAAATGTCGTTCCTACACCCTCTTTGGAGCTAACATCAATTTTACCCTGATTAATTTCGACAAAACGCTTACAAAGGCTCAAACCTAAGCCCGCACCTTTTTCACCTGCGGTTCCTTTAAAGCTGGCTGTAATACGTGGATGGAACAAATTTGTCATTTGTTTTTCGGTCATGCCTAAACCAGTGTCTCGAACTGTTATTTCTATATTTTTATCAGCTTGTTTGGCTTCAATAAAGACTTTACCAGAGCCATCAATATCTGTAAATTTCAGCGCGTTTGACACCAAGTTTTGAATTACAGAGGTCATCATATTGATATCGGCATAGATATTTAAATCATCTGGAACATCATTGACCAGTTCAATATTTTTTTTCAACGCTAAAGTACGCAAAACATCACAAACAATATTGCTGACTTGTCTAAGCTTAAAGTTAATTGGGTGATAAACAAAACGCCCACCCTCTGCCATCGCCCATGTTAGTAAACTTTCAAGCAAGTTATAGGTCGATTGTGAGGTGTCATATAAATAATCTGCAATATTTTGAATACTAGATTCATCTAACGTTTCACGTTCTTTGGCCAGTACTTCAGAAAATCCGAGCAACCCATGAAACGGCGCTCGTAAGTCATGTGAAATAATCGAGAAAAATTTAGTTTTACTTGAGTTAATCGCAACTTGTTGTTCATAGAGTTCGTTTAACTCTTCATAGTTAAACTTCAATTCGACTTGCTGCATAAAAGTAGAACAGTAATCGAGCAACAATTGAATATCGTCATCTTCAAATGTAGCGGCATCGTCATCGAAAAAGACAGCAAAACCCATAGACGTTTTATCAGGATGTAAAAGATGCACGGCCAATGCCCTGCTGCACTCGATGTTTAGTTCTTTTAAATAGTTGGTTAAGTTTTGATAAGAAGGATGTGAGTGATTAATGATCTGTTGTTTAGCAAAGCACTGTTTTAAATGTTTCGAAGGTTTAAACGAGATTGCCGTCATACCCTCAGGGCAACGATGCCAAAAGTAAGGTTCCTGATTAAAAGTCAATAAGGCTTTTTTACAATTCAAAAGACGAAGACTAAACCGGAAAAATTGCTCAATGTAGTTCTGCTCGGCATTTAATCCAAGCAACAGAGAGATTCTACAAGCACTTAACTGCTCAACCTGATTTAGTTCTAAACGCTGGAATGTCATTGCCCGCCTCACAGATTTTGTCGTTTTTGGTCGGAACCACTCTTAAAAAATGTACTTATAATCATTATGATCTACTACAAACTTTAACACAGTACATAAAAAGAGCAACGTTCTTTTCGAAATAGAAATGTGAAGTTTCAATTAAAGGTTTTCAGATACATAAAGTGGGTATGCTTGAGGAAAATACAACAAATGTTTGAAGGTAAAGAGTTGTAAGATGTTAGAAATACGAGTTCAGAATTTTTTAAAAGCCGATTAAAACTATTGTTTAAAAAAAGGCCAATAAACTGGCCTTTTTCAGATTACTATTTTATTAATAATTTAACTATCTTGTACATTATAACCATACTGTTGAATGCCAGCTCCCATGTCCCCAGTGTAATTATGGCATGCTTGCATATAAGTTTCGGCATCTGACCATAATACTCCAGGCACCCCAGAATCACTTAAAGGTATTATTGTTACCTCATCTTCAATCTGTAATGTTGGCTTAGTGATAGAGCATTGAATCTGGATTTTATGAGCTTCATGGTTCCATTCTATTTTTTTAGCATCCCAGCCTTGACTACCACCTACAACTGTTAACTCAATATTTGATTCAGTGGGTGTTTGCTTTATTAACTTGAACTCCATAACCCGAATAATTGAACATGGATCATGATAACAAGATTCAAGTTTCGCCCCCTTCTGTACACCAGAGAAATTAAACGTTGTCTTTGGTTCTATCATTGATGGAGTTTCAGATTCTGGTATTTTTTCTACTGTAGGAATCGTTGTCGGCTCTAGTTTTTGTTTAGGGTTTATCTCATCCATGGGCAAAACAATCTTTTTTATTTTCCAGCTTAAACCATCACGCTCCATAATAATTTTCACATCCGAACCATTCTCTTTATTTTTAAAAGTTACCTCAAACATACTCATTGATAAGTACCGAGTTCTGTATTCTATCTTTGAGGTATCTGTTCTTTCTTTATGCGTATCTTCTTCCTCTCTATTACCAGTTAAACTTTTTCTAAGATCCTTCCCTTGCAGCATCAAGGTCATACCTTCAGGTGTTACTACCGCATCGACCATCTTTTCGGCCAAAGTTGAAACCATCATTGCACCTAAAGCTTCCCAACCATTAGTTTCTTTAGCTGTGATCTCTTTTAACATATAAGAATTCATCTGATCTTTCAGACTTTGGCGTACACTTGTATAGTCAATATAAGCAGAAACCTTTTCACTATCATTCTCTTTCAATGCATTCTTAATACTATTTAAGATGATATAAGGCGAAGCGTATAAATACCCAAAAATCAAAATGATTAATCCGAAGATTACCCCTATAACTTTTTTATTCATGATTTACTCTCTAATTGTAAAATAATAAGTAGAAAATAATTCTACCTAAACATATCCCCTATCTTGTCTTTTATATTCTAATCAAAATTTACAGCTCAAGACTTTGAATGAAGGACAGATCTATTTATTCCGCCAAAATTATAGATCATCACTTATTTTCATAAATCGGCTCCCAAATGAAATTTCATAAGAGATCTAAACTTTCTATAAATTAAGAATTAACAATAAAAGATAAAATTATAATTGATAGGCAGTTATTTTAACCCAACAAAAAACCCCTAAGCCATTAGCTTAGGGGTTTTCGTAGAATCTTACGATTCCGAATATGGTCCCGAGGGTCGGACTCGAACCGACACGTCATCTCTGACAGCGGATTTTGAGTCCGCCGCGTCTACCAATTTCACCACCTCGGGAGAGGAAGTATGTTTGTGTTGCGTATATTAGCGCGTTTGTAAAACTTGTCAAACCCTAAGTGAATATTATCGTTCACTTTTAGATCACTTAAACATTTTTCATGATTTAAGCCATAAGCACAGCCATAAAAAAGCGAAAAAGTTTATACTAGGCCCAATTTTTGCGGTGTTTTTTCTCAAATATGCAACTGTCTGACTTTTCCTTTGAATTACCTGATGAACTTATTGCCCGTTACCCTCTCGAATCACGTAGTGCTTCGCGGTTGTTGCACTTAGATTCAAAGGGTCAATATCACGATCACATGTTCACAGACATTATCGACCTGTTCGAAGAAGGTGATCTGTTAGTGCTCAATGACACCAAAGTCATGAAAGCACGACTTAAAGGAAAACGTTCTACAGGCGGTGCGATTGAGATTTTGGTTGAGCGCATGCTGAACCATACCACAGCGTATTGTCATATTAAATCAAGCAACTCGCCTAAAGCAGGTGCTGAGCTTTATGTCGGTGCAGATAACATTCCTGTGATTGTCCGTGGCCGTCACGAAAATTTATTTGTGGTTGAGTTTTCACAGCCAATTTTGCCTGTACTTGAGCAATATGGTCAGCTACCTATTCCGCCTTACTTTAACCGTGAAGCAGAAGAAATTGACACAGAACGCTATCAAACTGTTTTCCATAATCCAGAAAAAATTGCCAGTGTTGCAGCACCTACCGCAAGCTTGCATTTTGATGAAACACTTTTAGAAAAATTAGAACAAAAAAATGTTCGAAAAACCTTTGTGACTTTACACGTTGGTGCTGGCACATTTATGCCAGTTCGAACTGATGACATTACCAACCATGTCATGCACAGCGAGTGGTGTGATGTACCTCAAGAAACGATTGATTTAATTTTAGCGACTAAAGCACGCGGCAATAAAGTGATTGCCGTTGGTACAACCGCAACACGTGCTTTAGAAAGTGCCGCACAAGCTCATGGCGGTAAAATCGCAGCTTGGACTGGCGACACGCAAATCTTTATCTATCCAGGCTATGAGTTCTGCATCGTAGATCGTTTAATTACTAACTTCCATTTACCAGAATCTACTCTGCTCATGTTGGTGTCAGCGCTTTCAAATCGAGACAACATTTTGGCTGCCTATGAACATGCAGTTAAAAGCCGCTATCGTTTCTTTAGTTATGGCGATGCAATGTTGATTGATAAATTAGACGTTTAAAAACTAAGACTGGGTTAAATCCTATCGGTTAATGAAAAGGTTTAACCCAGCTTAAATTTTTATAATAAAAATAATGAATTTAGCTGTGTGAATTGCAGAAATTTAGCGATGAAATCAAACATTAATTTTTTAAAGATAAATTCCCAATTTATAAATATTTGGTATTTATCTCTTTCAATTTAAAAGATAATCTAGAAATAGCTCTTTATGATAATGAACTCATTACTTCCATGCCAATCGATACTGTACAAGAAGCTCTTCATATAAGGCGTAAAAAAAATACACAGGTTTTTCGCAATATCGCCCGACTTTGGGATGCTGGACAAAAATCTCATTCAGCCCAAGATCTTTTAGATGCTTTACATCCATGGCGTGAAGATCACAACCTTCGCTTTTTTAATATACTCCCCTATTTACTCGCCATTTGCAGCCTCACAATATTAGGTTTTGGTTATTTTCTTCATCCACATATTCAATATATTTGGAGCTTTTTAGGCGCCTTTTTAACAGGGTTTCTGGCATATTTACTCTATCAATCTCAAGAACCATTAACACAAGTTATCCGTTATCTAGAACAGCGTATGGTGATTTTGCGTTACGGTTTACAGTTTCAGCAGTTACCAGCTTATCTTCCCATTCATGCTCAGCCAGTTTTAGTTCTGAGTAAATTAAAACAATACTTCCCTCTGTTTAACCGAGGGACTGAGTCTAACGAGATCACTCAGTTTGCTTCGGCTACATGGAACGATGGAGTAACCGATCATCAAGTCTTGCTGTTTCAATATCATTACGTTAATGAAATCCCTATTATTCAAGACCAAAATAGCGATAAAAAAATTATAAAAGAAATTCATAAAGATTTATGGGGCGCTTTTATATTTCAAATACCAGCTTTGGGTATTGCTGTTAGCAATCAACGTTCTCGTTTTTTTACTCCCTACAGCAGTAAATGGCAAAGTAGCGATATTTTAATTAGCCAAGAACTTAATATTTTCGGGGTTAATCAACACCAGTTAGCCAAAGAAGTTAGTCCGAGCTTAACTTTAAAATTAAATGATTTTTTTCAGCACTTTAAAGGTGATTTAATTTATCATCACGAAGAACAAATTTTGTGTTATCTGGGGGATCAAAATCTTTTTCAGACCACCAGTAAGCAAAGTGAAATTCATGATGTTTCAGCATTGCGTGGACACTTACGAACCATGACCATGCCGCAATATGAAAAATTTCAGCAATTCATGTTGAACTTAATTAAATAAATCTCTCGTATTACTTCATTGTCGACTCATAAAAATGAGAAGTTAAAAAGTAAACTGAGGGAATAACAATAAGAGGAATGACCATGACTGGTTTATTTATTTTCTTGGGGATTTTTGTTGTACTGATCGTCTGGGGTGTTCATATCCGCAATACCATCGTACGTTATTTTAACGCGACCAAACGTGCTTGGGCAGAGGTTACCAATTTCGAGCGTCAAAAAGTCAAAACTTTAGAAGCGCTTGAGACAACACTGAATCAATATACTCAGTTTGAAAAATCGACATTAGAAAAAGTCACTGAATTACGTCAGCAAATTCTTAATTTAAATGTGAATAACACTGATATTTCTCAGCTCCAACAAATCGAAAAAATGAGCAAAGAATTGATTCGCAGCTTAAATGTTGTTGTTGAAAACTACCCTGAGCTTAAAGCCGATTCACTCTATAGCAAGATGATGGACGACATTCAGGAACAAAACGAAAATGTAGGAGCTGCGATTAGCATTTTTAACCGTAATGTCGAGCTGTTCAACAACCAGATTGAAGTATTCCCTAACAATATCATCAATACATTAACTTTATCCAAGAAAGCGATTCGTCCTTTTAAGGATAATCTTGTTAATGAAAATTTTGACTATAAACCTAATTTTCAATAGGAAAAAAACAGCCTCTAAGCTGTCGGAATTTTATCTATTTTATAACCAGCTACATTTAGTAGTAGAACTACATCGCAGAATCAAGGAAAATAGCTCTCTTTTTAGCAGCGAACTGTTTCTTCGCCTCTGCTCGTGTTCAGGATTTTTAGATGAAGTTTGAAAAATTAGGTCAGTCGGGGCGCGCCCGTCGTGGTCGTTTAACTTTAGAGCATGGTGTTGTTGAAACACCTGTTTTTATGCCAGTGGGGACTTACGGCACAGTCAAAGGTATGCTACCGCGTGATATCGAAGACATTCAGGCACAAATTATTTTAGGAAATACCTTCCATTTATATTTGCGTCCGGGTCTTGAAGTGATTAAAGAACACGGCGGTTTGCATAACTTTATTAAATGGGATAAGCCAATTTTGACTGACTCTGGCGGTTTCCAGGTTTTCAGTCTTGGCGCAATGCGCAAAATCAAAGAGGAAGGCGTTACTTTCCGCTCGCCGATTGATGGTTCAAAAGTGTTTTTATCGCCTGAAATTTCTATGGAAATTCAGCAGGTATTGAACTCTGACATAGTCATGATTTTTGATGAATGTACGCCGTATCCTGCAACGCATGAAGAAGCACAAAAATCATTGCAGCTTTCTTTACGCTGGGCAAAACGTTGTAAAACTCATCATCATGATGAACTCAAAAATAAGAATGCGTTATTTGGCATTATTCAAGGCGGTATGTATGAAGACTTACGTGATGAGTCTTTAAATGGCCTTCTTGAAATTGGCTTTGACGGTTATGCGATTGGTGGCTTATCTGTAGGTGAACCTAAAGATGAGATGATCAAAGTTTTAGATTATCTACCAAGCAAAATGCCACAGGACAAACCGCGTTACTTGATGGGCGTTGGTAAACCGGAAGATATTGTTGAAGCGGTGCGCCGCGGTGTCGATATGTTCGACTGTGTAATGCCAACCCGTAATGCGCGAAACGGTCATTATTTTGTCACTGATGGTCTGGTACGTATTCGTAATAGTAAATATCGTCATGACCAAAGCCCGCTCGATCCACATTGTGATTGCTACACATGTAAAAACTTTACCCGTGCTTATCTATTCCATCTTGAAAAATGTGGAGAAATGTTAGCGTCTATGCTCGGTACCATTCATAACTTACGTTATTACCAACGTTTAACTGAAGGTATGCGTGATGCATTAGAGAATGGCACATTTGATGAATTTGTTCAGGACTTTTATGCCCGTCGTGGTTTAGAAGTTCCACCATGTCCGGTTGATGAATAAGCCCGATTTGCGCTCAACCTCAAGACAAGGTAAATTGCAAAACGAATTAGGATTATGTCAGGTATCTGACTCATATTTTTAACTTTAGGAAATCAAAATGAGCTTTTTAATTTCTGCTGCACATGCAGCACCGGCAGCTGGCCCAACTACAGGTATTTTGCCAAACATCTTGATGATTGTTGTATTCGTTGCAATCTTTTATTTCTTAATTTGGCGCCCTCAAGCAAAGCGTGCTAAAGAGCACCGTTCTTTAATCGAAAGCTTAGGTGTAGGTAGTGAAGTTGTGTTCGCTGGTGGTTTAATGGGCAAAGTGACCAAAATTGAAGGTGACTATGCAGTTGTTGAACTTAGCCGTGGTGTAGAAGTAAAAATTCAGCGTGCCAGCGTAATTTCAGTATTACCTGAAGGCACTCTAAATAACCTTTAATCATAAAACAGTCGTGCTTTAGCACGACTTTTTCATTTAAGAAGAAAGCGAATGCGTTACCCTGCATGGAAATATTTACTGATTCTGGTTGTTCTGGTAGTCAGTACATTATACGCACTGCCTAGTCTATATCCGGATGAGCCCGCCGTTCAAATTTCCGGTGCCAAAGCTGGTACCCAAATTGATCAAAGTGTGGTGCAAAAAGCAGAGCAAATTTTAAAAACAGCAAATATTGCAAGTCACGATAATACTTTTACAAATAATGCTGCCCTCTTGCGTGTCAGCTCTTCTGAAGCACAGTTGAAAGCAAAAGAAGTATTACGCCGTGACTTAGGTGATCAATATGTTGTCGCCCTAAACCTTGCACCAACCACACCGGAATGGCTGCAAAAGATTGGCGCAAAACCAATGAAACTTGGTTTGGACTTACGTGGTGGTGTCCACTTCTTGCTTGAAGTAGATATGGACAAAGCCGTTGCCCAACGTATGGAAACCTCTGCCACCGATTTGCGTCGTCAGTTCCGTGAAAACAAAATCAAATTTAATAGTCTTGCATTAACAAACAATGTAATCACTGTTCAATTTGCTGACAATGCTGACCGTGATGCAGCAATGGATTTTTTACGTCGTAATGGGAATGAATATACTCAACAGGCATTAGCAAGCTCTACAGGTTCTACTTTAAAGCTTACTTATACAGATGTACGTCGTCAGGAAATCCAGTCATATGCGGTAAACCAAAACTTAACAACATTACGTAATCGTATTAACGAACTTGGTGTTGCAGAAGCATTGGTACAAAGTCAGGGTAGCAACCGTATTGTTGTTGAATTACCAGGTGTGCAAGATACAGCTGAAGCTAAACGTGTTTTAGGCCGTACTGCAAACCTCGAATTCCGTTTAGTTTCTGACTCAAATGATCAATATATTGACCCATATACAGGTAAATATAATGGTCAACCTTTACCCCCGGGCACAGAAGTTTTTGCTTATGAGTCTTTAGATAGCGGTCGTCAACTTTTGTTACAACGTAACCGTATCTTAACGGGTGAGCGTGTTCAAAATGCAAGTTCTGGCTTTAGCCAAGACTCTGGTGGTGCCGAGGTAAATATTACCCTCGACAGTGCTGGCGGTAAGCTTATGTCCGATGCAACTCGTAATGCTGTTGGTAAACGCATGGCGGTATTGTTTATCGAAAATAAGCAAAAAATTACTTATGTCACAGATCCTAAAACTGGTGCACAAACAGAAGTTCGTACTCCATACACTGAATCTGTAGTTATTAATGCTGCAACAGTTCAAGCCGTTTTAGGTTCAACTTTCCGTATTACCGGTTTAAGTTCTCCTCAAGAAGCATCAGAACTTGCATTAATGCTACGTGCAGGTGCTTTGGCAGCGCCAATGTACTTTGTTGAAGAACGTGTGGTTGGTCCAAGTCTTGGTCAAGAAAATATTGATAAAGGCGTATTATCAACTCAAATCGGCTTCTTGCTTGTTGCAATCTGGATGGTGGTCTTCTTCCGTGTATTCGGTTTAATCGCTAACTTTGCACTTGTTGTTAACTTGGCAATGATTTTAACAGTCATGTCATGGATTGGAGCTTCCCTCACCTTACCGGGTATTGCGGGTATCGTTATTACCATTGGTATGGCTGTCGATGCGAACGTACTGATATGTGAGCGTATTCGAGAAGAAATGCTCTGGGGAGCCTCGCCCAAACAGGCCATTGTGGCCGGTTATGATCGAGCCTATAACACGATTTTTGACTCGAACTTAACAACGTTCCTTGTTGCTTTCATTTTGTTTGCAATTGGTACAGGCCCGATCAAAGGTTTCGCCGTAACATTAATGATTGGTATCGTATGTTCGATGTTTACTGCAATTACAGTGACTCGCGCAATTGTACAAATCATTTATGGTAAACGCCGTAATTTGAAAAAGTTGAGCATTTAAGGAGATCGATGATGACTAAAGTGACTCAACAAGATTCAAAACAATATGGACGTCCGGATGATGCAAAAATCATCCCGTTCATGAAGATTGCTAAACCTGCGGCAATCTTCTCGATCCTGATTACGCTAGCGAGTATTTTCTTTATTGCGACTAAAGGTCTTAACTTAGGTTTGGACTTTACAGGTGGTGTTTCAGCTGAGCTTAACTATGCTCAACCAGCCAATCAGTCAGAAGTTATTCAAGCACTCGACAAAGCTGGTTTTAAAGATGCTGTAGTACAGACACTTGGTAGTAATAAAGACTTACTTGTGCGCATGCCAGTACAAGAAGTTAAGGTTGAAGACCTTACAAATGCCATCACCAAGGCTGTACAGTTGCCAAATAATACCGCAGAAGTTCATAAAGTAGACTCTGTAGGTGGTCAAGTAGGTAACGAGCTTTATGTTCGCTCTGCTGGTGCTGTTGCGCTTGCTCTTATTTTAATGTTGATTTACGTGACGATCCGTTTCGAGTTTAAACTCGCGATGGGTGCCGTGATGTCTTTATTCCACGACATCATCATTATTATTGGTGCTTTTGCATTATTCCAGTGGCCGTTTGACCTTACAGTTTTAGCTGCGGTACTTGCTGTTATTGGCTTCTCGCTTAACGATAACATTGTAGTGTCAGACCGTATACGTGAAAATTTCCGTAAAATTCGCGGTGCGACTCCTCGTGAAATCGTCGATATTGCTTTAACCGAAACTTTACGTCGTACCATTCATACATCAATGACCTTATTGCTAGTCGTTCTAGCAATGATGTTCTTAGGTGGTGATGGTCTACACTGGTTCGCTGTGGCAATGTTTGTTGGTGTTTTTGTAGGTACTTACTCTTCAATTTATATCGGTACAGCTTTTGCCTTATGGCGTGGTCTTAATCGTCAGGACTTCATCGTTCAGGTTAAACCTGAATTTGAAGATGACATTCCTTAAGTTAGATAAAGTAAGACATATAAAAAAACCGCGATTAATTCGCGGTTTTTTTATTTAAAACATATATCATTTACGGCGCAATGCATCAGAAATTGCTTCAACCAACTGTTGAGAAATTTCTTGCTTAGATGCTTTCTCTAACTCACGTTTTTTCATGTGATAGTTTTCAGCAAAGAAAACCGTCATCGCATTTTCATCAGAAGCAAAACCAATATCTGCACGTGATACATCATTGCATGCAATCATATCTAGTTTTTTAGCGACCAGCTTTCCTGCCGCATATTCTTCAACATTTTGTGTTTCAGCTGCAAAGCCCACCATAAATGGGCGTTTTTCCTGACCCGCAATGGTTGCCACAATATCCGGATTTTTTACAAGGGAAACATTCAACTCATCCCCTGCCTTCTTAATTTTATGCTCGGCAACTTCTGCTACGCGATAGTCAGCGACTGCGGCGGTTGCAATGAAGATATCACAGCCTGTTTCTAACGAGTCCATACTGATATCTAACATTTGTCTTGCTGAAGCAACATTTACTCGTTTTACACCATTCGGTGTATCTAAACTTACAGGTCCAGCAATCAGAGTTACTTGTGCACCCGCAGCATAACAGGCAGCAGCTAAAGCGAAGCCCATTTTGCCAGTACTGTGGTTCGAGATATAACGAACAGGGTCAATTGCTTCACGTGTTGGCCCAGCCGTAATCACAACTCGCTTACCTGCCAACAACCCAAATTTTTCAGCAATTGCACGTTGAGCCTGATGGAAATACCCTGCGACTTGCCTTGCAATTTCTTCTGGCTCTGGCATACGTCCTAACCCGACATCACCACACGCTTGCTCACCCGCATCTGGCATAATCACATGTACACCATCTTCGACCAAAGTTTGTAGGTTTCGCTGAGTTGCTTTGGCTGCCCACATTTGCTGGTTCATGGCAGGTGCAACCCAAACAGGAGATTTTGTTGCCAAAAACACTGTACTGAGCAAATCATCTGCTAAACCATTCGCAAATTTTGCCAATGTGTCACAGCTTGCAGGTGCGACTAGTAATAAATCAGCCCAACGTGCTAATTCAATATGTCCCATTCCAGCTTCAGCCGCAGGGTCTAAAAGTTCAGTATGAACTGGATTCCCAGAAAGAGCCTGAAAAGTTAGTGGGGTAATAAATGCCTGAGCACCATGTGTCATGACTACACGCACATCAAAGCCATAATCTTTGAGGCGGCGGACTAAGATGGCACTTTTATAGGCAGCAATTCCGCCAGTAACAGCTAAAACAATGTTTTTATGAGGAATAACACTTAGATCAAAGCTCACGAACAGGATACCTTACTGTTGCAGTGGCGCTCACAATAGCATTAAATACGCGCAGACCCAAGATTGATTGGGCAAACAAAATAAAATTTTAAGCGAATTATGCTGGGGAATATGAATACTTCTATTAAAAATTGGCCCGAACAAGAGCGGCCAAGAGAACGGTTATTGCAACAAGGCCCTCAAAGTCTCTCTGATGCGGAGCTATTGGCGATTTTTCTTCGCTCAGGTTCAAGGCAACATTCAGCAGTCGAATTATCACGTTTACTCATTCAACACTTTGGTAGCCTAAATGCAGTGTTTGATTCATCGTTAAGTGAATTAACTCAATTTAATGGAATTGGAGCAACGAAATACTCTCAATTATTGGCAGTTAAAGAACTTGGACGGCGTTATCTCAATCATCACTTTCATAAGAATAATCTTAGTCTTCACTCTTCTGATTTAGTTTTAGATTATTTACGCTATGAATTAAAAGGCGAAAAACAAGAAGTCTTTGCCGTGCTGTGTCTAGATCCAGAATTAAGAAAGCTTCATTTTAAAAAGCTATTTTTTGGTTCAATGCAGCATTGTGCGGTCTCGGTCAATCAAACTTTACGATACGCCTTACAACAACATGCTTGCCAACTCGTTATTGCACACAATCATCCATTTGGTTCAGCGCAGCCTTCTGCCGAAGATATTACCTTAACTCAGCAACTCGAACATGCCTGCCAACTTGTTGAAATACGGCTCCTAGATCATTTTATTATCTCCCCGGAAGGAAGCTTTTCATTTGCTGAACAACAACTGCTCAACCCCGCAACAAGATCAGTTCAATAATATTGACAAAGCTTAACTAAGCCTAGAAGATCAAAACAAAAATAGTGATGCTTAAAATAAAATGATTGTTCGTGATCAACCTAGTATTTTCAAAGTTTTATTCTCTTGGCGAGGAACGATTTTACCTAAAATTCTTCCCTCTCTAGGTGTTGTTATGTTGATCTCGTCAATCATTGGTGGCGTGGAATATATCAATCTGTACCGCTTTCCAGAAATTCCTTTAGTTGGCTTTACGCTCATTGGTGTCGTACTTTCTATTTTCTTAGGATTTAAAAATACTGCATGTTATGACCGTTGGTGGGAAGCCCGAAAATTATGGGGTGTTTTAATTGCAACTTCGCGCCATTTTGACCGTGACTGTCGTATTTTAACTCAAGCTCGTCGAGAGCGTGTTATTCAGCATGTGATTGTTTTTGCTAATGTGTTACGTGATCGTTTACGTCGTCAGACTGCGAACCCAACTGAGTTAATTCAAACCAGTGGTATGAGTCAGCAAGCACTCACCCAACTCTATCAGCAAAATAATGCCCCTCAGTACACGTTGAGCCTTATTCACTGGGAATTATTACAAGCGCTTAAAGAGGGTGAAATCTCTGACATCATCTATGCGCAAATGAATAAAAATGTTTCAGATTTAAGTGTCGTACAAACTGGCTGCGACCGAATCGCTAATACACCTATTCCATTTGCCTATTCAGTTTTGCTCAATCGTACTGTCTATTTTTTCTGTTTTATGTTGCCGTTTAGTCTGGGTTCTTTGCTTGGTTTAGCGACACCGCTTCTGGTTGGAATTTTGGCATATACATTCTTAGGACTTGATGCACTAAGTTCGGAAATTGAAGAGCCGTTCGGGACTCAAAGTAATGATTTACCTTTAGATGCGATGGTACGTAGTATCGAAATTGAGCTTTTAGGAACTTTGGGTAAACCTACCCCACCACCAATTCAGGCTCAAGATAACAATTTGCTCTAAAGTCTCTTAGAGAAAACGTTCCCAAATACCTTGTTGATTAACCGTTGGTTTAGGTGTATTTCCCAATTTAATCCATGGCATATTTTCACCATGAAAATCACTGCCAATCGATACAGCTAATTGATATTGCTCAATCATCCGATCGACCATCTGGCGAGTAGATAACGTTTCCATGGGTGGAGGTAGCTCAATTGCATCTCCACCTGAAGTTGCGAACAATTCAATTAAATATCGAATGTTAGTTGCAGATAAATCATAACGAGTTGGGTGAGCTAAAACCGCCAGCCCTTTACTTTCATGGATCACATCAATTGTTTCTTTTAATCCTAACCCTTCAAACTTAACAAAGGCACGTCTTCCCTCTTTTAAGAAACGATCAAATGCTTGTTGAGGACGGCTTACAATATTCTTCTCGACCAATGTTTTAGCAATGTGAGTTCTTGTCACACGGTCAGCCTGATCTTCAACTTTGGCAAGAACATCTTCATAAATTTGAAAACCAATACATTTTTCTAATAAATCGCAAATGACTTTAGCTCTTTGCGCCCTAACTCTTTTTTGTTGTTCTAATGCTTCTAAAATTGGGGCTTCATCTTGCATGTTTAAAGCAACAATATGTACGCCATAACTTTTTTTAGTTGTTGGGCGTGACCACTGACTCGAAATCTCAGTACCAGAAATGATTTTTAAATCATGACCTTGTGCTGCAATTCTAGCTCGCTGCAATCCATCCATTGTATCGTGATCAGTTAAAGCCAAAGTATGCAAATTCACATCAATAGCAGCTTGCACCAGTAATTCCGGAGACAAAGTTCCATCAGAAATATTGCTATGTGTATGTAAATCTATACCTTGCATCTTTTATACTATGCCATTCACCAAACCTGATCAGATACTCTAACATGAAAGCACTTCTGGACTTTGTTCCATTAATTATTTTCTTCTATTTATACAAAACAGTTGATCCAACCGACACACAGCATCCTTTACTTAAACTGATCGGGTCTGCTGGTGGTGCCGATAATAATAATATTCTCGTAGCAACTACTGGTCTAATTATTTCAATGCTCGTGGTATATGGAGCCCTATTTGTTTTCCAAAAATTCCGTTTAGATAAACAACAATGGTTTGTATTGTTTATGACTGTGATTTTTGGTGGCATCACGCTCATGCTAAGTGATGATTTCTATATTCGTCTAAAAGCTGCAATTTTGAATTTGGTTTTTGCAGGCGCATTCTTGGTTTCACCTTGGTTTGGTAAAGATCGTAAGCCACTCATACGACGTTTATTTGATCCTATTTTAGAGTTAAGTGAAAAAGGTTGGAAAAATCTAAATTTCGCTTGGGCAGTCATGTTTGTGGTGATGTCTTGTTTGCATGTGTTCTTTGCATTTTTATTTCACGGCGGAAAATATTGGGGTGAATTCACTGCATTTGGTGACATGATTGTGATGTTTTCATTTATCATTATTCAGTTCATTATTTTACGTAAACATTTTAAGTCACCTGAAGCTTAAAATGATTCCTGATTGATTACAGAGATACGATCACATGCCTTTTTTTGTTCTAAGCTGTACCGATAACGAAGGAACTCTAGAGAAGCGCTTAGCAATACGCCCTCAGCATATCGAACGTTTACAAAAACTTGATGATGAAGGTCGTCTTGTTACAGCAGGTGCTATGCCAAAAGATCCTAATGATCCACAAGCAGGCTTCTATGGTAGTACCATGATTGTTGAATTCGACAGTCGCGAAGCATTAGACGAATGGTTAAAAGAAGAACCATTTCTCAAAGAAGGCATTTACGCTCATATTGATGTAAAACCGTTTAATAAAGCATTTCCAAAAGGGTAATCATATGCACCCTGCAATCAAAAGCTTTCTTGGCTTGTGTTTGATCTGTTCAACTGCTAGTGCAGTTGAACCTGCTGCCACACCAGCAACGACTCCTCCAAGTGCGCCTTCAACTCAGGCTGCGAATCAACCAGTTCCAACAGCTTCTACAACGGTGTCGACCGCAACAAAACCACTCACGGCTGAGCAACTTGCAAAGAATAAACAACAGCAAGATGCGAAAATCAAAGCTTTAGTTCAAGATCAAGCATCTCGCTTAAAACAGTTAGAACATGCCAATCTTGAAGCACTCGCTCAGAACCAAGAGCTACAGTTAAAAAACGACAGCCTCTCTGTTCAGGTTCAAGTCTTACAAAGCGAACGTAGTGCGCAAATGTTTTTATATGGCGCGGTTACCTTAGCGGGTGGCGTATTGCTAGGATTCTTTATCGCTAGTTATATCCATACAAAACGTCGACGTCAGTGGTAAATCCAAGCAATCTATTAAACCAAATGAACGTATCAAACCGTATCCAAACAGCAGAACTGGATTGGGAATTAATCGATGGTATCGAAGTTCCCATTTCCAAACAATTTGGTGATGTCTATTTCTCTAAAGATAATGGCTTACTTGAAACACGACATGTTTTTCTAAATGGTAATGACTTATCAGAACGCTTAGCCCATCTAAAAGATTTTGAATATTTCAGTGTAGGAGAAACCGGTTTTGGTACAGGTTTAAACATTCTTGCACTTTGGCAACTTTGGCAACAAGTTCGTCCAGATAATCAAAGTCATTTACATGCAATTAGTGTTGAAAAATTTCCATTAAGTAAAGCTGACCTTATTCGTGCTTTAAATGTCTGGGATGAGCTTAAACCACTTGCAGAGCAATTAATTGAACAATATCCGCTCCCTATTGCTGGATGTCATCGCTTAACTTTTCCTAACGAGCGTTTTAGCATCGACCTATGGCTAGGAGATGCACAAGACATTTTCCCAAGCATAGCTAAAACTAAAGCAGTAAATGCTTGGTTTTTAGATGGCTTCGCGCCCTCTTGCAATCCAGAGCTGTGGGAACAAAACGTTTTAAACCATATTGTTCGTCTTTCTGACTATGGCAGCACATTTTCCTCTTTTAGTGTCGCGGGTGTTTTAAAACGTGGGCTAAAAGCGCATGGTGTTAGTATTTCTCGTCCACGTGGTTTTCGGCATAAACGGGAAATGCTCAAAGCAATCTGGAATCCACCTCAATCTGATGATGAATCCTCACAATCAGACCAAGTTCAGTCATTGGATAATGAACAGCAGCATATTGCGATTATAGGAGCTGGTGTAGCAGGTTTAACTACGGCGTGGGCATTTGCAGCACGCGGGCATCAAGTCACCTTATACGAGCAAACAGAAGCATTATCTGGCGCTTCTGGAAACCCTTTGGCATTGCTTAATCCTAAACTATGTCCGATTGAACAAAGCCATGAACATCTCATGACTTTAAGTTGGCAACATGCCTTAAATTTTTATAAAAATTTTCAAGCATTCCGTCCACTTCAAATACAACAAATCGCATTGAAAAATGCGGATGAACTTCTCGATCTTGTAAACCAATATCCAGCAGAAGTTGTTACCCACTCAACAAACTCACTTGAAACCGCATATTTTAGCATTTCACTAACCGAAGCGGGTTCTGTTTCACCACATCAACTACGTGATGAAATTTTACAACACCCTTTAATTGCTCTAAAAATTGCCCATGTCACAGCACTGGTTCCTTTTGAAAATAAAGTGCAATTGCATACTGATAATGAGGTTATTGCTGAGGCAGACCATGTTGTTGTGTGCTGTGCTCGGGGAAGTGCTGCTTTATTTGAAAGCTATCCAAAGTTAAAACCAATACGCGGACAAGTGAGTTGGGTTAATAATTCTTTTGCTCCCCTGCCTTTAAATGAAGCTTATAGCTATGGTGGGTATTGCATGCAACTTGATGCTTCACAGATGATTTTAGGTGCATCTTTTTACCCAAATCGTGAAGATGAAGATGTGCTTCCCGAAGACCATGTGCATAACTTTGAATTAATCCACAGTGTATTCCCTGCATATGCAGAAAAGTTACCATCCACTTCGACATGGCAAGGCCGTGCATCTATCCGTGCACAAAGCTTAGATTATTTTCCTCTTGTTGGAAAAATGCTTGAGAATAGTCGAATTGCTACTTTTGCAGGTCTTGGTTCTAAGGGCTTTCTATTTGCTCCGCTATGCAGCGAGATCTTGGTTGCCCAGATATTAGGAGAGGCTTGCCCAGTACCGGACAGCTTATTACAAAAACTGAATCCACAAAGATTTCAAAAAAAAGTAAAACCTAAAAAGCCGTATTTCAAACCACACAAACCGCAATAGTTCTCTTCAATAAAAAAGCACCCTAGGGTGCTTTTTTTTATGCGCCCTGCTCTAGAGGCAAGCCAGCATCACGAGCTGCACGTGTCCCCCCCATCAGCACGACATATTCACGCGAGGCATCCAATCCTTCTAGTTTCTCAGCTGCACGAGGAGCTTTGCTACCACCACCACATAAAATATAAATCGGCTGACCCGCAGAGACCTGGTTCAAAATATCAGCATTCAAATCATTAATCGGGCGATTCACCGCACCTTTAACATGCCCTTCTGCATAAGCATTAGTATCACGGACATCCCAGATAACAGCATTTTCTGGGAATTCAAATGTTGTAATTTCTTGTTTACGGATCATTGTGCACTCCTTTGATGTAAACAACACTTGGCAAATGAAGAAAACCCTCTTAGCATCTCAAATATTCTTTCACTTTGTAAAGGTCTAAACTATGCCTTCTTTCGATATTGTCTCTGAATTAGAGTTATTTGAGGTTAATCATGCTGTACAAAACACACAAAAAGAGATTGCAACACGCTTTGACTTCCGTGGTCATGATGTTTCAGTCGAAATAAACGAAAAAAATAAAGAAATTAAAATCAGTACAGAAAGTGATTTCCAGTGTGAACAAGTTTACAACATGTTAGAAAATCACTTTTATAAACGTAAAATTGATGTACAAGCACTTGATCCACAAAAAGCTGCTGCTTCAGGCAAAAATTTTGTACAAGTAATTAAACTTAAAGACGGTCTTGACTCAGATACTGCAAAAAAAATTAATAAAGCCATTAAAGAAAGTGGCGTTAAAGTGCAATCTTCTATCCAAGGCGACAAAATTCGTGTAACAGATAAAAAGCGTGACACTTTACAACAAGTCATGAATTTTTTACGTGAACAGCAATTTGGTGTGCCATTACAGTTTAATAACTTTAAAGATTAATCTCTTTTCGTGACATTCAAAGCTAAGGTAATTCCATGTCTCAATCCAATCGTCTATCAAAACTGGTAAAAGCGACTTCAAAATTCCCTAAAGGTATTCGGAGCACGCTTTGGAGCAAGGCGTTTGGTCGTATCGTGCCAATGGTTGGTACAGCAAATATCCGCTATCTGGAAGTAGACTCAAACCACGTTACTGTCCGTTTAGAAAACCAGAAAAACATGCAGAATCATATTAAAGGAGTACATGCTGCGGCGATGGCTCTTTTAGCAGAAACTGCAACAGGTTTTCTAACGGGTTTACATATTCCTGATAACCGCATTTTATTAATCAAATCATTGCATGTAGATTATTTAAAAGTGGTTGAAGGTGGTTTGACTGCTACAGCAACATTGTCTGCTGAACAGCAAAAGTTTATTGCAGCTAATGAGAAAGGTGAACTTGTGATTCCGGTTACAGTCATTGATGATGCAGGCAATGAACCAATCCAGTGCCAGATGCTGTGGGCATGGTTACCTAAACGTAAGAAATAATAACTAATCTAAAGTATTTTTAGATTTTTATTTGCCTCAAGATATAAAAATTATTTTTTGTATCTTGAGGTCAAAATGAAAAAAATACTGATTCTTTCCTCTTTATTTACCAGTTTAATATTTACAACAATAACGACTCATGCGACTGAACCTCACGTTAAAACCAGTAAATTAACTTCGACCAAATCAGAAGCGATAGATAAAGTAAGCGCTCAAAACAAAAGAATAGTCATCGACTTTTATGAAGGCGTCTTTTTAAAACATAAAGTCAAAGAATATGCAGACCGTTATATTGGTCAACAATATATTCAGCACAATCCGAATGTACCAGATGGGAAAGCACCTTTTGTTAATTTCTTCACTGAAAAATTTCAAAACAATCCTCAAGCTAAAAATGAGATTAAACGTGCAATTGCTGAAGGTAATCTTGTCGTTTTACATGTCCATTCGACTGAAAATGAAAAAGATCGAGGAAGAGCAATTATTGATATATTTCGTGTCGAAAATGGAAAAATCGTAGAGCATTGGGATGTGATACAAAATATTCCAGAGCAAAGCAAAAATACCAATACGATGTTTTAATTCTAAAAATGAGTTCTTTGTCGAAATTAAAGCCTGAATATTGATATTCAGGCTTTATACGTTTTATTGAGTATCTAAAAACTTTTGTCTTGCTTCTTCGGGTATTTGACGCTTATTACCTTTTACATCCACTGCTACAAAAGTAAAGACCCCTTCAGTAATACGTATTGGCGCACGAGAGTCATCATGACTATCCCAAACTTCAATTTGCATCTGAATAGAAGTATTTCCAACTTTTAAGATTTTGGTATAGCAGCTAATGACAAAGCCAACCTTTACCGGAACCAAAAAGGTCATTTGATTAATGGAAATCGTAGCACAACGGCCACGACTGAAACGTTCTGCGTGAATTGCTCCAGCCAAGTCCATTTGTGACACAATCCATCCACCAAACACATCACCACTCCAGTTTGTATCTGCTGGCATGGCAATCGTTTGTAAGGATAAAATTCCTTCTGGTTTGGTATAAGCTTCTGACACCTTAGCTCCCGAAATTCGTTTGAAGTTGTTGATCGAGCCACTGCTGCAATTCAGGCGCACGTAATGCACCGCTAATACGCGCGACCTCTGTCGTTTTATTCATTAAGACAAGTGTCGGAATACTTCTCACATGAAAAGCTTGGCTCAAGCGAGGAGATTCTTCGGTATCAATCTTGGCAAAAATAACGCCTGGATTCTGTTTTGCGACCTGCGCAAAATGTGGAGCCATCATTTTACAGGGTCCGCACCATTCTGCCCATAAGTCTATGAGAATAGGTAAATCACTATTCGTGATGTAGTTACTAAAATTTTGCTCATTTAGTTCAATAGGTGCAAGCGGTAGCAATGGCTGATGACATTGCCCACAGCTTGGTTGCTCAGGAAGTTTTTCTTCCGGAACTCGGTTTTTAGCACCACACGATGCACATACAATAATCATTTACATCACTCCTATATGCTGATGTAAAAATTCTAATTGGGTTATCACTGCTTTTTCAAACCATGAACCGTGATAGATATCAAAATGTTTCATATCCCACTCATGATAACTCACAAAAGGTGCAATATTTGTCGCGGCTTCGCGACTGGACTCAATAGGAATAAGTGAATCTTTTTGGGCTGCAATAAATAAAACCGGAATATTAATCTGACGTACAACCTGAATTGGACGGTATCGCATCAAATTAAAGAAGACGCGAGCTGGGACTTCCCCGCTCCAATAATAGTCAGGATTCACAATCGATAGATAGCCATAATAACTATCTGCTGTAGGCATAAAGCATAAGTTATGTTGATCAACCACAGGCAACCTCTTTGGATTAAGCCCCATCTTTGATCCCATATAATCCTGACTCGATAACTTCAATGCTTGAGGATAACGTTGCAAAGGATAGAGCTTGGCAGTTTCAGCACCATCTACATAAGGAATTTGTACTAAAATTGCCTGAATATTCTTTAATTCAGAAGCTAGGCTTAGTGCATATCCGCCACTTAAAGAAGTTCCCCACAGTACAATCCTTCGGTTATCTACAAGCTTACAGGTCGAAGCATATTGAATAACGGTCTTCCAATCTTCTAATTGTGAATTGATTGAGACCATTTCTCTAGGCTTGCCAGTACTCCCACCCCAATATCGATAATCAAACAAAATAACAGCATAACCTGCTTGGGCGAACCGCTGAGCATATTGGATGAGTTTAAATTGACGCAACGCAGCAAAACCATGGGCCATAATAATTACGGCAGATTTCTTATTTGTTTTAGGAATATAAAAATCAGCTGCGATCGTTTCCTGACCACATGGAACATATAAAGGCTCAACCGTATAAGCGTGCATATGTGCTCCGTTGAAATAGAATATGAATAACCAATTTTAAAATAGCGCGATGATCGTTTTTAAAATTTATAACTTAGCTATAAGACATAACTTTCTCAGTCAGAACAACACAAGAGTGTCTTGTATCTCAGGTTAAGCTTAATGCTATGATACAGCATAAGAGGTTTTGTTAAATTTTGGAGTGACGAAATGTCAGATAATGTTGGTTTCGCAGGTCAAATTGGTCCAGAGCATGTTGGCCAAGTTGTAGAAAAAGGATTTAAATCGATTATCAATAATCGACCAGATATGGAAGGCGGCCCAGAACAGCCTACAAGTGCTCAAATTGAAGAAGCAGCACGCCAAGTAGGTTTAGACTATGTTTATCAACCTGTTGTAGCTGGACAAATTACAGAACTCGATGTACGTACTTTTGCTAATCATTACAATGAGTTGCCAAAACCTGTACTTATGTTTTGCCGCACAGGAAACCGTTCAAATAATCTATATCAATTAGCAAAACAAATGGATTTATTAGACGACTAATTTTAAGAAATTAATATTCCATAAAACCCTATTTCTTCCTTAAAGTAGGGTTTTTTGATAACTTATTTTGCATATCTCTGCATGAATTCAACAGAACTAAAAATAATATTGATCTAAAGTATTTAAATCTTTTTTGAATCAATTATTAATTTTTATGAATAAATTTATATTCGCTCTTTTAAGCTGTTTAATTCTTACAGCATGCTCCTCAATGCAAGTAAAACCTACGGTTGGAGTAACTATGGGTACAAGAATTTAATTAGCTAATTGCTCATAAATATAATGAGCAACCTCATGAAATATATGTTATTTTATAAATCTAAAAAATTATTTTAAATAACTTATCATTTTAATTGGGGATAATGATGAAACTTACTCATGGGGTATGTGGGATTACTTTGGCTGCTTTTTTGACAGCTTGTGGTGGAGGTGGCGGTGATGGCTACTATAACCAAAATTCAAGTTCAGGCTCTACAACAACACCAACCACACCATCAACAGATCAAGAGTTGGCTACTTCTGTTTTAAATAGTGTAAAGCAAGAAGGAAAATATTTGTTTGGCGCCTATGATCTTAACGATGAAAAATTATCAAAAGGTTACATTGATCACGCACTAGACACTTTCGCTCAAGGTCCACTCAAGTTAACCTTAGATATTCGCAAAGTAGATCTTACCAAGTACTCCGACCACTATCGTGACAAATGTTTTATAGATAGTACTACCGACTATCGCGCCTGCTACGTTTTTAAAGGGGAAGAAATAAAATCATTACTTACAGGTTATAATGATTGGGATTTTGATATTACAGCAGATGATTTAAAGAATATTAAACTCGCCTCTGACAATATCTCTCCAAATCTACAGGAATATCAATCTAATACCAGAATTTATATTTTTCAAAATGAAAATAATGATAAAAACTTCCAAGATGTAACAATTACTGGAGCTTTTGCATATCCATTCCAACAATCATGGGGACTCCAACAAACCAAACAAAAAAGATTTGTATTAATTAACTCAACGACAAGCGATTATAAAATTACTACAACGGCCACTGTTCAAGATCCACAAACAGGTCAACCAACCGAAAAAGAAGTTACTACCGGTGCAATGAGTGTATATAAAGATAATACATCAACTGATGGTGATCTCTACGTAGTTCAGAGTGGTTCTGGTTTCAACGTACTTATTAATGATAATCCAAATGTTCCTTTTGCAGAGCCAATTTCATTCATTGTGAACTCTACTCCAGGCAATACGAACAATGCGACATATCAAGTGAAACTCAGTGGCAATCAAGTATTGAGTCTACCAAGTATTACTGGTATTGAAGGAAGTCGTGTTGAGAATCAATCTCCAACAACGAATGCACAAAAATTTAATGGCAGTGTTTATTTAGAAGGACCAAATATTTTCACTTTTAAACAGTCTCCGAATGGAACTGCATTAAATTTTAAACATATCATTAATGGTATAAGTATTGAAGGTCAATCTATTAATCAAAATGGGACTGTTTCAACCACTTTAAAAACACCTTTTATGCAAAAATTTACATTTTAAAGCTAAATAATTAGAATCAAACCCTCTGTTCAAGAGGGTTTTTCTATATATTCTAAATATCTATTAAAATAGCTTAATGACAATGTTCGATATTATTATCATTGGCGCAGGTACTGCTGGTATTAGCGCATATAAAGAAGCCGTTAAACATACCAATAATATTTTAATTATAAATGATGGACCATGGGATACCACTTGTGCTCGTGTAGGCTGCATGCCAAGTAAAGTCCTCATCTCTACAGCAAACCGCATGTTTGACATTCAAAATGCTCAAGAGGTTGCTTTGAATGTATCTGCAAAAATTAATACAGATCAAGTGATGCAGCACGTACAAACTTTACGTGATCGTTTTACACAAGCAACATTAAAAGATGTAGAACAATGGCCTGCAGAACATAAAATTTCTGGTAAAGCACATTTTATTGATTCACAAACTATAGAGGTTAATGGGCAACAGTACCAATCAAAAAGTTTTATTCTCGCTGTCGGTTCAACTCCTAATTATGATCAAACCTGGAAGAAAGAACTTGGTAATCGTCTTATAACAACAGATCAAATATTTGAGTTAAAAACACTGCCTAAATCTATTGCTGTTATTGGAAGTGGTGTGATTGCTCTTGAGATTGCTCAAGCAATGCATCGTTTAGGTGTAGAAACTACAATCTTTGCTCGTAGTAAACGGATTGGAGTACTTACTAGTTCTAGGCTTCAACAACTTGCACAAAAAGAGCTAGGTAAAGAGTTAAAAATTCTATTCGAAACTCTACCAAATGAAGTTAAATGCAGTGAAGAAAACGCTGTATTAACTTACCAACTTGATGAAACAGAGAAAATTCTCAAAGTTGAATATGTTTTAGCAGCAACAGGTCGTACGAGTTTAATTGATACTCTAAAACTAGAAAATATTGATAACTCTTTTAAAGATATTAAGTTATTACCTATAAATACAAAAACCAAGCAGTTAGATACATATCCAATTTTTATCGTTGGTGATGCTTATACCTCAACACCACTGCAACATGAGGCAGCACATGAAGGGAAAAAAGTTGTTTATAACTGTTTGAATTATCCACAGGTTAATTCAGTTAAGACGCTTACCCCATTAGGAATTGTATTCAGTCATCCTGAAATGGCGATCGTCGGGCAAAGTTATAAACAACTAAAAGACAATGGTATAGATTTTATTACAGGTGAAGCCTCTTATGAACGACAAGGAAGAGCTATAGTTCTTGGGAAAAACAGAGGTGCGATTGAGGTTTATATAGAGAAAGAAAGTCAAAAACTTCTTGGTGCTGAATTATTTACAGAAGCAACAGAACATATGGCTCATTTATTAAGCTGGATAATAGGTGAGGAATTGACGTTAAATGACATTCTAGAGAAGCCTTTCTATCACCCTACTCTAGAAGAAGGTCTTCGCACTGCTTTAAAACATGCACGCAGACAGTTATAAAGATAGTCTAATTAATTTAATATTGATTTAGAGGATTATCACAACAATGATCTTAAGTTTGAATTTAAGGGTCCGTATATCGGTTTAGA